>JAZRMU010000001.1:0-44129 GCA_045647785.1 Acutalibacteraceae bacterium
AGACCGGTGTTGCCTGAAGTACCCGAACCTTGGTTTCCGCTCTCCTGGTTTCCATTGCCTTGATTATCGTTTTCGCCACCCTGGGTTCCGCTACCGGTGTTGCCCGACTCACCATTGCCACTGTCGCCATTTCCACTAGCAGGAGCTGTGGTCTGACTGCCGCCCGAGGTGCCGCTGCTTCCGCTACCGGAGCCATCCAGTGTTTGGTTATTGTTATCACCACCGACAACATCGTCGAACGGAGTGGACTCCCCTTCCTTGCCTGCAAGTCCGCCCTCAACAATACCGCCTGCTTCGCCGGAATTGTTGCTACCTGCATCATCAGTAACAGGGGGCTGCTTTTTGCAAGCCGAAAGAGTTAATATTAAACAAAGGGCAAAAATGACACATATAAACTTTTTTATTTCATTTTCCTCCTAAATTAAATACTGCTCGAATTTATTCAATCGCCAATTCTTTAATTGAACGGTATTGAAAATCTACATTTCCGAGCAAGCTCGGGTTTTTAAGTGCTATTGCGGCACCGCGCACCACCGAGTGGGTTGGGTCGGAATCAATATGTACCTTTGCACCGAAATATTCTTCTATCAGCTCATGCATACCGTTCATAAGCGAGGTGCCACCCGTGAGATAAATGCCATCGTTCATAACATCGGCAACAATATCCGGGTCGGTTTTTTCGAGCACCTTTCTGATAGCATTACAAATCGAATGCGCTGCCTCTGAAATTACACTATGCATTTCGGTTGAGGTTATTTCCAGCGTTTGCGGAAGCCCTGTGTAAATATTTCTGCCTTTAGCAATTATGGCTATTTCCACAGGTCTTTTAACCGCTGTACCGATTTGCTTTTTCACCTTTTCAGCAGTAAGCCAACCAATTTCGACGCCATACTCCTTACGGACATACTTAATTATCAATTCGTCGAAGGTGTTTCCAGCAACCTTAAATGAATCGCATTGAGCAATACCACCCATTGAAATGGTTGCAATATCAGTAGTTCCTGCTCCCATATCAATTATAAGGCTGCCGCGAGGCTGGGTGAAGTCAACGCCCATACCGATAGCCACCGCAATAGGATTTTCAATAACCGATACATTTCTGCCACCACCGGCTTCGACAACCTGCGCCATTGAATGATGCTGAAGCTCGGTTACGCCTGTAGGCAGAGCTGCCATAACGCGAGGTTTGAAAATCTTTCGTCCGAATGCCTCGTCCATATAATTTTTAAGCATCGCCTCTGCCAATTCGAGGTCGGCAATAGTACCGTTCTTAATAGGGTGAACACACACAAGACTATCCGGTGTTCTGCCAAGGGTCTGCAGAGCTTTATCGCCAAAATATATGGGTTGCCAGGTTTCGGCATCCACCGTTACTACGCTCGGCTTTTCCAAAACTATTTTTGAACTTGAAAAAATAACTGTTTTTGAGGAGCCAATATCTACTCCAATATCAGTCGTCATCTATATCACCGATTATATTATATAGTATTCCTATGATTTTTTCAACTGTTGTTTTTTATGGAAATTCGAAACAGCAGTTACACAGTAAACATTGCGCACTCCCGCAAACAAAATCTGCCTTGAGCACTCATCGAGCGTAGCACCTGTCGTTTTAATATCGTCGACAAGCAATACATTATCAGCGTCCATTGCTTCACAGCCATAAACACCCTTTATATTACGCATACGGTCATTATAATTCATTGTGTGTTGGGCTTTATTCTTCTTGAGCTTTTTAAGATTGTTTAGATATGGCACACCGAGGCTCTTCGCAATTTTGCGCGCCAGTACCTCACTTTGATTAAAGCCCACCAATATTTTCTTTGAGCGCTGCATTGGTACGCTTAAAACCGCATCGAATGTAACGGCTCCAAACGCCGATTTTACACAAGCCGTCATTTCCTCGCTCAAAAAATCTGCCACCTCAATATTGCCGCGGAATTTAAGGTTATTTACCGTTTGCTTTGAAATTTCGCCGTGATAAAACGGCGATGCTGCACCCGCAAAATGGAAGGTGCGAAATTTACAATCGCAGCCGCGCTTATCGTTGCCGCAAACAGTACAGAGCCTTTTGACCCTTTCGATTTTGCTGTTGCAGCTTTCGCACAAGCGCTCATTTCTGCCGATTAATGTGTTACAACTAGCACACCTTGAGGGGAAAAGCAACCACAAAATATAATTAATCATTTTCATAATTTCTTTTTAAAAAATGCCCAAAGCCTGTGTATCTCAACGCCTTTCGGTCGTTATCCACCATACGGCAGATTACCGAAGGCTCACCTATTACAATTAATAATTTTTTAGCCCTTGTAACGGCGGTATATAGCAGATTTCGGTAGCAAAGCTTACTGGGCACCTCACAAAGCGGCATTATAACACACTCAAACTCACTACCCTGACTTTTATGAACGGTTATAGCGTATGCCAGCTCTAATTGCCCCAGCTCCTCGCCGGAATATATAACACTTTTTCCATCGAAATCTACCGTAACGGAATTGAAGCGTTTTTCAACCCTCGTTACATAGCCTATGTCTCCGTTAAACACACCGCTGCCTGTTTCGCCGTTCTCGGCTTCCCAAACAATATCGTAATTGTTTTTAATCTGCATTACCTTGTCGCCGGTGCGGATATATCCGCCCTTAAAATTCATCTCCTCGGTTTTGCGACTTCTTGGGTTAAGCGCATTCTGCAAAACCGCATTAAGATTAGCAGTTCCCGTACTGAATTTTTTAGAGGGGCAAAGTATTTGAATATCGTCCTTACCTGAAAAGCCGTAGGCACTAGGCAACCTCTCGGTTACAAGGCTCGCTATTTCGCCCACCGCATTATCAGGATAATCGGTGCGCAAAAAAAAGCAGTCCGACTCTTTAGTGTTGGAAAATTCGGGATAAGCTCCACCAACTATCTTATGGGCGTTGGTTACAATAAAACTGCTTTCAGCTTGTCGAAAGATAGTTTTAAGGGTTACATTAGGAACTTCTGAAAATTCAAGCAAATCACTCAAAACATTGCCCGCTCCCACGCTTGGCAGCTGATTGGAATCACCTACCATAATAAGTCGAGAGCCAACTCGAAGGGCTCTTAATACCCCCTCAAGCAAAAAGGTATCTACCATTGACATTTCATCAAGGATAAGTACATCGCAGTCGAGTGGATTCTTATCATTTCTGCAAAAGGTTTGACGGGTATCATCCTCATTAACATATTCAGCCTCAAGCAAACGGTGAATGGTTTTTGCAGGCAATCCCGTGAGCTCAGTTATTCTGCGCGCAGCACGACCCGTTGGTGCTGCAAGCACAATATTAAGTCCACGCTGCTCAAACAGTTCAATTATCGCGCCAAGTGTTGTCGTTTTACCCGTACCCGGTCCGCCTGTCAAAATAAAAACACCACTGCTGTTAGCCGCTTTTATTGCCTCACGCTGAAGTGGGGCAAACTTTATTTTCAGCTTGTTTTCTATGTTATCGATTTCAAGCTCATCTAACGCGAAAAGCTTTTCAGCATAATCCTGAAGCACCTTTAAGCGAGCGGCAGAATACCGTTCGCTTTTATAATAATCCGGCAGAAAAACAAACGGAATTCCGCCGATTTCTTCACGCACCAGCTTCATACTGCCGCAAGCATCAGCAATTGCTGCTTCAACCAAGCTTTTCTCAACCTCAAGCAGCTCTGCAGCTACTGCACATAGCTTATCATACGGAAGGCAGGTATGGGAATTAAGCGTATTACGAGAAAGAACAAAGATAACACCCGCTAAAACGCGTTCGCTGTTTTGTGCGGGGATTTTATAAAACTCTGCTATCTCCTCCACCCTATCAAACGGGAAGGCTATACCCTCACTACAGAGAATATATGGATTTTGCTCGATTTTTGCTACCGCCTCGGTGCCAAGCCTCCTGAAAATTTTAAGCGCTTCAGGCGGAGTTACATTAAATGCCGATAATTTAAGCAGAATTTCACGCATACCAAACTGATTTTTATAAGCCTCGCTGATAGCCAAAGCTTTTTCATATGAAACGCCCTTTATTCTTACCAGTTTTTCGGGGCTGTTTTCGATAATGTCAAGGCTTTTATCGCCGAACTCCTGAACGATTCGCCTTGCGGTTGCAGGTCCAACACCTCTAATAGAGCCACTTGCAAGATATTTCATAATGGATGCCGCATCTTCTTTAATAATGCGCTCAAAAAAGTCCACCTTAAGCTGTTCGCCATAGGTTGGATGCAAAACGTACTCGCCGATGCAGTTGATATACTCGCCCTCACAGACATAGGGCATAATTCCAACGGCAGTGATATCCTCACTACCGTTAGTTATGGTAAGCACCGTGTATCCGTTGCTCTCGTTTTTATATGTAATTCTCTCAACCGTTCCGCTAAAGGTTACCTTGTTCTTCTCTTCCATATAAAACTCCGTTTTTAAATTCCGCATAGCTACTGCTATACTCTTTTTTTAGCTCGTTTATTTTATCCTCGGCAAGATTATCTGTCAAAAACACCGCTTTATCAGCATATTTGCTGCCAGACCACCTGAACTCACACAACACCGAAAGCACCTGCTCCTCGGCATAAAGTTCATCTAGTTTCACAAGCAAGCATCTTCTTGGCATACGCTTTGGGCGTGTAAGATAAAGTGCTGCGGAGTGAATAATTTCAGAAATACCGATAATCAACAAAAACACTGCACAGACATATATAATCACTTCCATAAAAACACCTCAAACCATATTATGCTAAAGGTGCTTTGTATGTAACAAGGGAGGTCGACCGACCTCCCTTAAAATTATTCGACCTTAACGGCTGCCTGATATGTGCCGACCGTCCAGATGTTAGGATACTTATCGCACTTGATAGTTACTGTTACAATATAGTCTCCCTGATTACGGTCAGTTAAATCAATAACTGCATAAAGATCGCTTGCCTTTACTGAATGAATTGCATTTGAAGGACCGCACATCTTAACATTTTTAATTGAACTCTTAAGGCTCACATTAAAGTTTTGGCTGTTTGACTGCGCTGTAATATTAGACACAGTGAAGCTCTTTTCGGCAAAATTCGAAGCATCAATTTTAACATTAACCGTTGTTATCGGGTCAATTGTTGTAACGCCGTTCGGGATTACAAGTTCCATATCAAAGCTGCTGTTGACCTTTGTTATCTCATTGAAATCAATGGGCGCGAGCTCTATAAATGAAAGGCTGTCGATAGTTTCGGCAGGACCTGCAATAGTAACATCATTAGCCGAAAGTGTAGCCGCGATAGGTGTTTCGGCATAGCCTGCGGGTGCATTTATATAGGTCGGCTTAATTGGCACTGTTTTGCTCTTGAGAATCGGCTGTGAAATTTTAACCTTTGTAGCACTTAAGGTGAATTTCGTTAAATCAATTTCCTTGCCCGCATCATCAAGCAGACTTATTTTTCCGTCATACGACTTTGTTTCGGAAAGCACATCATTAGTTTCCGCAAAGGCTATAACCGACTGAATTTTCTGCATTTCGCTGCGCGGTCCCTTAACGGTTATTGTAGCACTTGCGATATCGCTTATAATCGGGTCGCCCTTTTCAAGACCTGAGACCGCTGCAACACCTGTAATTTTAGGAATAACTGTAAATTCCTTTGTATCTATATAATCGAAGGTTGCTGTTATAACCGAGGGTGTTATTGAAACAACGCTATACTCCCCTGCCATTGATTTTTTGTTTGCCGATAGCATCAGCTGATATGTGCCGGGCTTTGTTACCTCTGACACCGAAGCATATATAGTTATATCCTCCGAACCGATACCGTTAAGCACATAGGCAGGCCCACTTAATTTCACCGATACTGTTTGCTCGGTAACACCGCTTATTTCGTCGAGTCCTAACTGGCTGGCAACCGAGCCTGCAGTTTCAAGAGAAACCGACACCTTTGTTAAGTTTTTCTCAATGGTGGGTGTTTCGCCCGTTACAACAGCAAGCCAAAAAACAAAAGCGAAAACAATAGATAAGGCTACTACAAGTTTTTTATTATCAAGTATCTTTCTTAAAGAAAAATCAAAATTCAATTTCATATCTTTTTCTCCGATTTATTCTTCCGTAGTTGTTTGCTCGCCATCGTTTTTATCCGCCCTTTTGAAAACACCCGACAACAAATCAAGAGTTCTGCGGTAGAACGGCTTTTTAGCGGTATCGTCTTGCGAATAAAGCTTTTCAATCAGCGCCTCTTTAAGAGTTACCGAATTATAACCGCGAGTTATGTTTCCGCCATCGCAAACAGATATCATACCTGTTTCCTCGGAGACAACAACCACAACCGCATCTGACGATTCACTCATACCGATAGCGGCGCGGTGTCGAGTGCCAAGCTGCGAATTAAGCTCGTTATTACTTGTGAGCGGTAAAATACAACCGGCAGATACTATTCGGTTTCCGCGGATTACCATACCGCCATCGTGCAGCGGAGACTTCGGATAAAAAATATTTTGAATAAGTTCAGTGGAAATAGAAGCATCAACATCGGTTCCGCTATCGGCAATTTCGCCAAGCGGTGTTCTGCGCTCGATAACTATCAAAGCGCCGATTTTCTTTTCCTGCATATTGTTTACTGCTTTACAGATTTCATTAAGACGCAAATACTGCTCTTGGTACTCAACATCCGAGAGTTGTCCCCTGCCGAGTGAGGGGATGCGGCTATGGCCCACTTTTTCAAGCATCCTTCTAATTTCAGGATGGAAAATTATTACAGCAACTACAAGCAACGAATCGGTTAATTTAAGAATCAACCATTTAACCGTTACAAGATCAAACCAGTTGGCAATCAAGTACGCACCAAAAACAACGGCAATACCCTTTATGAGCTGACCTGCGCGGGTCTCCTTAAAAAACTCGATAGCCTTATAGATAATAAACGCGATAACGGCAATATCTATAAGGTCGAATATACGAATATTTGAAATAACATACAGCAGTTGGCTCCAAAAAGCAGCTAATGTTTGCATAATTCTTGCTCTCCTATAGTTTTATATATTTATAATAACATAATATATCCGCTGTATCAACACATAAATTTAATTTTTTTATATTTTTTTAATAACAGATAAAAAGCAGTCGATTTGTGCTTCGTTATTGAAAATTCCAGTGCTCACCCGCACAGTGCCGATATCCTCTGTACCAAGCGTTTTATGGGCTGTTGGCGCGCAGTGCAGTCCCGAACGAACAGCAATGTTTGCGTCTGCCAAATGCCCCGCAACATCATCACAATGCCTATTTTTCACATTAAAGCTCAAAACGGGCACATTCTTCTTATAAATCGGCAAATCGGTATACAATAAAGCACTTTCCATTGCCTTAAGCCCCAAATATGCCCTCTTGATAAGCGCTAATTCATGGCGATAAATGTTATCGGTTCCGCGCGCTTTCACAAAATCCATCGCGGCATTTAGCGCAAAGATAGCGGGCAAATTCACAGTGCCGCTCTCTATTTTTTCGGGCATTTCGTCGGGCTGTGAAAAATCCGAGGAAAATGAGCCGGTTCCTCCCTCTATTACCGTGTATAAAAGCGGCTTCCGACATATCAAAACGCCTATTCCCATCGGTGCAAAAAGCCCTTTATGAGGCGCCACTGCTAAATAGTCTATATTCATTTTTGCCATATTTATCTCTATTACACCGGCAGTTTGGGCAGCATCTACCGCAAAGGGTATCCCGCGGCTTTTTGCTACAGAGCCGATAAGCTCCACAGGCATAATTTTTCCTGTTACATTTGAAGCGTGTGTTGAAAAAATCAGCTTTGTATTGGACCTTATTTTTTCGGCAAAACGACCTGCTATTTCCTCATCACTGCCGCTTGTTTCCACGGTGCTATACTGCACCCCACAGTTTTTGCAAAGAGCATGAAGCGGACGCATTACAGCATTATGCTCAAGATCAGATATCACTATATGCCCGCCACCTGCCAGCAAGCCCTTTAATATGCAATTAATCGAGTGGGTACAGTTAGCCGTAAAAGCCACCTGTTCACTGCCTTCAGCCCCAAAAAAATCGGCAAGCTTTTGCCTTGTTTCATAAACCTTCTGCGAAGCAGCAAGAGACCGCCGATATCCGCCTCTGCCCGCATTCACACTATAATTTTTAAGCGCATTTATCTCCGCCGCAATAACGCTTGGCGGCTTAAAGCCGCCGGTTGCGGCATTATCAAGATATATCATAAAATCCCCCATATAATAAACCTCCTTCGGGCGGTGCAGTGCCTTACCCGAAAGAGGACGCTAAAACATTTGCGTTAATTAAGCTGTTTAATTTCATAAATTTTTACATTCGCCGCGCGCAGCAGCGCCTCGGCTTTTTGGGGGTCTCCACCGAAAATTATACCGTAGCCACAGCCTATTTTGGCGCTCCCCGAAAGCCGCTCTATCGCCGCACTGTATCCGTTTTTCAAAAGAATATCCCTACCCTTTATTGCATAGGTTACAGTGCCGGTAGAAACTCTGTATCTTTGCATTTTTTAATCCCCTCTTGGCAAAGTTATGCCTTTTACATATTATGCAAAGCATTATTTTTGGTGTGGGAATTAAGGGGTATCCTCGCGATAATAATCTATAAATATCACAAGACTTATAAAGGCGATAAGCATACCAAAAAATCCAAACAGCTTAAGCCCTAAAAATATTATCAGCAAGGATAAAAGCGGTGGAATACCAAGCCTTGCACTTAAAATACGGGGTTCGAGTATATTTCGCAATATTGCTGTTATTAAATAGAGTACAGCTAGCATAATGCCAAGCTTTATATTTCCTGCTATAATAGCTATGACCGCCCAAGGAACAAGCACAATTCCCGCCCCAAGCACGGGCAGAGCGTCGACAAGCGAAATTACCGCGGCATAAAAAAACGGATTTTTAACACCTATTATCAAAAAGCCTATAGACAGCTCTAAAAATGTTATAATGCACAGAGTGCCATACCCCTTTAGCATTCCTAAAATGTTTTTAAAGAGAATTTTTTTAATTTTTATTATACTTTTATGGTATTTTTCGGGGGTTACCGACAGGAAAAAGTGTCGTACTGCCCCGAAATCGCGTGCAAAATAAACACTTGCCATAACCGCTATTATAAGTCCAAAAAAGAAGGATGGCACGATTTTAGCAGCAAAGGAAACAGCGTCCGAAGCAAAGCTTGCAAGTAATGCCGCCGCCTTTTCGGCGATGTTTTGCGGCAAATTATTAAGCACTCCTTGAAGCTGTTCAGGTAATGCTGCAGTAATACTGCTGAAACGGTTAGAAAATGCCGCTGCCTTTTCGGCAGCCAGCGTTATAAGCGAGCTGATGTTGCCCGTAACGCTCTGTATTGAGGAAATCCCATAAACTATAATTAAAGTGAGTCCAACACCCAGCACAAGGTAAATAAAGAGCGCTAAAAGCGCAGCAACAGTACGGTTTCGGGCGTTCAGTTTTTTCGAAACCGTTTCGGCGGGTTTCTGCGCTAAAAAGCCCACCGCTACCGCCGCTATAAATGGTAGTAAAACCGCCAAAAGGTACTTATAAATCAAGTAAATAATACCTATGATTACTAGGTAGTAGGCTACATTTATCAAAAATTTGCTGCGAGAATTTTCCTCCAACAATATCCCTCTTTTCCGGCTTACTCCTTTTTAGTTTCTCTTAAAAGCTAAATTATATTAAAAACTATTGAATTATTGATTTTTTTATGATAAACTATAATAAAAATTCACTGCAAAGGATGATTACTGATGGTAAATGTTGCAGTTATGGGCCACGGTGTTGTAGGCTCGGGCGTTGCCGAGGTATTACTAAACAACCGCGATATAATAACAAAAAACGCAAAAACCGAAATTAATATTAAGCATATTCTGGATCTGCGTGAATTTGAAGGACTTTCCTACAGCGATAAATTCACCAAGAACTTTGAGGATATCGTAAATGATAACGATGTGCAAATCGTAGCCGAGGCTATGGGCGGTTTAGAGCCGGCTTATACCTTTGTTAAGCGCTGCTTGGAGGCTGGAAAAAGCGTTGTAACCTCTAATAAAGAGCTTGTTGCTACTAAAGGCGCAGAGCTGCTTCGTATTGCCAGAGATAAGAATGTAAATTTCTTGTTTGAAGCCAGCGTTGGTGGCGGTATACCAATTCTTCGACCGCTTTCACAGTGCCTTTCTGCTAATAAAATAACCGAAATCTTCGGTATACTAAACGGTACAACAAACTTCATTTTAACCAAAATGATTTGCGACAACTTTAGCTTTGAGGATGCGCTGAAGCTAGCGCAGGATTTGGGCTATGCCGAGCGCATTCCCGATGCCGATGTTTTAGGACACGATGCCTGCCGCAAAATTTGCATTTTAGCATCTATTGCATTTGGCAAGCATGTGTATCCCGAATATGTTTCTACAAACGGTATTACCAACATTACTTTAGATGATGTTGAATATGCCGATAAGCTGGGCTATGTTATAAAGCTTATCGCCCATGCTAAAGACCTTGAAAACGGTAAAATCGCAGCAACAGTTTACCCCGCCCTTGTATGCAAGGATAATATGTTAGCGGGTGTTCGCGATGTTTACAACGCGGTTACTGTTTGTGGCAACGCTGTTGGTGATACCTTCTTCTATGGTAAGGGCGCAGGCAAGCTGCCTACAGCCAGCGCTGTTGTGGCCGATATTGTTGACTGCGCAAAGCACTTAACCGCGAGAAAGTATTTATATTGGGAAGACTCATCAGAAAATTTTGTTGAGGCAAAGGAAAATCTGGTTACAAGGCTTTATGTTAAGCTTAAGGGCACCGACAATGCTGCTGCCGATAAAATTAAAGCACTGTTCGGCGATGTTCAGCTACTTAACAACGCAGTCGCCAACGAAATCGTTTTCATAACAAATGAAGCGGTTGAAAAAGAACTTATCAATAAGCTTGGTGAATTAAATAATTACTCGGTTGATGCTGTTCTGAATGTAATATAAAATAACCCCCAAAGTGCTTGACACTTTGGGGTTATTTTTTTAATGTTATAACTTTAACACTTCCATTCCCCTGCAACGCCTCGGTTGATTTATAAGAGATTACTTTGTTTAAGGCTTCATAACACAACTAATACCATTTAAATAATTCTGTTTGCGAAACTTTTTCAAAATTATTTGGAAGCACTATAATCAAATATATCGCCTACCAAACCGTCCTCACCACGATTATAATTTTCAATAACATTGGTGTAGGCATCGGGTGTTACTCCAACCAACACCGTCTGTGCCGCTATAATACTGGTGTCAAGGTTAAACGGCGTTTTATACCAAGGAATTATAACAAACCCGTTAATTTTAATTTTTATTATAATCTGGTGCAGTACCTGATTTATACCCGCTGCATAAAAATTACTTTCATAATCGGTTATAACAGTTGATACCATTTGCATTCTAAACTTAATTTGAGGTCCAACACCTAAAGTGTATTCATTTCCGAATAGAGTACCCATCGGCACAGCCAATGTATACCTTTCTTCTTCCGTTGTCTTTGCCGCAATACGCGAGCTTACCGCACTTTTAAGCTGATTAATTTTAACAACATCAATTTCCAGAGAGCTTATATCGCCATTTTCGTTTGTTGAAAGATGGACAATATCCTTATATGTAATTTCGCTTTCAGCTAAACATTCGCCAACAGCCTCATTAGCGGCATTAAAAAGCAGCGTTGTTGCCTGCTCTTCGGCATATTCAGCAACAGTTTTCCTGATGCTAATGCTTGAGACACAGAAAAGCACTATAAGCACCGAAAGTGCCATACAAACTACGGCAAGCCGCACACGCATTCTACCCTTTTTACGCAAAAAAACACCCTCTTTCCATAATACATTCTACGGAAAAAGGGCGATTCTGTTAAATTTACAGCGCATTATTATGCTCAATAAATAGCTTAATTACCTCTGCTACATTTTCAATACCTATGCGGGAATCAATACACAAATCATATGCTGTAGCATCGCCCCACTTAAGATCAGAAAAATAATTATAATAGCTGGCTCTCTTTTTATCGGCATTGCGAATAATACTCGATGCCTCGGCGCGCGAAATGTTTTCATACTCGCAAATACGATCAATTCTGCGCTCGATGTCGGTATGGATAAATACAGACAACACATTTGGTCTGTCAGCCAAAATACTGTTAGCGCAGCGACCGACAAAAATACAGGATTCCTTTTCGGCGATATCCTTAATTATATTAGCCTGCGCCGCAAAAACGCGATCTACAAGCGGAATTGAGGGAGTACCAAGTAACGAATTTTCAAAAGAATATGCCCCAAGCGACAAGGAATATAAAAAGCTGTTTGTTGGCTTTTCATCATATGCTTTTAGGATTTTCTCGCTAATTCCACTCTCCTTTGCGGCCAAATCAATAATCTCTTTATCATACATCTTAATGCCAAGCATTTTTGATAGCTCGCGTGCAACCTGATGACCGCCGCTACCGTACTGTCTGCCTATTGTTATTACGATTTTTTCGTTCATAATGGACACCACCTTTATTATTATGTATATATTATAAACTAAAAGCACCTAAATTTCAATGTATTTTTGGCGAATTTTGCTAAACGCAATTTCAAAGCAACTACTTTTATAAAGTTTAACTCCTATATAAAAACTAAAATTCCGAACCCGACCGTTAGGTCGAATTCGGAATTTGGTGCAAGTGTTCATAATCAACCTTAAACGCGAGGTAGAGATTATAAAAAAAGAAATTGCCAAAATTGGCATTTCACGAAATCCTATAAATTCGTCTGCGAAGCAGACACCGAACTTCTTCACTATTCACTATTACTTATTACTTACAAAAATCCTCTATGCAAAACCGCAGAGAATAGTGAAAAGAGAATAGTGAAAAGTGAAAATGTAAAATCCCCATTCTTACGAATGAGGATTTTTGGTGCGGGTGACAGGACTTGAACCTGCACGCGTGAGCGCTAGCTCCTAAGGCTAGTGCGTCTGCCAATTCCGCCACACCCGCATATTAACATATTCTATTTATGGCAGCCGCACTTCGTGCAACACCTACGGTGCCCGAAATTTTTTAAGCCTTGGAGCGGCTTAAAATTTCGACCGTTTCGTTTTTTCTGCCCGCGCTGTTTCTCGCGCTGCGAGCGCGCGGCCGAAAACTGCCAATTCCGCCACACCCGCATATTAACATATTCTATTTATGGCAGCCGCACTTCGTGCAACAACCAATAGACCAACAATATTATTTTACCCTAAATGAGATGAATTGTCAAGTTAAAAAATCCAAAGAGTAAAAACTCTTTGGATTTTCTTTTACTCAATATTAATTACTGTTATATAGCCCTCTGCCGATGTCGCGGTTTGAAGAACTATTTGCGGAATAACGGCATTAACCTTGGCGCCGTCCTTTTCGTAGGTCGCCTTAATTTCGGTATAATAATTTTGGTGCAGATGACCTGCAAACACGCCACGAACAACATCAGCATTGTTTGTTATGAGATTATATACTTTTTTTGTAACATCATCTGAATTGGATTTGCTACCGCCTATATAATTTTTATAAAAATTTTCGTAATTATTTCCACCGGTAATTGGCACAACACGCGCTTGAGCAGTATCTCCCGTGGCAACGGGCTCGTGTTGGAAAATAAGAATTACAAGATTGTTTTCTCTAGCATACTTAATATCTGCAGCAAGCTTTTCAGCCTGTGTGCCGTAATATTTGCTTTGACCATTATTGAGCTGAACTAGCATTACACGGTCTTTAACTATTTTATTTGAATAATGAACATCGTGCTGCCAGCCTGACTGCAAAATATCGAAACGCGATTCAAGAGTTGTATTATCCTTAACATAGCTCTCCATAACGCGTGTTGCATCGTGTCCGCCAAGGGGCATTATAACCTTATCTCCAAGCACATCCCAAATATGCTCTTTGATTAAATCGAGCGAACCCCAAGTAAGATAGTCAATATTATCGCCTGTCAAAGCAACTGCATCAAATTTTTTGCCGATTTCTATCACTCTTTTTGCATTTGGAACGGTAGACTCATCGCGGAAGCCCTTGCGATATTTTCGGGTATCCATTATAGCGGGATTTTGCTCTGCATTATCGCGGTCGCTCATTTTATTAAAATGAAAATCGGTTGCTTGCATTATATTTACTGTCTCACCCGGCTTCTGCGCCTTGATGCCTATATAACGCACCTGCACTCCATTTTCATCAATACGGAACATATGGGTGCTGGGGTCTGCCTCGCTGCCAACCACTTTTGTAACCTTTGGGTTACCAAGAGCTTTTAAAACATTGGCATAAAGTGCTTCCCCTGATATACTGCTGCCATCAAAATCTCCGCCGGTATTATTAGAGCTGCTGTTATTAGCTCCAACATCTACAGATGGATTTTCACCACCGCTGTTTTCATTATTGCCGCCGCAGGCTGCAAGTGAAAACACTAAAAACAAGCACAAGATTATGCTTAAAGTTTTTTTCATATTACACCTCTATTTAACAGTTATTGATAAAAAATGACCGTTAGTATTAAACGCTTGGTTGAGTACTACCTGCGGTATAACAGTTTCGGTTTTGATACCGTCCCTTTCATAGGTTGCGGGGATTTCAACCAGAAAATCATAGTGAAGATGTCCGCAGAACACACCGCGAATAACGTCAGCATTGGTTGTGATTAAATTATACACTTTTTTAGTAGCACTATCTAAATTAGAGCCGACAGCGCCGATTTGCTTTGAATAAAAATTCTCGCCGTGAATTGTGCCACTTAAGACCAGAGGCATTATATAGCTATCCTTTGGATTTCGGGTTGATAGTGGTATATGCTGGAATATAAGCACAGTAAGCCCCTGCTCGCGCGCCTTTTTAATGTCGGCTTCGAGCTGCTCGGCCTGTCCGCTTAAATATTTACCTCGGCTATTATCCATCTGAATAAGCAAAACACGGTTCTTAATTAGCAATGAAGCGTAATGTAAATCGTGATTCCAATATTTCTTTAAAATTTCCAGACGGGATTCAAGTGTTGTTGGGTCGGCTACAGTTCCCGTCATTTGTCTTGTTGCCTCGTGGTTTCCGAGGCAGACTAAAAGCTTATCGATTTTATCGAATAAATTTTCTTTTAATAGTTCAAGTGAGCCATAGGTAAGATAATCGATATTATCTCCCGTTGCTACAACAGCATCATAATACTTTGCATAATCCAGCACCGCTTGAGTTTTAGGAACGGTTACCCCATCTCGACAATATTCGCGGTTTTCATAAGAACTCATAACCACCGGATTATTCTCTTGCCGGTCGCGCTCATTAAGAGAGTTGAAATGCATATCGGTGAGCTGCATTATATTAACCTGCTCACCTTTACTTACGCCCTCAATTTCAATATATCTTACCTGAACACCTGTATCCTTAACCCTTAATATATGGCAAAATGGATTTTGACTTATAGGCTCGGTTTCTGGAGAGCCTATAACCTCCACTGTCTTTTCATAAACGGTTTTTTCGGGAACAGCGGGTTCGGGTTCGTTACTTGTGGTGGATTTGCATGCCGCAAGAGAGAAAGACAGCGTTACAACTAAAAATAAACTGACTAATCTTTTCATTTTTAAAGAGGATATGTACCGGAATATCCATCAGAAGGATTTGTGGGTATAATTTCGTCGCCGCCTGCACTGCCACTACCGTTATTACCGTTATCCTCATTTCCGCCTTGGCTGCCCTGCTCGCCACCTTGGTTACCCTGTGCGCCGTCATTGCCGCTTGATGGTCCAGCGGGTGGGGTATTGTTCCCCGCGCCACTCTGTGTATTATCGGTAGGGGTATCGGGCGAAACGGTGGTATTTCCACTGCCTGTTCCATCGGAAGGTGTGGTTGCGCCTTGAGATGCAGAGCCACCGATTTCGGGAGTCTCCACTTCAGTATTTCCGTTGCCGGGATTTTCCTCGCCGCCTACAATCTGCTCGCCACCAAGATTTGAAGAATTATCATTCTCCTTACCTTTGCAGCCACTAAAAGCAAACACAAGAGAAAGCGAAATTAATAGTGCTAACAAGCAATATAACAATTTTTTCATAACTAACCTCCAATAGACGTAAAATTTATGATTCTATTATACATTACTTTTTCTCTTTTTGCAACATAAAAAAATGCAGACTGCTTTAGCAGTCTGCATTTAAATTAAAGCGGATAAGTGGGTGAATACTCACCCTCGTCCATATCGGAGCTGGTTGTTATAATATCTGCATTCGGTATCTCGGTTATCTCGAGATCGGGCGATAAATAATCTTTTTTCTCCATAATCTTTACCTAGCAAAGCTTCAAGTAGAGAGCCTTGATCTCCTCAACACTTGTATCCATCGGGTTGCCAGGACGGCAAGCATCATCAAATGCAGACTGTGCCAAGAAATCGATATCCTCTGCCTTAACAATTTCTTTAAGGTCGGCAGGAATGCCAACATCGATGGAGAGCTGCTTAACAGCCTCGATAGCTGCCTTACGAGCATCCTCGATAGACATATTAGCAGCCTCTTTAACGCCCATAGCAATAGCTATATCGCGGTACTTTTCGCCTGTTGCGGGAGCATTATATTCCATAACTGTGGGAAGAATGATAGCGTTTGCAACACCGTGAGGAGTGTCATAAAGAGCGCCGAGCGGGTGAGCCATTGAGTGAACAATACCAAGACCAACATTCGAGAAGCCCATACCTGCAACATACTGACCGAGAGCCATATCAAGTCTACCCTCATCGGTATTTGCTACTGCTCCGCGAAGGCTTCTTGCGATGATTTCAATAGCCTTAATGTGGAACATATCGGAAAGCTCCCAAGCTCCCTTGGTGATATAGCCTTCAATAGCGTGGGTAAGAGCATCCATACCGGTAGCTGCGGTAAGACCCTTGGGCATAGAAGCCATCATATCGGGGTCAACAACAGCAACAACGGGGATATCGTGAACATCTACACAAACCATCTTGCGGTTGTTTTCAGCATCGGTAATAACATAGTTGATAGTAACCTCTGCTGCAGTACCTGCTGTTGTGGGAACTGCGATAATGGGGGTGCACTTATTCTTTGTGGGTGCAACGCCCTCAAGAGAGCGAACATCAGCAAACTCGGGGTTTTCGATAATAATACCGATAGCCTTTGCAGTATCCATAGATGAGCCACCGCCGATAGCGATGATGCAGTCAGAACCACTAGCCTTAAATGCAGCAACGCCGTTCTGAACATTTTCAATTGTTGGGTTGGGTTTAATATCACTGTAAATTTCATAAGCGATATCTGCATTATCAAGAATATCGGTTACTTTTTTGGTAACACCGAACTTGATAAGATCGGGGTCGGAGCATACGAAGCATTTTTTGAAGCTGCGTGCTTTAACCTCGGTTGCGATTTCGTTAATCGCGCCCTTGCCGTGATAGCTTGTTTCGTTAAGTACAAATCTGTTTGCCATTGTGAAAAACTCCTTTATTAAAATATTTAATTATAGGTTAAGAAAATCCTTGCGGTAATCAAGACCGAATGCATCAGCAACTGCCTTGAGCTCGGGATCGAGAATGGTGTTAACATGCGGCATGTGAGCAGTTAGCATATAAAGCTGCGCTGCCTTTTCAACTGTTTCGATAAGACCGAAGGTTTCATCCATATCCCTACCTGCACCGTAGATACCGTGCAAGCCCCATACAACTAAACGATAATCGTTCATCTTTTCGGCTGTGGCAACACCAATTTCGTTGTTACCGCAAACCATCCAAGGAAGCACTCCGATACCGTCGGGGAAAACCACTATGCACTCGGTGCACATTTCCCAGATTGTGTGGGTGAATTTTTTATCATCTAATTCGTGGATGTGTGTCATAGCAAGTGTATAAGTAGGATGAGTGTGCATTACTACGCGATGCTTGGGGTCTTTTTTAAGTCTTACCATATGGCTCATTAAATGAGCGGGAAGCTCACTTGTGAAGCGTCCGCCATCCTTATAGCCCCACAAAAGCTCGGCTGTTGTGCCGTCCTTTGCTATACGGATAATACCTAAATTTGTTTCGGGGTCTACCTCTACATTTTTGAAGTATTTACCTGTGCCTGTTACAATAAAGATTTTTCCGATAAGCTCTGTTGCATCAAAGCCTGTAGGAATTGTACGAATTACATTGTCTAAATCCAAATATTCAGCTACCTCCTCGGTTTCGAGCATATAGCTGATATTACCGCCGTTACGCTCGTCCCAACCGAGACGGTACATATTAGCAGTTGTTGCCATCATTTCCCTTACAAAGGGCGCTGTTAAAATATCTTTCATTTTATTATCCCCCTATCTTTTAGATAAAACTTCCATTTCATATTTCTGAACAGACTCAAACCATTCACCGTCGAGTGGCTTGTTTTCGCGCGCGCAATACTCTGCCCAAACATCTCCGAACGGCAAAGTTTTAAGCTCCTCAGCACGCACCATAAGCTCTGTCCAATTAGCATTGTCCTGCAGCTTTGCAAGCGCCTCGGACGGCGTTAAAAGTGCCATTAAAAGTGCCTTTTGGAAGTTACGGAATCCTACGGTCCAAGCTGAAATGCGGTTAATGGAAGCATCAAAATAATCGAGCGCTATTTTTACACTTCCGGAAAGGCCGCCGCAGCGAACAATCTCTTTGGCAATTTCCTTGGTTTCATCATCAAGCAGCACCACATGGTCGGAGTCCCAACGAATGGGGCGGGTTACATGAAGCGCAATCTCGGGGAAAAACGCAAGTAATGCGGGGATCTTATCCGACACAACCTCGGTCGGATGATAGTGACCATTATCCATAAGCGGAATGCACTTATCACGGTTTCCTGCCGCATAGGAAAGCGAGAATTCGGCGCTGCCTACTGTATAGGCTTCAACACCAATACCAAAAACCTTTGATTCAACACAAGGTTTAACGAGTTCAAAATCAAAAGGCTCGGATAAAATTGCGTCGATAGACTCTTTATATCGAACACGCGGACCCATTCTATCGGCGGGGATATCCTTAAAGCCGTCGCCTGTCCAGATATTCATAACGCAGGGCTCGCCGAGCTCTTTAGCGAAATATTCGGAAATTCTGATACAAGCCTTTCCGTGCTCTATCCAGAAATTTCTTGTTTCCTCATTGGGGCTCGAAAGAGTTAGCGGGTCGCACTTGGGATGTGAAAAGAAGGTGGGGTTAAAATCGCAGCCCATTCCCCTTTCCTTGCAAAAATCTACCCACTTTTTAAAGTGCTTGGGCTCGATTTTATCGCGGTCTACCCAGCCGCCGTTCTCGTCATCGAAAATAGCATAGCAAGCGTGCAGGTTAAGCTTAACCTTGCCGGGGCAGAGTTTTAATACCTCATCAATATCTGCCATAAGCTCCTCAGGAGTTCTGGCACGACCGGGGTAATTACCTGTTGTTTGAATTCCGCCCGACAATGCATCGATCTTTTGATCGAAGCCGCGAACATCGTCTCCCTGCCAGCAGTGCAGGCTTACGGGAACATTTTTAAGTGTTTCTATAGCCTTATCGGTATCTACACCAAGCTTTGCATAAATTTCTTTAGCTTCTAAATATCTGCTCATTACTTCACCTCATTAACATTGAATGTATTTTTAATCAGCTCGCGGGCTTCGCAGAGCTTCATATTGTTTTTATACATAATCTGTGATATCAAATTGCCTGTCGCCGTTGCCTCCATTAGGCCGATAATTACCTTTTTACCGGTTACCTTTGAGGTTAAGCGGTTGAGATACATATCTCGGCTGCCGCCGCCTACTATGTTTATAGCCTTTATCGCTTTGCCGCTGATAGTCTCTATTTCCTTAACGGCGCGGTCATAGCTATGTGCCAAAGAATTATAAACACAAGCAAGCACATCGCCAAGCGGCAATTCAGGCTTTCCTAGCGCCTCGCGCACAGCCTCCACCATATTTTCAGGTGCTAAAAACCGCTGGTCGTTGGGGTCTACAAGTTCACAAAAGCTGCTTTCCTCGGCTAAATGCATCATTTCATCGTAGGTTAGGGCTTTATCGATATTCTTTCGAATATTCTGGAAAAGCCACATACCCATTATGTTTTTAAGGAAGCGGAATTTATATTCTATACCGCCCTCGTTAGTGAAGTTGGCTTTCAAAGCCTCCTCACTTAACACGGGATAATCGTTCTCTGCGCCTATAAGGCTCCAAGTACCCGAAGATATGTAAACGCTCTCGTTATCTATCGGGCAGGCCGCAACGGCTGAAGCGGTGTCGTGCGAGGGGCAAAGCACTATCTCGGTGTTAAATCCTACCTGCTTTGCTATATCGTCCCGAAGCTCACCTACCACCGTACCCGGCATCTGAAGCGGCTCGAAAATACGCTCCGGCAGACCCAGCTTATTTATAATTTCAAAATCCCAATCCTTTGAAACAGCATTTACAAGGTTGGTAGTTGATGCATTGGTGTATTCCCTTTTTATCTCACCCGTTAATTTAAAGGAAAGATACTCAGGCATCATAAGAAAATGCTCGGCATTCTCAAGCTTGCCCGACAGCTTATCGGCATAGAGCTGATAAATGGTGTTATAATTCTGCTGCTGAATGCCTGTTTTGCTATAAAGCTCGGCTTGAGATATAATCTCCTGCACTGCCTTTAACGACTGCTCTGTTCTGGAATCGCGATAGGCAACGGCAGGCATAATTTCATTTAAGTTTTTATCGAGCAGTACATAATCAACACCCCAAGTATCGATAGCCACACTAGCAGGAATTTTACCGATTTTCTTGCACTCGGCAATACCCGCCAATACATTTGAAAAAAGCTTATCGATATCCCAAACGAGAGTACCGTCTTTATTTTCCATTCCGTTTTCGAAGCGGTAAATCTCCTCGAGAACCAACTTTCCGTTTTCTATACTGCCTAAAATATGGCGACCGCTTGATGCGCCGATATCAATAGCCAAATAATACAAAACTGCCACCTCCAACATAGATTGTATAATATGTTAATATAATAGCAGATTTTAGAAAATTATACAAGGGGTTTAAAGAAAAATATTCTTAATTTTAAGCATTTTTCGCATTATTCTATGACAAAATAATGCAAAAACGGCACAGATTTAAATCTGCGCCGTAAAAATAATACTATTTTGAAACAATTTCGGTTTTTCCACCCATGTAAGGACGGAGTGCCTCGGGAATGCTGATTCTATATTTTTCGCCATCAAAGGAAAGGTTATTTTCAAGGAAAGCGATGAGCATTCTGGGCGGTGCTACAACGGTATTATTGAGGGTGTGAGCCAAATATTTGCTGCCATCCTCACCCTTAACACGAATACCGAGGCGACGAGCTTGGGCATCGCCGAGATTCGAGCAAGAGCAAACCTCAAAATACTTCTGCTGCTTGGGGCTCCAAGCCTCAACATCATAGGATTTAACCTTTAAATCGGCAAGGTCGCCGGTGCAGCACTCGAGTGTGCGAACAGGTATGTCCATTGAACGGAACAGTTCAACCGAGTAGCTCCACATTTTGTGAAACCAGTCCATACTCTCCTCGGGCTTGCAGATAACGATCATTTCCTGCTTTTCAAACTGATGAATGCGGTAAATACCGCGCTCCTCGATACCGTGTGCTCCCTTTTCTTTGCGGAAGCAGGGCGAATAACTCGTAAGCGTTAAAGGCAATGCTGCTTCGGGAGTAATAGTATCGATAAACTTACCTATCATGGAATGCTCACTTGTACCGATTAAATAAAGGTCCTCTCCCTCTATTTTATACATCATCGCATCCATTTCCTCAAAGCTCATAACACCGGTTACTACATTTGAGCGAATCATAAAGGGCGGGATGCAATAGGTAAAGCCCTTATCTATCATAAAATCGCGCGCATAGGAAAGAACTGCCGAGTGAAGTCGAGCGATATCGCCCATAAGATAGTAAAAGCCCTCGCCAGCTACTCTACCTGCAGCCTCCTTATCGATGCCTGCAAAGGCAGCCATAATATCGGTATGGTACGGAATTTCAAAATTCGGAACAGTTTTTTCGCCGAAGCACTGAACCTCAACATTTTCGCTGTCATCGCGGCCAACAGGAACAGACTCGTCCACAATATTGGGGATTTTCATCATTGTTTCTGTTAGAGCCTTTTCGTACTTATTTTCAAGCTCCTCAAGCTCCTTTAGACGATCGGCCTGACGGTTAACCTCGGCACGCAGAGCCATACCCTCGTCCTTTTTGCCCTGCGACATAAGAACGCCGATTTCCTTACTCAACTTATTGCGGTTTGCACGAAGCTCATTTGCCTCTGCATTGGCAGCACGCTTTTTTCTGTCGAGCTCAATAGCCTCATCAACCAAAGGCAGCTTGCTGTCTTTAAACTTCTTTTTAATATTTTCCTTTACTGCTTCGGGATTTTCCCTTACAAATCTAATATCTAACATTTGGTACCCTCCAAATTTTTACTGCAAAAAAAGTATAACACATTATATGTATTTTATCAAGCCTTAAAAACTAATAATTCCTGTGTGCTCCAACAAAATTTTAACACCGATAAGTATTAAAATAATACCACCTGCGAGTTCTGCCTTGCTTTTATATTTTGCACCAAAAACATTGCCTATTTTTACACCGACAGCAGACAGCACAAAGGTAATAACGCCGATAAACAGCATCGCAATCCATATATTAACACCCGGCAACACCAGGGTTATTCCTGCCGCCAAAGCATCAATGCTGGTAGCCAAAGCCATAACAAGCATGGTTTTAACCGCGAAGGAAGCATCTGTCCCCTCGTCATCGCAGCCGCAGAACGCCTCTTTAATCATTTTACCGCCGAGAAACGCAAGCAAAACAAACGCTACCCAATGGTCGATATTCTCGATATAGCTCTTTACCGCCACAAACACAAAATATCCTATAAGCGGCATCAGTGCCTGAAAAGAGCCAAACCAAGCGCCACACAAAAGGCTGTGGCTGGGTTTTAATTTCTGAACAGCAAGCCCTTTGCAAACAGCTACTGCAAAGGCATCCATAGAAAGCCCTACAGCTAATAAAAAAAGCTCGAAAACACTCATACTAGTCTCCTTTATATCACAAAAAAGAATATGCAAACGAAATGCGCCACACTGGCAAGCACCACGAAAATATGGAATATAGAATGGAAATATCTAATCTTCACACCAAGCCCATAGAGCACAGCACCAAGTGTATATAACACACCGCCGAGCAGCAGCCAGAAAAAGCCTGCAGGGGTTAAAGCCCGATAAACCGGCTTAATTGTGAAAATGACGCACCAGCCGAGCCCTATATAGCAAATCATAGAAAACACATTGTAGCTTTTAAGGTCAATGGCATTTAGTGTAATAGCCAATGCTGAAATTCCCCATACCACGCCAAAGGTTACCCAAGCGGCTACAGGAGCTATTGGCCGCAAAAGGCACAGCATTAAAGGAGTATATGTACCTGCAATCATAAAATAAATTGTACAGTGGTCGATAATTTGCAGCACCTTTTTACCGGTGGTATGACGAACGCCATGATACACGCTTGACATTGTGAAAAGAGCGATTACGCTACCGCCATATATAGCCGAGGAAACTACCGCCCATGCATTACCTTTAAGGGCTGAAAATATCACACAAAGCGCACAATATATAACCCCAAAGCCACCACCCACAATATGGGTTACCATATTAAAAACCTCTTCGCCGTTTGTATAATCCGGTAAAAGACGGTCGATTAGTTTAGTTCTTGCCATTTAAAAACTCCATTCCTGCTCTAAACACTACATTACCGCCGGAAATGCCTGTAACTAACACTTCCTGCTCGGTTTTGGTTTTATATATTCTGATTTTTTCGCCGAGCATCGTTTCTTTAACGAAATGCAGCTCGTAAACCGATATTGGATTACTATTTAAATATTCATCACTAAAGCATTCGAGCACCATTTCGGTATATTTTTTATTGTTGGTGTGATGATTTGCGTCAATATCTGCATCGGTGATTTCGCGTTCATAGCAAAAATCACTCTCCGAAATTTCTGCACGAAAGCGAGTGAAATCACCAGCGCCAGACTGCTCGGTGATATACTGCCTACCACCCGAAAACACATCACTTTCTATTCTTAACGGACGGCGATTTTCGGCACTTAAAATGCACCACTCCGAAGCACCATTCGCTAGGATGTCGCCTTGTATATTCCTTATGCGGTACTGCCTTTCAACCTTGATTTTGCCGGGCGGCAAGGGCCAAGTTTCTGCAGTTAGTGTCTCACCGTTTTTGGGGCAGGCTGATAATGCAAATCGAATTTTAGAAATTACCCAAAATCCCCCAAGTCTTGCTACTGCCTCGCGGCCATAGCCGAAGGCTTCGGCATTTTCGGTTGCCAATTCCTCAACAGCCAAAGCCAGAGCTTTAATGAATCCTCTGACCCCAACACTTGAGATAATATGCTTTGAATAAAAGTTATACATAATTCATTCCTCAAAAAAACAGCCGATTACGGCTGTTTTTATTTCAGTTACAGATTAAAGCTTGGGATAAAAGCGCCAAGCACAGAGGTTATAAGAATGATTACGAGAATTACGGGTGCTACAAATTTAATGATGATATCAAACATTTTTCTGCCCTTGAATTCACCGTTAAGCTCAACCTCATCTGCAATGGCCTGTGTTTTAAGGAAATATCCAATAAATATACAGGTTAAAAGTGCCACTATCGGCATTATAACATTATTGCTTATGAAATCAAAGAAGGTTAAGAAATCCATTCCCAAAATCTTAACTCCCGACCAAACTCCGTTGCCGAGCGACGACGGAACACCCAAAATCAGGCAGCCGATAAGTACTACAACACAGGTGAATGTACGGTTCCAATGGAATTTATCGCAGAAAATCGAAATAACCGTTTCGGCAAGAGAAATCGATGATGTAAGAGCTGCAAAAAGAACCAGCAGGAAGAACAGAGCACCGACAATCTGACCACCCGGCATACTCGCGAACACCTTCGGCAAAATAGCAAACATTAGAGTGGCGCCCTTATCAAGCATAGGAGCACCGTCGGGTCCCGGAAAAGCGAAAAGCGCGGGAATAATCATAAGGCCTGCAAAAAAGGCAATTCCTGTATCAAAAAATTCGATATTATGAGTTGCAGATATGATATTTACATCTTTTTTCATATATGAGCCATAGGTAATCATAATACCCATAGCGAGCGACATTGAATAGAAAAGCTGACCCATTGCCGCTACTACGGTTTTAATAGAAAAATTAGCAAAATTAGGGGTTATATAGTAGAGCACGCCATCCATAGCGCCGGGTAAAAACATTGAATAAACCGCAATACCCACTGCTAAAACCACCAAAACGGGCATCATAATTTTACTTACCTTTTCGATTCCCTTTTCAACACCTAAAAGCACCGCCAAAAAGGTGAGTCCAACGAAAAGTGCAAACCAGAAAATAGGCTCGCCAATTTTGCTGATAAAGCCACTGAAATAACTGTCATTTACTGCGGCAGTACCATGACCGGACACATAAACGGCAAGGTATTTTGATACCCAACCGCCTATAACCGAATAGTACGGCAAAATTATCATAGGTACTAGCGCGCCAAGATATCCGATGAAGGAAAATCTTTTATCAAGCGCCTTATAGGCACCTATGGCACTCAAACCGGTTTTGCGACCAATAGAAATTTCGGCAACCATAAGCACAAAGCCAAAGGTGAGCGCTAAAACCACATAGGTTAACAAGAACATACCGCCGCCATAGTTGGCAGCCAAATACGGAAATCTCCAAATATTACCAAGGCCTACTGCCGAGCCTGCTGCCGCAAGCACAAAGCCTAATTTCCCTGTAAAGCTACTTCTGTTTTTCTCCATAACTACTCCTCGAATTGCGAATTTTATAATAAAACATTTAGTATTATAAACCAAGGCGGCAAAAAAATCAATAAAGATTTCACTATTTTTGTATTTGCTGTTGATATTTGTAGGAATTTTAAGTATAATATAATAAATTATTATACCTTGGGGTGATATATATGGATTTCAAACAGTTTTGGAATGAAATTTCAAATAAAAAAATCGCTATGTGCGGTGTTGGTGTGAGCAACACGCCATTAATTTACGCCTTTTTAAAGCAGGGTGCGCGTGTTTATGTGTGCGACCGCAGAACCAGAGAACAAATAGGCTCTATCTGCACCGAGCTTGAAAATGCAGGTGCTGTTTTAAGGCTCGGAGAAGGATACCTTGATAATCTTGAGGTAGATGTTATATTCCGCACTCCGGGTATGAGCTTTAATCTGCCCGAGCTTCGCGAAGCTCGACGCAGAGGTATTGCAGTTACAAGTGAGATGGAGGTTTTCTTCGACCTTTGTCCTGCTAAAATATTTGCAGTTACGGGCTCCGACGGAAAGACCACCACAACAACCCTCATTGCAGAAATGCTTAAAAAAGAGGGTTTTACCGTTCATGTGGGCGGTAATATAGGAAATCCCCTTCTACCCGAAATTGAAAACATTAAGCCGAACGATATGGTTGTTGTTGAACTATCCTCCTTCCAGCTTATCTCTATGCGCAAAAGTCCTGATGTTGCGGTTGTTACCAATCTTGCCCCTAATCATCTTGATATTCACAAGGATATGGACGAGTATGTTGAAGCCAAGCAAAATATAGTTCTGCATCAGAGTGCCTTTTCAAGAACCGTTCTAAATTACGATAACGAAATTACGATGGGCTTCAAGCCTCATGTTCGCGGTCAGTTAATCGGATTTAGTATGGAAAAGCCGATTAAAAACGGCACTTGGCTTGACGATGACGGATATATCAACATTTCTTACCGCGGCATCAAGGCTCCCATTATGCACCGAAACGATATAGCTGTGCTCGGCGACCATAATGTTGAAAACTACCTTGCGGCTATCTCGGCTGTTTGGGGCTATGTTGGCGCTGATACCATTCGCGCTGTGGCTAAAGAGTTTATGGGTGTTGAGCACCGCATCGAGTTTGTGCGTGAGGTTGGCGGTGTTAAATATTATAACGACTCTATCGCCTCAAGCCCGACCCGCACTATTGCAGGTCTTAAGGCATTCGACCGAAAGGTTATTCTCTTGGCGGGCGGCTATGATAAAAAAATCCCATTTGAGCCTATGGCACCCTATGTTACCGAAAAGGTTAAGCTTTTAATTTTAACAGGTCCCACCGCAGACAAAATCGAGGCTGCTGTTAAACACGATGCTTCCTACAGCGGCTCTCCCGAGATTGTGCGCGCAGAAAATTTAGAGGCTGCAGTTAAAATTGCTGCCGAAAATGCTATTGCGGGTGATATTGTAACATTAAGTCCGGCTTGCGCTTCATTTGATGCATTCCCCAATTTTGCAGCAAGAGGTAAATTCTTTAAGGAGCAGGTAAATAAGCTTTGATGAACATTAAAAACGATTTATTTTTGTTAAGCAAGGCTGACGGCATAGGCTGCGTAGATGATGCCAGCCTTCTTGCGACGGAGCTTTTGCAAAAATACTGTGATGTAAAAAGACTTGATAACCTATCGGTTATTGGCGAAATTAAGGGTAAAAGCGATTATACCCTTTTGCTTGATGCGCACATTGATGAGGTTGGCTTCATTGTTACGCATATATCGGATAACGGCTTTTTAACGGTTCAAAAATGTGGTGGCATTGATCTTCGCCACCTCCCTGCAAAGGCTGTTACCATTCACGGAAAGAAAAAGCTTACAGGCGTCTTTTCAAGCATACCTCCTCACCTTTCAAAAGGGGATGAGCTACCTGATAACATAACCGAATATAAAATTGATACAATGCTAGGCGATAAAGCAAAAGAGCTTATCAGCGCCGGAGATTTTGTTACCTATAAAGCGGTGCCTGCCGAAATGCTTGGAACTACTGTTACAGGCAAGGCCTTTGATGACCGCGCAGGCTGCGCTATACTCTTGGAGCTTGCCCGCCGACTCTCCTGCAAGGAATTACCCATAACCGTTAAATTCCTTATGAGCGATGCCGAGGAGCTGGGTCTGCGCGGGGCTAGCACTGCAGCTTTTGAATTCACCCCCGATGAAGCAGTTGCTATTGATGTTTCTTTTGGAAACGGTCCTGATGTTTCGCCCTTTGAATGCGGCGTGCTCGGGGAAGGAGCTATGATAGGTATATCCCCCGTTCTCAACCGCAGCATTACAGGTGCTTTAATTAAGGCAGCCGAAGAAACAGGTGCTAAATTTCAGCGCGAGGTTATGGGCGGCAGAACATCTACTAACGCCGATGTTATATCGGTTACAAAAAGCGGAGTTAAATGCGGTCTTATTTCTATTCCGCTGCGCAATATGCATACCGACTGCGAAGTATTGGATTTATCTGATCTTATAGCCGTTTGTGATATTCTTGAAAAATACATTATGTCAGGCGGTGTTATGAATGCTTGACCTGTTAAATAGGCTATGCGAAATAGATGCGCCATCAGGTGCTGAAGATAATTTGCGCGAATTTATTATAAATGAAATAAAGGATTACTGCGAATACTACACCGATGCTTCAGGTAATATAATTGCCCACAAAAAGGGTGATAAAGCACCCACCAAAAAAATTATGGTGGATGCACATTTAGATGAAATCGGTATTATAGTTTCAGGTGTTACAGCTGACGGCTTTTTAAAATTCAGCACCGTTGGCGGCATTTCACCGGAGGTGCTTTTCTGCAGACGCGTAAGGATAGGTAGCATTATAGGTGTTATAGGGGCGAAGCCCATTCACCTTACCCACGGCGACGAGGGCAAAAAGTGTCCCAAAACCAATGCTATGTATATTGATATCGGTGCTAAAAGCCGCGATGAGGCTTTAGCGAATATAACTCTCGGAGATTGCGGAGTTATTATGAGCGAATTTGAGCTGTGCGGCAATTTAGTCAAATCAAAGGCGCTTGATGACCGTATCGGCTGCGCTTTACTCATAAAGCTCATTAAAAACTACAGTGAATATGATTTTTATGCCACATTTACTACAGGCGAGGAAATCGGTTGCCGTGGTGCTAAAACTGCCGCCTTCACGATTGCTCCCGATTACGCTTTGGTGCTTGAGGGCACTACCGCTGCCGATACAGAGGGCAGCGATGACACTAACTGCGTTTGCAAACTGGGCTGCGGACCGGCAGTGTCTTTTATGGACAACTCCACACTTTATAACCGAGAGCTTTATCTTGCCGCTATAAACAGTGGCATTAAGTGTCAGACCAAGGCCGCCGTCTCGGGCGGTAACAACTCGGGCGCTATACATGTATCGGGCAAGGGTGTTAAAACTCTTGCAGTTTCTGTTCCCTGCCGCTACATTCATTCAGCAAACTCGGTAGCGAACACCGAGGATATAGAAAACGCATATCAGCTGGCGGCTGCTATGCTTTCTAAAATAGGGGCGGGAGAAATTCAATGATTACTCTTATTAAGGAAATCCCACATTTACCCATTTTAAGTGCACCGTACATTAAAATCTGTTGCACTGCGGCAGCCTACGCCGAATATGAAAAAATTTCGCTTTTTTGGCAGCAGACCGATGAAAATGGCGATATTAAAGCGTTAATGTGTCTGCTTGATAATTGCTTAACCATTTGGAATGGCGGAGCTAACACCGAGGAACTCGGCGAATTTTTAAATATGCTGTCCCCCGGCATTGTTTTCACCGACAAA
This sequence comes from Acutalibacteraceae bacterium, assembly GCA_045647785.1. Classification (GTDB taxonomy): domain Bacteria; phylum Bacillota; class Clostridia; order Oscillospirales; family Acutalibacteraceae; genus SIG565. The sequence continues at coordinate 29,636 of JAZRMU010000001.1, forward strand.
GCTACTGCGGACGCGCTTAATTTACCTATCAGTACCCTTTGCGATACACTCTACCGCGACCCACCCTTCGAATTTGATGATGCGGCAGAAAATACCTACGAGGGTATAAACAAGGCATACGAAACTATAACCGAAAGGCTATATGTTGGCAATAAGGAGGCTTTTTTTGCCGATATGTCGCACCGCGTGCGCCATAATTGCGCAGCCTATGTTACGACACCTCTATCTGCAGCCTTTTTGCTCTACTGCGACGAGGGCTCTATTCTTTCCGGTATTGCAGTTAAAGAGGTGCGAGAGCGAAGCGGAATAGGCTCGGCAACGCTTAAAAGAGTCATGCTACTATCACGCGAGAGGCGAATGTATGTGTGTGCCGAAAAGAAAAACACACCATTCTACATTAAAAACGGTTTTAAAATTATTGAAGAATGCGGCTATTGCACGCTTTAAAAGGAATTGAAAATATGCAAACTTTTTTTAACATTGATGAGCGCTTGATGGCGCTGGCAAATAAAGCAGAGGCAAAGTGCGCCGATGTTTTTTTGGAAATAGATAAAATTGCAGAATATAACCAATGCAAGGTTTTATCCTGTTTTATAAACGAAGGAATTAGTGAAGCGCATCTGTTAGGCTCTACAGGCTATGGCTACGGCGACCGCGGCAGAGATACTCTAGAGCAGCTTTTCGCGCGTGCTATGGGTGCGGAGGATTCACTTATCCGCCACAACTTTGTATCGGGCACACATACACTTTCTGTTGCGCTGTTCGGTATTTTGAGACCAAATGATAAAATGCTGTGTCTCACCGGCAGACCCTATGATACGCTTATAGGTGTTTTAGGTATTGACGGGGAATCTGACGGCTCACTAAAGGATTTTGGTGTTACCTATAATGAGGTGCCGCTTAAAGACGGCATACCCGATAAGGAAGCTATTGCTAAAAGTCTTAAGGCAGATAATTATAAGCTGGCATATATTCAGCGCTCGCGCGGATATTCCCTCCGCCCCAGCCTTACTGTCAGCGAAATCGGTGAGCTTTGCAAATTAGTTAAGGAAATATCGCCCGACACTTATGTTATGGTCGATAACTGCTACGGCGAATTCACCGAGTGCCAAGAGCCTACCGAGGTTGGAGCAGATATCATCGCCGGCTCACTCATCAAAAACCCCGGCGGTGGAATAGCACCTACGGGTGGATACATAGCCGGTAGAAAAGAACTTATAGAAAAATGTGCCTACCGTCTCACCTGCCCCGGTGTTGGTCGCGAGGTCGGCTGTACACTGGGACACAGCCGAGAACTTTATATGGGACTCTTCTCTGCGCCCACAGTTGTTGGCTCGGCTTTGCGCGCAGCTGTTTTTGCTGCCTGCCTTTTCGAGGAGCTGGGCTTTGCCGTTACACCTAAATTCGATGAAAAGCGCGGGGATATTATCGAGGCTATAACACTTGGCGACGAGGAAAAGCTAATAGCCTTCTGTCAAGGAATGCAAAAGGGTGCGCCCATTGATTCGTTTGTTGTGCCCGAGCCTTGGGATATGCCCGGGTATGATAGCAAGGTAATTATGGCGGCGGGCGCCTTCACGCTCGGCTCATCTATAGAATTATCTGCCGATGCCCCACTTCGCGAGCCCTTTGCTGCATGGATGCAGGGCGGTATAAACTACCCGAGTGCTAAAGCAGGCATTCTGCTTGCAGCGCAAAGTATGCTCGAAAAAGGCTTATTAAATATATAAAGGAATGTGAAATATGAAACGGATTTTTGATGGCGATATCCATAGCATCGCTACCGATGGTGGTAATCTTGTTGCAGCGTTTATCGGCGAAAGAAACGAGACCCACGCTAGAATTTTCTACAAGGCGATTGCTTTTGATAATGCCAAGGTTACTCTTGTTCCACCCGACCTTTTCAAGCTTGCGAAATTTGGCTCTAATTATAAGGATATTACCAAGCGGGTGCATAATTATCTATTGACAAAATCGGTGCTGCTGGAAAACGGAAAGGTTTTTTGTGTAGACATCGACGGCACTGCTTATCTTTTTGATTCGGACGGAGGGCTGCTTTGGAAGGGTGAGCTAATTTACCGCGGCTGTAAACCAACAGGCTTGACAGTTTGCTCGCGTCATCTTTGGGTAGCATTCGGCGAGCTTAATGTAATAATGAGAATGAACCTCACCACAATGCGCGAGGAGCTTCGCCTCGGAGGCGGCAAGGAATCCCCATTTATCGGTCCCACCGACCTTTTTGCAGACGGCGATAAAATTTATGTTTGCACTAAAAATTCTACCGAAATTTTAGCGGTTAGCACAAATACCTATTCCATTGAAAAATACCGTTCCTTTGAACAGCCCGTAAGGCAATATTTAAGAACCGACCGATACGAATTTGCTTTGCTTACAGACGGAGTTTATATACTGTAAAGTAAATGTTTTTATGAGCTATAGATTTTTAAGATTTCCGGAGAGGATATGCTATAACCCGACACTTTATAAAATCCTGTTTGTTGTTGACGAAAAGCCCTTTAGCATCGAGTCCGGTTAAACACTTAATTTAAATGTATAAAATAAACTCGGCAGACCTGCCGAGTTTATTTTTATTTTTGCTGCTAATAATATAATCGGTGATTTATTTGACGAAAAGAACTAAAACTCGGCTTATTATTTATCCGCTATCGGTAATCACAGGTATAATCAATTCTCTTTTAGGGGCAGGTGGCGGAATGGTAGCAGTGCCGCTACTTAAGAAAACGGGACTTTCTCAAAAGGACGCGCAGGCTAATGCGATTGCAATTATTTTACCTATAACCTTATTAAGTGCGGCAGTTTATTTGCTGCGCTCAAATGTGAGCATAAGCGATGCCCTACCGTATATTCCCGGTGGTCTGCTCGGCGCTGTTATAGGAACTAAATTGCTAAAAAAGCTCTCTAACAAGTGGCTTTGCCGCATTTTCGGCGGCTTTATGTTATGGGCAGGCATACGCCTGCTAATGAAATGAGTATCGCTGCCCTTTTAGCGGGGCTTTTTTCGGGTATTATTGCATCTATGGGTATGGGTGGCGGCGCAGTGCTGCTTATTTACCTATCGATTTTTCTATCACTAGAGCCGCTTATGTCGCAGGGGATAAATCTATTGTTTTTCATACCCACCGCCGTACTCTCCCTTATCATATATATCAAAAATAAGCAAATTGATTTTAAAAGGATACTGCCACTGGCAGCGCTTGGACTGCTTGGAGCGGGCATTGGATTATACCTCACCACCATAATCGAAGCAGCACTTTTGCGGAAAATTTTCGGCGGATTTTTGGTGATTATAGGTACTAAAGAAATATTTAATAAAGGTAAAAAATAACTCTTGAAAAAGAACAAGCGTTCTGCTATACTATATTTGTAGAATATTTGTTCGGAGGGATTTTATGTCTAAACCCCAATTAAATGAAAAGCAATTAAATGTATATAACTATCTTGTTAAAAAGATTTCCGAGGGTATTCCACCCACAGTTCGCGAAATAGGAACCGAGCTTGGAATTAAATCCACCTCAACCGTGCACGCTATTCTAAATGTGCTTGAGGAGGGCGGCTACATCTACCGCGACCCAAAATATTCCCGCGCCATTCGAATTGAAGGTGCAGATAATGTAGCACAGGTACCCGTGCTCGGTCGTGTAACGGCAGGCCAGCCAATACTCGCTGTTGAGGAAATTGAAGATTATATTCCCTACCCCACAAAGGGTTCGGAGGGACTGTTTGCGCTGCGCGTTGAAGGTTTAAGTATGAAAAATGCGGGTATTTTAGACGGAGATATCGTAATAGCCGATAAGGATGCCTATGTTCGTGTTGGCGATATTATTATCGGTATGGATGGCGATGAAGCCACTGTTAAGCGCCTTTTAAAGGAGCCTGACGGCACTATTGTATTTATGCCCGAAAACGAAGATTTTGACCCAATCTACCCCGAAAACCCATCCATTCTTGGAAAGGTTATCGGCTCATATAGGAAGTATTAAGCTATGAAGAAATATATTGAAATGTTTACAGACGGCGCGTGCTCCGGCAATCCCGGTCCGGGAGGATGGGGTACAATTCTGCGCTACGCAGGGCACGAAAAGGAGCTTTGCGGGGGCGACTCTAATACCACCAACAACCGAATGGAGCTTTCTGCTGTTATTTTCGGTCTTAAAGCGCTTAAAGAGCCCTGCCTTGTTAAAATTACCACCGACTCAAAATATGTTGTAGATGCTATAAATAATGGCTGGGCACGCTCTTGGAGGCAAAACGGTTGGCGCAAGGCAGATAAGAAGCCCGCTCTCAATTCCGACCTTTGGGAGGAGCTTTTAGACCTGCTTGATATCCACGAGGTCGAATTTAATTGGGTTAAGGGACACGCAGGGCACCCCGAGAATGAGCGCTGCGATACTTTAGCCGTTAATTTTTATAAGAATTTTTAATTTTCCTATTGCAAAGTATACTATTTTAGTATACAATAGTAACGATAATTTTAATGCAAAGGAAGTTAGCATTTAATGCAAAGATTTATTTATGCTGATAACAGCGCAACAACTGCGCTCTCTAAAACTGCGCTCGATGCTATGATGCCCTTTCTCACTACCGAGTTTGGCAACGCTTCGAGCCTTTATGCGTTTGGCGGTACTGCGAAGCAGGCTATTGAGGCTTCGCGATGCACTGTTGCCGAACTACTTGGCGCTAAACCCCGCGAAATTTATTTCACAGCGGGCGGTAGCGAATCGGATAACTGGGCTATAAAGGGTTATGCCAAGACTATGAAGGCAAAGGGCAAAAACCATATTATTTCGACCAAGTTCGAGCATCACGCCGTGCTTCACACCCTAAAGGCTTTGGAGAAGGATGGGTTTGAAATAACCCTGCTTGATGTTCACGAAAACGGAGTTGTCCGTCCTGAAGAGTTAAAGGCTGCCATTAAGGAAAATACCGGTTTAGTTTCAGTTATGTATGCTAACAATGAAATCGGTACAGTTCAGCCCATTGCCGAAATCGGCAAAATATGCCGTGAGGCAGGTGTTATATTCCATACAGATGCCGTTCAGGCGGTCGGAAATGTGCCGATAAACGTAGAAGAGGAAAACATCGATATGCTTTCCCTTTCAGGTCATAAATTCCACGGTCCCAAGGGCACCGGTGTTCTGTATATCCGCCGTGGTGTATTCCCCAAGAATCTTATTGATGGCGGAGCACAGGAAAACGGCAGGCGCGCAGGCACTGAAAACACCGCGGGTATTGTCGGTCTGGCGGCTGCTATGAAGGAAGCGGTAGAAACAATGGACGTTCGTGCTAAAATCTGCACCGAAATCCGCGATTATATAATGGACCACTGCCTTAAAATCGAGCGTTCCCGCGTAAACGGCGACCGCACTCACCGCTTGCCAGGGAATGTCAACATGTGCTTTGAGGGTATTGAGGGTGAGTCTTTACTTCTTATGCTTGACGCAAAGGGTATTTGCGCTTCATCCGGCTCTGCTTGCACCTCGGGCTCTCTTGACCCGAGCCATGTGTTGTTGAGCATTGGACTTCCTCATGAGGTTGCTCACGGTTCACTGCGCCTAACCTTCAGCGACGGCAACACACTTGAAGATGCTAAATATATCTGCGAGGTGCTCCCCCCTATTATTGAAAGACTTCGCGCTATGTCTCCGCTTTGGGACAGAATTATAAACGAAAATTAGGAGAAAGCTTATGTATACAAAAGAAGTAATGGACCATTTTGAAAATCCGCGTAATGTTGGCGAGCTTGCCGATGCAAACGGCGTTGGCGAGGTTGGCAACGCTAAATGCGGCGACATTATGCGTATGTATTTAAAAATTGAGAACGGCATTATTGCCGATGTTAAGTTCAAGACCTACGGCTGCGCTTCTGCTATTGCTACAAGTTCAATGGCTACCGAGCTCGTTAAAGGACAACCCATTGAGAAGGCACTTGAACTTACAAATAAAGCCGTTGTTGAGGCTCTCGGTGGTCTTCCGGCACATAAAATCCACTGCTCGGTGCTCGCTGAACAGGCTATTAAGGCGGCTCTGGCCGATTATTACACCCGCCTTGGCGTTGACCCCACTCCATTTGTGGGTGAGCTGCACTGCGACTGCGACCACTGTGAGTCGTGCGAGCATTAATTAACCACTAAAATCCATTTGGTCAGTTCGCAAAATCCTGACCTTAAATAAAACTACGGAGTGATTAAATTGAGTAATAAAACAACAAAAATCAGCACCCGTTATATCGTAACGGGTGCAATTATTGCGGCACTTTACATAGCGCTTACCTTAATAAGCAACATCTTCGGTCTCGCCTACGGACCAATTCAGTTTAGAATATCCGAAGCGCTTTGTATTCTACCTGTTTTTACCCCTGCGGCAATTCCGGGGCTGGTAATCGGCTGCTTAATTTCCAACATATTAAGCTTTAATGTGGTTGATATGCTTTTTGGAACACTTGCCACACTGCTTGCCGCTATTTTGACAAGGCTTTTCAAGGATATCAAACTGTTTGGAATCCCCTTCTTAAGCCTTATCTCCCCTGTTGTTATGAATGCTATTATAGTCGGTGCTGAAATTGCCGCTATTTTCTTTAACGGCACACCATTTCTCGCTATATTCCCTATATCCGCTTTAGAGGTGGGTATTGGCGAGGCGGCAGTTTGCTTCTTGCTTGGTATACCGCTTTATTTAGCTCTTAATAAACGGCAAATATTCAATTAAAATCATAATTTATTTCCTTTCTCATATATTTTTACAGAGTAGAAGTATATTAAGTGAAAGGAAGAATGTTATGAAAGAATTTTATCCCGAGGGTCTACTTGAAAAAACTAATGAAAACCGCCAGCTGATTTCCGATATCTCACTGATTAGCGGCTGTGCCGGAAATGATACCGTGCTTGAAGCCAAAGCCTATATGTGCGACAGCAGACACAATTTAATTGTGGAGCTTGGTCCTATGCGCGGAATTATACCAAGAGTTGAAGGGGCTATCGGAATAGACGACGGGTCGGTTCGCGACATTGCACTTATATCCCGAGTCGGCAAGCCCGTTTGCTTTACAGTAAGTGAGGTGCGACTGGATGAGAACGGCAAGCCCTATGCTTTGCTTTCCCGCAAGCGCGCTCAAGAGCTTTGCCGAGAGCGTTTTATAGAAAAACTGCTTCCGGGCGATGTTATCCCTGCCCGTGTTACACACCTTGAAAGCTTTGGTGCTTTTTGTGATATTGGCTGCGGCATAATAGCACTTTTGCCTATTGATGCAGTTTCGGTTTCGCGAATCTCCCACCCGAGAGATAGGTTTCGCGTTGGTGATGATATATTCGTTGTTATAAAATCCATTGCGGATGATGGCAGAATTACCCTGACGCACAAGGAATTGCTTGGCACTTGGGAAGAAAATGCTAATCGTTTTTCTTCGGGTCAGACAGTTTCGGGTATTATACGCTCGGTTGAGAATTATGGTGTCTTTGTTGAAATTGCGCCAAATCTGGCAGGCCTTGCAGAACCTAAAGCCGACTGCTTTATAGGTCAGAAGGCAAGCGTATACATAAAAAGCATTATTCCCGAAAAAATGAAACTAAAGCTTATTATAATAGATAATTTCGATAGCGACTATTCCCCGCCCATCGAATATTTTATAGATGCCGACCATATTGACAGTTGGTATTATTCTACAAAGGAAAGCTATAAACAAATTTATACACAGTTTTAATAGGAGATGTTTAAAAATGGCAGAAAACAAAAAATGTGATAAGCAGGGCTGCACAGGCGACTGCAGCAGCTGTGCATCGGCCAAGAAGGAGCCCGCAAGCTTTTTAGAGCCCCTTAACGAATATAGCCATATTAAAAAGGTTATTGGAATTGTCAGCGGCAAGGGTGGCGTTGGTAAAAGCCTTGTAACCGGCGGTCTTGCATCGCAGCTGGCGAAAGAGGGCTACAAGGTCGGTATTCTTGACGCCGATATTACCGGCCCTTCAATTCCAAAGATGTTTGGCATAAACACAAGGGCGATGCAAAACGATTTAGGTATTCTGCCCGCAGAGACTGATAATGGTATTAAAATTATGTCGGTTAATATGCTGCTTGAGGATGCAGCCGCTCTCGTTGTTTGGCGCGGTCCCGTTATTGCAGGCGCTGTTAAGCAGTTCTGGAGTGATGTTTATTGGGGTGAGCTTGATTTCTTACTTATCGACTGCCCGCCCGGCACAGGTGATGTTCCTCTGACAGTATTCCAAAGCATTCCGCTTGATGGAGTTATTATAGTAACTTCGCCTCAAGACCTTGTATCGCTTATTGTTAAAAAGGCATACAATATGGCGAAAATGATGAATGTTCCCGTTATTGGCATAGCCGAAAATATGAGCTATGTGAAGTGCCCCGATTGCGAAAAGGAAATTCACATTTTCGGCACGGGAAAGAGCGAAACAATAGCCGATGAGTTAGGTGTTCCGCTTGTTGCTAAAATACCTATGGACAGAGATTTGGCAGTTGCCGCTGATAACGGCGTTTTCCACAAAAACACAACAACCTATTTTGAAACCGCTGCCAATGCAGTGAAATAAATTTTAAAGCCGATACCGAAGGGTATCGGCTCTTTTTTATAGATTCATTGTGGATTTATGTTCTCATTTCTTCGAAAATGATATTGAAAAGCTTGGCAAATTCATTTTTGTATTTTTTGTTATCCTCGGCTTTTTTGTGTTTTTATTCAAAGTTGCTTTACTTTTCACTATTATCATCTATTAAAATAATTTACGCATCACCCTTGCGAATAAATTATATATTATTTATCCGCTTATTAAAAAACTAATCAATGGGTAAAAAAGTCATAAATAAAAGCGCTACGGAAATCCGTAGCGCTGTTTATTTTAAAATTAGCCGTTCACCTTATTTAAGCGGGTTACTAAAGCAGACTTCTTGTGAGCTGCAGTATTCTTATGGAGAATACCCTTTGCAGCAGCCTGGTCAATTTTCTTAACCGCAGCCTTTACTGCCTCACCTGCGTTAGCATCCTTGCCCTCAATAGCAGCATCAGCCTTCTTTACTGCTGTTCTAAGAGCTGAACGATAAGCCTTATTACGCTGATAGTTTGCCTCGTTAACGAGAACACGCTTTTTTGCTGATTTAATATTCGGCATTGTCGCACCTCCTCAAAAATACTCAAGTGAAATTATAATACCACTTTTTTTCAGAAAATGCAATAGTTTTTTAATAAAAAATATAAAAACTGTGAAAAATAATGTAGGTGAGGCTATGTTTTTGAGAACAGATTTAGCAATTGAAACAATAAACGCCGAAAAAATTGCTAATAGCGGCGCTTTAATAGAGGAAGAAAAGCACGGAAAAATAACTAAAATCCGCCAAGAAGCGAATAAAAAAGAATATATTACCTTTAGCTTGCCCCCTATGATGCTGCATGGTGAGCTATGCAGAGAGGCTGAAGAGCTTATATCCAAGAGCATTAGTGAGCTGCTGCCGAAAAAGCGAGATTTAGTTTTAGTTGTCGGTCTCGGTAATACCGATATTACACCCGACGCCCTCGGTCCTCTATCGGCAAAGCGGGTGCTTGCTACCCGACATATCGGAAAGGAGATGGCGCGGCAGCTTCAGCTTGAGAATTTAAAAAGTGTAGCCGTGCTTTCCCCCGGCGTGCTTGGGCAAACGGGTATTGAAGCAGCAGAGCTAATTCTTTCGGTTTGCAAAAAAACAAAGCCTGATGCGGTTATTGCCATTGATGCACTGTGTGCCGGCAGCACCGAGCGGCTTGGCTGCACCATTCAGCTTACAAACGCAGGGATTGCCCCCGGCTCGGGAGTTAAAAACTCGCGCGCTAAAATCGACAGTGAATATTTAGGTGTGCCGGTTATAGCTGTCGGTTTGCCTACCGTCATTGATATCGGAAGGCGCGAAGGCGAAGCCGAGCTTTTGGTTACACCAAAGGATATCGACCTACTCATCGACAGAGCCGCGACCATACTTGGAAACGCAATTAATTTTAGTCTACAGCCCGAAATCGACCGCGATTTTCTTATATCCGTGGTATAAAATATTTGTTTAACCATATATTTTTAATGGGTGATTTTTTTGAATTTTAAGGGTATAACATTAATTTTGCTGTCGTTTCTTGCCGCTGTTTACACTATGATAAACGGCGGATATAGATATATAGCGGTTATTCACCCTACCATTCAAGCAGCACCCGACACCTTACCGCTTTTTTCAGCACCCATTATTTTTGATAGCTTCAGCACTAATGAAAGCGTCGATACTCCACCAAAATCAGAAAACAAAGTAGACACAGATGCCGCTATTGGGGTTATGGCAGAGGGTGAAGCGGTTGGTAAAATCGTGAGCGAATTCTTAAGCCCTTATACCGCGAACACGAGCTATAATAAGGTTTACCTGAAAAACAGCACCAATACCGGTATAAACATTAAGGAGCTGCTGGAAAGTCGGTTATCCTTTAATATTGAGGCAAATGCGGCACCGCAGGTGCTAATTATGCACACCCACACCACCGAAAGCTTTATTTTGCACGACAGCGACTATTACACAGCAAACGACGACCCGCGCAGCCTTGAAAGTGATAAAAATCTTATTGCTATTGGTGATGTTTTTGAGAAAATACTGACAGATGCCGGCATAGGCGTTATTCACGATACCACAGTACATGACCACCCCTCTTATTCGGGGAGCTATAACCGCTCGGCAAGCACGGTTGTCAGCGACCTTGCCGCTTATCCTACCGTAAAGGTTGTTATCGATATACATCGCGATTCTATAACCCGCGGCACAGACAAGATAAAGCCCATAGCTACTATTGATGGAAAAGACACCGCACAGGTTATGCTTGTTATGGGCTCCGAGACGGGCGGGATTAAGGATTTCCCAAAATGGCAAGAAAACCTAAAGCTTGCAGTTAAATATCAACAGAAAATGGAGGAAATGTATCCGGGACTTGCAAGGTCAATAATGCTTAACTCCGCAAAATACAACCAAAATTTCACGGTTGGCTCTATTTTATTGGAGGTTGGCAGCGAAGCCAACACCCTGAATGAAGCAAAAAGAGCAGCAGAGCTTTCGGCTAATGCACTTGCAGCCCTACTTACAAATATAAATTAAATGAACAGCAAACATATTTTTTGGCGCTCTTTCTTCGTAAGCTCGGTTATAATTTTTAATTTTATACTGCTCACTTTAGGCATCGCGACCGCTTATGAGAATATATGCAATACATTTTATGGCGAGGACCGCAGCGCAATACAAATAGCCGAAAACGAAATACGGATACTTGATTTTATAATAGAAAAAAGCGCAGATTAGCTCTGCGCTTTTTGTTAAATTTTGAAAAGTAAATCTGCATAAGAGGGATACGGCCAATATTTCTTATCAGTTATCTCCTCTGCCCTATCTACCGGTATGCGAAGCTTTGCCATAAGCGGCAAAACAATTCGCTCGTACTGTTTTGCTTCCTCAAGATAATCAAGCTTATTAGAGGGAATAGCGTTTTCCAGCTCCGCACAAAGAGCGTGCATACTGATTAGGTTTTCGTTAAGCTCTTTAACAGTTTCCAGTTCAACAGTGCAATCGATGTCCTTTATCGCACCGCGCTTGGAAATAACGGTATCACAAAGACGCTTTATGTATCTCTCAACCGCAGGAATTACATTCTTTTTCACCATATCAATTAAGGTGAGAGCTTCAATATGAACGGTTTTAGAATAATTTTCGAGATTTATTTCCTTGCGGCTTACAAGCTCGGGCGCTGTAAACACACCATTTCGTGCAAATAACTCTATATTCTTAACATCATCCAAATGCTCATACGCCGAAACCGTTGTGGGATAGTTAAGCAGCCCTCTCTTTTCAGACTCATTAACCCAGCATTCGGCATAACCGTCGCCGTTAAATATAATGCGTTTATGAGCATTATAGGTTTCCTTGATAATAAGGTTTACTTCGCTAACAAAATCTTCAGCACTTTCAAGGCGGTCTGCAAAGCCCTTTAACACATCTGCAACTATACTGTTGATGATTGTGTTCGGGTCGGATACCGACTGCGATGCGCCGAGCATTCTGAATTCGAACTTATTGCCCGTGAAGGCGAAGGGCGAAGTGCGGTTACGGTCGGTATTATCCTTTGGAATTGCCGGCAAGGATTTTGCACCGATTTTCATAACACCCGCATCGTGCTTTATGAACGGCTTATCGTTGGCTATGGATTCGAGCACATCGGTAAGCTCATCGCCCAAAAATACCGAAAGAATCGCAGGCGGTGCCTCGCTTGAGCCCAAGCGATGGTCGTTACCGGCAGATGCCACGGTAATACGCAATAAATCCTGATGCTCATCAATTGCCTTAATGACAGCCGACAAGAATATCAAGAACTGCGCATTAGTCTCGGGGGTTTTGCCGGGGTCTAAAAGGTTTAATCCCTCGTCAGTGCCCAATGCCCAGTTATTATGCTTACCGCTGCCTGCAACCGAATTAAACGGCTTTTCGTGCAAAAGACATACAAGCCCATGACGCTCGGCAACCTTTTTCATAACTTCCATAGTGAGCTGATTATGATCGGCTGCTATATTGGTGGTGGTATAAATAGGGGCCAACTCGTGCTGTGCGGGAGCTGCCTCGTTATGCTTGGTTTTAGCAAGAATACCGAGCTTCCAAAGCTCCTCATCCAAATCCTTCATAAATGCCGAAATGCGCGGCTTGATTACACCGTAATAATGGTCGTCCATTTCCTGACCCTTCGGCGGCTTGCAGCCAAGCAAGGTTCTGCCGCAGAACATAAGGTCGGGTCGCCTATCAAACAGCGCTTTATCCACAAGAAAATACTCCTGCTCGGGACCTACGGTTGTTGTTACATATTTGGCTGTTTCATTGCCAAAAAGTCGCACAATTCTTTTAGCTTGCGAGGATATAACATCCATTGAACGCAGAAGCGGCGTTTTTTGGTCGAGCGCCTCGCCTCCGTATGAGCAGAAGGCGGTAGGAATGCAGAGTGTTCCATCCTTAACGAAGGCATAGGAGGTTGAATCCCAAACAGTATAACCCCTTGCCTCGAAGGTATTGCGAAGTCCGCCGGACGGGAACGAGGAAGCATCGCCCTCACCCTTTATCAGCTCCTTGCCCGAAAACTCCATAATAACATTACCGTCATCTGTAGGACTTATAAAGCTATCATGCTTTTCGGCGGTTATGCCCGTTAGCGGCTGGAACCAATGGGTGAAATGGGTTGCGCCCTTTTCGATTGCCCAATCCTTCATAGCGGCTGCAACTGTATTGGCAATGCTAGGGTCTAAACTTTTACCCTGACTCATTGTCTTTTTTAAGGCTTTATAAATATCCTCCGGCAAGCGTTCTTTCATTGCCTTATCGTTAAAAACCATAGTGCCGAAGTATTCGGTTACATTAGCCATACGAACCTCCAAATAAACTATATATATACTTGTTTAAAGTATATACCATTATGGCACTAAAAGTCAACAGATTTCTTTGCTAGTTTATAAAACTTACGAACTTAAGCGAGCTGTTTATAGTTTGCGGCAACAAATACAAATCCGGGTAGCTTGCATCGGTTTCACATTTCTCGATTAAAAAGAGCATTTCAGCCGTTGTTACTCCGCCCGCCTCTACCTTTTTCAGCAGCGCCTTTATAATATCTCGCCGCAGCTCGGCACTGTTACTATAGGATAGCTCTGCCGCTACCTGCACCCCTGTGAAATTAAGAGTACCTTCTGTCTTGGTGCTGAATTCTATGCCACCGAAACGGTCGATAAATGCAGCTAAAAAATCGTGATTTGTCAAAAACACCGTATCCACCTCATAGCCCACTGCCTCTATATCACTTTTTTGCGCATTATTCGGTAAAAGAAGCACCCTCGTTTGTTCGTGCTCCATATCAAAATTAAAATATACGCTTTGACCCTCCGAAAAGGTGAAAAGCATTCCGTAATTATTGGGTGCTTCACTTCCGAAATATGGCACATTTTCTGCCGTTTCACCCGTTACCGTGATTTTGCTTTCCCACACAATAGCTACTGCTAAAATTACCGCAAATATTATAAGCATACCGCAGCAAACTAATAGCGTTTTCAGATAAATTGACGTGCTTTTTTTCACAGAACTTTCTCCTTCAAGACATAGTTATTATATTTTGGGGAATTTGCAGAAAAATTATGCATTTTTACTTTACTTTGCAAAAATTGATATAATTGTCTTGAAGGTGGTTTTACTTTGTCAGATAAATATTTACCTATTTAAATTCCAAAAAAACCTTAAGGATTTGGAGGGCAAGCCGATTAGATTTAAATTCGTACTTCACGACGCGCGTATCTATTCATTTAAGTTCAATTAACAAAATACCCCTGATGCTATAGCATCAGGGGGTTGTTCTTTTTAATTAATCACAGCAAGGGTCCGGCTTTTTAACTGCCTTTTTCTTTAGTGCTTCGACTACATTATCGCCGATACCTGTGGTTTCGGT
>JAZRMU010000002.1:0-7207 GCA_045647785.1 Acutalibacteraceae bacterium
AATTGGCGTGTTCGTCTTTTATGGGGGAAAACACAAAAATCCCGTTCTCGTAAGAGGGCGGGATTTTTACTTCTTACTTCTTACCTCTTCACTCTTACCTCAACCAAAAACCTTGCGGGATTTTTGGGAAGTAATAAGTAAAAGGTAATAGGTAATAAGTTCGGTGTGCCTACGGCACGAATTATACATACAATGCTCCGCATTGATTTTCCACCGCTTCTATGCTATAATAAACCCAAGAGGTGATTATATGAGCAAAAACTTTTCTGTTGATGAAATGAAACAACATATTGTTTCTATTTTGCCAAGTAATTCAGCGCTAATCGATTTTCTTTATGATGCAAAATGCTTTGGAAATATGATTGTAAAGATAAATCAAAATGGCAAAGCCCATATTTTTATAACGGACAGAGGAGAAATATATCACAATGATGAAATGTTGTGTGATAGTTCTTACCAATATAAAGAGAAAGAAGATACCTTTCCTAAATTGCTTCAAATGATAAAAAATGTATTAAATTGATAGAAAATCTTCGGTTTTCACCCAGTTCTTTTTCGGACACGAAAGACAAAAATCCCGTTCACGAAAGTGAGCGGGATTTTACTTTTTCACTTTTCACTAAAACCATGAGAACGAGATTTTTGGTAAGTGAAAAATAATAGGTAAGAGGTAATAAGTATTGAACTTCTCCACTTTTATGTTATAATGTGGAAAAAAGGAGGAATAGTATGTCTAAAATAATTTTATTTCAGGGTGATTCCATAACCGATTGTGGTCGACCTCGTGATAACTTTTACGGTATGGGTAACGGATACGCAAATTTAGTTAAGGCTTCGCTAGGTTTAGATTATCCGAATGAATATCAATTTCTTAACCGTGGTGTAAGCGGCAACAGAATAGTGGATCTTTATGCAAGAATCAAGGCTGATTTTATAAATCTGTCCCCTGATTACGCAAGTATTTATATCGGTGTAAATGATGCCTGGCATGAAATAGGCTCTCGAAATGGTGTCGATACAGAAAAATTCGAAAAGATATATACCATGCTTATTGATGAGGTTAGAGCTGCTTGTCCTGAAATAAAGCTTATAATTATTGCACCCTATGTGTTGGAGGGCGCTGCTACCTGTAACACCGATGAAATTCCCGACCGACTGGAACGATTTAAAAAAGATGTTGCCGAGAAGGCTGAGGTTGCGAAGAAAATTGCCAACAAATACGGTTTGCCTCTTATTGAATTACAGGCGGCTTTTGATGAAGCTTGCACGAAAGCTCCGCCCGAGTATTGGACTGGCGACGGTGTACATCCTACCCCATGCGGCCATGAAATTATAAAAAGACTTTGGCTTGAAACGTTTGAAAAACTAAGATAGTAGAAATTGCGCTTCTAATTAGAAGAAATTCCCGATTTTCAGGCGTATTTAATTCGTGTCATTAAGTTCAAAACACTCAAAAATCCCGAATGCGTAAGTGTGCGGGATTTTTACTTTTTCACTCTTCACTAAAAACGCATTCGGGATTTTTGGAAGTAAGAAGTAATAGTGAAGATAATTGTCTTATTTATGAAAAATATATATTGCTATTTGCGTAGAAAAATGATATAATACAAATATTAAAATAATAACTGATTTTAAAAATGGTAGTTCTATTTTCTCAAAATTGAAATCGGTTAGCAGAAACTGCCGGTGTTCTTGATTTCGATAGCGAACTTGACCTTTGGTTTTCCGGTATAGGCAAGGTGCGTTTTGAATTTTCAAGAGATGCAAATGTTACAGATATTTGTAAAATGATTTCAGAAAGAACATTATAATTATTTTTTAAAGAAAAACAGGTTATGACCGGTTTTTTTACAAGAGAGATAAAAATCTTTTTACGGCGGTAAAGAGATTTTTTATTGAAATAAAATAAATTTTAATTGGAGATGAACAAATTTGGATAGGTTACTTGTACTATTAACGTTTGCTGGAGCAATACTTGCGCTTGCTTTTGCGTTTGTTACAGCATGTAAAGTAATGCGTTATTCCGAAGGATCAGACTTGATGAAGAAAATATCTTTATCTATTAGAAAAGGTGCCAACGCATATCTTAAACGCCAGTATAAAATTGTGCTAATCTTTTTCGGTGTGATGTTTGTTGTGCTTAGCATAATGGCTTTAATGAAGTTTCTTACACCGTATGTGCCGTTCGCTTTTATTACAGGTGGTTTTTTCTCGGCTTTGTCGGGCTTTATTGGAATGAAAATAGCCACTTTTGCTAATTCCAGAACAGCCAATGCTTGTCAGAAAAGCTTGAACCATGGTCTTAGAGTTGCTTTTTCCGCGGGAAGTGTTATGGGCTTTTCAGTGGTAGGACTAGGCTTGTTAGATATAGCAGTATGGTTTTTCTTGCTACGTTTTGTGTTTAATCTGGATAGCGGAGAAATCACAAGCGCTATGTTAACCTTTGGTATGGGTGCTTCTTCTATGGCGCTTTTTGCCAGAGTTGGCGGCGGTGTATTTACCAAAGCGGCCGATGTGGGTGCCGACCTTGTAGGTAAGGTTGAGGCAGGTATTCCGGAGGATGATCCCCGTAACCCCGCTGTTATAGCAGATAATGTTGGCGACAATGTAGGCGATGTTGCTGGTATGGGCGCCGATCTTTACGAGTCGTATGTAGGCTCAATTATCTCTGCCTCTGCACTGGGCGTGGCTTCTCTCCATTCAATTGAGGCGATGGCGTTGCCGATGTTGTTGGCTGCTATCGGTGTTGTTTGCTCAATATTTGGTACTTTCCTTGTAAGAACTAAAGAAGGCGCCTCTCAAAAACAGCTTCTCGGAGCACTGTCGCGCGGCACAAATTTCTCGGCTGTTCTTATTGCTATCGTATCTCTTCCGGCCGTATATTATATTTTGGGTAAAGACCATTGGAGTGTGTATTTTGCTATTCTTGCAGGACTGATAGCAGGTGTGCTCATAGGTCAGGCAACTGAATATTTTACATCCGACAGTTATAAACCCACCAAAAATCTTGCTGCTTCCTCTGAAACCGGTACAGCAACCGTAATTATAGGTGGTTTGTCTGTTGGTATGCTTTCTACATTTTTCCCTATTGTAATAATAGCTGTGTGTGTGCTTGTTGCTTACTTTGTGGCGGGTGGCGGCAGCAATGCGTCTATGGGACTTTACGGTATAGCGCTTGCTGCAGTTGGTATGCTGTCTACACTCGGAATTACACTTGCTACAGATGCTTACGGTCCGGTTGCAGATAATGCAGGCGGTATCGCCCAAATGGCAGGTCTGGATAATAAGGTAAGAGAGAGAACCGATGCATTGGATTCTCTTGGCAACACAACCGCAGCAACCGGCAAAGGCTTTGCAATCGGCTCTGCAGCGCTTACAGCGTTGGCACTGATAGCCTCTTATATTGATAAGGTAAATACAATTGAGGGCGGCGCTGAAAAAATTGCTAACCTTAATATTACTAATCCCACCGTTTTGGTTGGTTTGTTTATAGGCGCATGCTTACCATTTGTGTTTGCGGCTCTTACAATGAATTCGGTTGGCCGTGCAGCGCAGAGCGTTGTTATTGAGGTTCGCAGACAGTTTAGGGAAATTAAAGGTCTTATGGAAGGTAAAGCAGAGGCAGAGTATGCAAGCTGCGTCGACCTATGCACAAAGGCGAGTCTTCGTGAAATGGTACTTCCCACGATTGTTGCAGTAATTGTGCCGATTGTGGTCGGTTTAGTGCTTGGCAGCACAGGTGTCGTAGGTATGCTTGCGGGAGCTACTGCATCCGGATTTTTGATGGCAATATTTATGTCAAACGCGGGCGGCGCTTGGGACAATGCCAAGAAATACATAGAAAGTGGCACACATGGTGGTAAAGGTTCTGAAAACCATAAGGCTACTGTAGTAGGCGACACAGTAGGAGATCCGTTCAAGGATACAGCAGGTCCGGCGATAAACATTCTTATTAAATTACTTTCGATGGTTTCGATAGTGTTTGCTGCTTTGGTAACATATTATTCGATTTTATAATTGTTGCGATTTTGTCGTCGATTCGTCGATATGGTATAACTGACATAAGGAAATATGAAAAATCAAGAAGAATAATCGGGAAATCCTCGGTTTTTACCCGATTCTTTTTCAGACACGAGACACAAAAAAGAACGAAGCATCCGCTTCGTTCTTTTATTATCCATTGCGAATGGATTGATGATATATAATGCTTCGCATTGATTTGTTTAGAATTTTATGCTATAATCCATTTGAGGAGGTGTTAGTTTGGCAAAAGGTATGAAGATAATTGCGTGGTTATCTATAGCAATAACCACAATTTTTTTAATTATTTATCAAATAAAACCATTTGAAATATTTTTTACATTTGTTATTACCGCTGGAACGATATCTTATCATTTCTGGATGCGGCTTTTTGTGGGTAGCGTGTTTAATTTATTGATGAATAATAAAGCTGACTATAATCAAAAATGGTTTAGAGTAGGGAAAGCTGAACAAAATTTGTATAGAATTTTAAAAGTAAAAAGATGGAAAAAATTTTCCCCTACATACGACCCAAATGTTTTTGATAATCAGCAGCACTCTTGGGAAGAAATTGCACAGGCAATGTGCCAAGCGGAATTAGTACATGAAATTAATGTAATATTAAGCTTTTTACCGATTTTTTCTTCATTGTGGTTTGGAGCAGCACTTGTTTTTGTTTTGACCTCTATTTTTTCTGCATTGTTCGATTTAATCTTTGTTTTGATTCAACGATATAATAGACCAAGAGTTTTAAAAATGTTGAATGCTAAACATTGATAATTCGGTTTTTGGGTATATTTTATCCATTGCCATAATAAAAAAGCCGTGAAATTCACGGCTTTTTTTATTTTCTATTTAATTATTTATCCCACTTAAAGGATACTTCTTTACCTTGCTTTTTCCATTCTAAATATTCGGCTGTGGCAGCGAATTCAACATCGCCTGCGGAATTGAGTGCGGTTTCAACAGAATCCTGAATAACGCCTATTATAAAGCCAACAGCCACAACCTGCATTGCGATATCGTTCGAAATACCGAACAGCGAGCAAGACATAGGAATGAGCAGCAGCGAGCCGCCTGCAACGCCCGAAGCACCGCAAGCTGCGAGTGTTGCGAGCACCGAGAGGATAAGCGCTGTGGGAATATCAACACTAACGCCTACAGTTCTGGCAGCGGCCAGGGTCATAACAGCTATTGTAATGGCTGCGCCGTCCATATTTATTGTGGCACCGAGCGGGATTGAAATTGAATAAATATCCTTATTAAGACCGAGCTTTTCGCAAAGCTGCATATTAACGGGTATGTTAGCCGCCGAGCTGCGTGTAAAGAACGCGGTAATTCCGCTTTCCTTTAAGCACTTGAAAACAAGCGGATAAGGATTTTTCTTAAGGCAGATGAAAATAAGCAGCGGATTAACTATGAGTGCTACCGCCAGCATACAGCCGACAAGTAAAAGCAACAGCTTTCCGTAGTCGGTGAAAATGGAAAGACCGTTGTTGGCAACCGAATCAAATACAAGACCCATAATTCCAAACGGGGCAAGGCTGATTATAAAGCGTACCGCTGCAGAAACGGTATCAGAAAAGTTGTTAAGCATCTCTTTGGTAGCGGGGGAGGCGATTTTTTGAAGCAGGATGCCGAAAATGATAGCCCAGGTGAGAATGCCGATATAGTTGCCGCCCGAAATTGCGGTAACAGGATTTTGCACCATATTGTTAAGTAAAGCCTTTAGTACCTCTCCGATACCCTCGGGGGCTGTGTTATTTGCAGCATCGGCAAGCTTTAATGTTACGGGGAAAATAAAGCTTGCTACAACTGATAAGAGAGAGGCGAGCAAAGTACTCAACATATACAAAACAATAACCGTTCTGAATTGCTTACCAATATTGCCGTTTGCAGAAGAAAGCGAGCTTATAATTAGAATGAATACAAGAATTGGGGCAACCGCCTTTAATGCACCAACAAAAACCGAGCCGAAAATGCTCAAAAATGTCAGCTTTGGTGCAAAGATGCCAAGCGCTGCACCAATTATTAGCCCAACCGCAATTCGGAGTATTAGCGGTATGTTGTTCCATTTTTCATAAAGTTTACTCATATTGTACCTCTTTTCACGTTTTTATAAATTATGCCATCAAAGGTGCTATTTAGTCAAATGCTAAAGCATAATATATGTTATCAATTTCTCCTTTGAGAGAATATCCCATTAAAAAAGGGTCAGTACCCGTAGCTCTGAAAACACCCTGCTTAATGTTTAAAGCTGCGAGAATTGCAGAAGCTTCGGATTTTTTACCTAAAAGCTCGTGAACAAACAGCTTGCCGTTTCGTGTTTCACAGGCGATCACTGTGTTTTCGGTTGCATAAAAAATTGCAATGCTATTAAGAAATGCTAAACCCTTGTCGCCCAAAATAACGCCGTTTTCGGGCAAAAGTTTTTGTCTTAAAGCAGTATATTCATAGCAGTCTAGTTGCTTTAGAAAAGCAGCTGTGGGGGCTGCGACAGCCTCAAAGCTGTCAGCAAAGCCAACCGCTTTGTAGCCGAGATTGCTATAAAAGGTAAATAACTCTTTGGTGGCGGGAACTAAAATTTCAGCCTCATAGCCGAGATCTTTTAAATATTCGTGTGTATTTTCGGATAGCTGGCGGTAAAGTCCACGACCGCGATACCGCTTATAAGTCGCTACCGCGTAAATATAGGCGATTTTACGCTTTTTTAGAAAACCGTCGATAATATAAAGAACAGATGCAATTTCGTTATCAACACATAGCACCCTGCAATGGCTATCGCTGTAGGCGGTAGTGAAAAAGCGGCTTATATATTCGTCGGTATCGCCAAAGGCTTCTCGCCAAATCGCAAATAGTGCATCACGGTCAGCGGCTGTTGCGTTTCTTATTTCTATCATTTTAGCACCGCCGAGCATTTTTCAATCATAAATTCAGGATAGTAGCTGAGCTTTGCCTTGCGGAGTCCTTCAAGCCCCATATCCTCCTCGCGGTTAAGATAACGAATTTCGGGATATTTTGCTGATATATACTTGGCGAATTCGTGATTAATCGCGGTATATGCACCGTCTATATCCATTCTTGCCTTTTCAAAGTGGACATCAAAGGTGGTATCATTCATTCGGCTTGCCAAGGTAAAGGCGAGCACCTCATCGTCCTCTATAATTACCAAACTTTCAAGCCCCAG
>JAZRMU010000003.1:0-2745 GCA_045647785.1 Acutalibacteraceae bacterium
GCTAGTTTATATTCTATAGTAGCTATAAGATTATTTCCGCTCACTTCATAAATAAGCTCAAATTCAGCCGCAGGCTTTAAGCAATTCGCAGCCATACAGCCCACAAATTTATGGATGTTACCATTCTTTTCGTACGATAAAATGTACGATTTGCACTTATCAAGGCAGCATCTGTCAAACCATTCAGCCTTTAAAATACCATCGTTATCAGTATAGCGGGTAATGTTAAGGTGCATAGGTGTTTTAAGCACCTCTTTATCATCTGCTTTGATTGATATAATTTCGCCTGTATGCTCATTAACCTCAATAGCAATAGCGGAAGCTTTTTGAGCTATTGGCGGGATTTCTACAGGACAAATTTCAGAGCTAGTCTTACCTGCATATACAGCTTTCATTTCAAGAGCTGATGATTTAAACTTTCTGTCGGGGGTTAAAAGGCCGTCAATGCAGAAGTTACCGTCGTGCTCGGTTTCGCCGAAATCGCCACCGTAAAGGAAGCCCTTTTCGGTTTTTATACCGTGGTCTGCCCACTCCCAAACAAAGCCGCCCATAAGCTGCTCATTGCTGTAAATCAAATTCCAGTAATCCGCCAAATCGCCGCAGCTGTTGCCCATAGCATGAGTGTATTCACAAAGAACGAATGGACGGGTTTCTTTTTCATTTTCGAGCACATCGGTACGTATTTTATCAAGGCTCGGATACATCATACTAACCATATCCACAAGGTCGGTATAATAGTGCTCACTATCGGCACACTGTAGACCCTCATAGTGCACGAGTCTTGTCTTATCCCTATTTCTGATATATTCTGTACCCTTTATGAAGCCTTTGCCAAATGAGCTCTCATTACCAAGCGACCAGATTATGACACTTGTACGGTTTTTGTCGCGCTCAACAAGGGCTATATGTCGGTCGGCAATACCGGGGGCTAAAATCTCGCTATCAGCATACTCTATCCAGTTCGGAAGCTCACATTTACCGTTGCGGCAAACTGCTCCGTGCATCTCAAGGTCGGCCTCGTCCATTACATAAATGCCAAAGACATCGCACAATAGATAGAATTCGGGACGGTTGGGATAATGAGAAGTGCGAACCGCATTAACATTAAGCTCCTTCATAAGCTTAATATCCTCTACTAAATTCTCAAGGCTCACTGTTGCGGCGGTTTCACAGTTAAAATCATGGCGGTTTACACCCTTCAGCTTTAAATGATTACCGTTAATTTTGAATACCTTGCCATCTACAGTAACCCTTCTAAAGCCTACTTTTTCAACAATTTTTTCTCCATTAGCCCGCAATATCAGGGTGTATAAATTAGGTTCTTCGGCTGTCCAAAGCTTAATATTTTCTATTTTTATTTCGGCTTTGCCGTTTGCAGGAGCGGTTATGCTTTCACCCTCTGATTCGAGGCATATATCCACACCGCTTTCGTTAATAAAGGTAATAATTCCTGTATCGCCGTTATAATCGGCTTCGATTTTATAATCGGTAATATGATTTTCGGGACGGATCAGCATATACACATTTCTGAAAATACCGGAAAAGCGGAATTTATCCTGACCCTCCAAATAGGAGGAAATACACCATTTAACAACGAGAACATCGATAGTGTTTTCGCCATCCACGGCAATCTGGGTGATATCAAACTCGCTTGTTGAGTGGGAAATTTGAGAGTAGCCCTTGAATTCGCCGTTTATGTAAAGATAAAAGGCACTATCTACACCCTCAAAATTTATATAATACCTTTCCCCTGCACGCTTTTGGATATTAATGGTTCGGCGATAATGCCAGCAAGGATTTTCATAAGGTACATGCGGCATCAAAACCGGGAATGGATAACGAACATTAATATACTGAATGTGGTCGAAGCCATGCATCTGAACGCAAGAAGGAACGGGAATAGTACCCTCGAGATTTTCGTTCACAATAAAATCCTCTATATGCTGGTGCTGCTTAATCTGCCACTCTCCGTCAAGAGAAATAAAGCGTGAGCTTGAGGTTCGGTCCACAATACCGTATTTTTCAAGCACCTTATCGCCCTCGGCAAAGGGAATATAATAGCTTCTATGCGGGGTTGTGCCTATTCGGTCGAATTTCTCGTATTCTTTCATTTTGCCTTCTCCATTCTACCAAAAAACATTGTTCTTTCTTATCTTATTTATGATATCATATTAAGAAGGTAATGTCAATTTTTATTTATAGTAAATTATATAATGTTCTATTTGTTTTTCGTCAATATAAGTTCTAGATAGGTCCTCGTCCTTTACGAGGGAGTTAACAACACTAGCAACATTCGGATATATTTTGTAATTATGGATATACAAATTGTAGTCCTTATAATCGTTGTACTCTGAAATTCCTTCCTCGTTTTCGAAAACGGTTTGACCGATTCTTACACTTTTGCCTAAATAAATATTCTTTGTATTATTCTCTCTTTCATCATCAAAGAACTCTATACCCACTGTTTTCAAATCCTCGGAATAAGCGGTTATAATATCCTCTGCCCTTTTATTCGAAATTTTATACTCACTGTTATGTCTGTTCGTTGTATATGTATAGCAGCTATAATCCCAATCATGGCTCCAATATGGCTTTATTTCGGCATATTCATCAAGGATAACCTCGGGTAGCTCTTTATTAATAAACTCAACCTTTTCTTCAGCGGCAGCAAGGTATTTAACATCATAACTGCGACGCACTCTTTTAAGTCGGAGGGCCAAGCGGTCTTAGGAAGACAAAATATCT
>JAZRMU010000004.1:0-20043 GCA_045647785.1 Acutalibacteraceae bacterium
AAAAACCACAACCATTGACAAAGCTTTAGACTTAAAAGACCTTACTATTAAAAAGCTTGCTAATGGCTTGCAGTTATCTGATTTCGAAATCGACTGGGATTACAAAGGTGATGACGATGATACAGCTACTAATATACTTCACATCACCGATACACATTTTGTTTACAACAACCGTACCGATTTCGCAATTGGTAATCCGGCAGTTATTGCTTCAGGTATTTCTCGTAATAAATCATTCCCAAATGCTGAAGATAATGCAATTCGCGCTATGCAGTTCGCTATGACCGTTGATAAGACTATTGTTGTGGGCGACGTATTTGATTACCTATCTGAAGGCTGCGCTCAAGTTGCCAAGAGACTATTATTCAATTACAATGTAGACTTTAAGGGTAATTTTGACTCAGTTCGTGCTGCTGTTGGTAACCACGAAGAAACTCGTGCCTTTGGTGGAATTCCTGATACAGGAACTGTTGAATCCAATAGTGCTTGGCTTAAGGATCATTGGGTAAAAGATCAAAATCCGATTTATCAGATGGAAATTGTTTATAACGCAAACGGTAAAAACCCTGTTATGAACATTATGATCCATAATGGTAGTAACGATTATCGTTATATCACCGATGAGATCTATGAGCAGTTCTTAAACGATTTAAAAACTGCAAGAGAACAGAACATTCCGGTTCTCATCTTCCAGCATATTCCGATTACCGTTGATGGTGGTATGAAGCACGTAACTGATTCTACAGCCGCAGATCTCACCGATTCTAAATACTACGCTGCAAGTTCAGATTCGCATCATGAAAGAACAAAGCAAATGTATAACGCAATTACTGATAATGCTGATGTAATTAAGGGCATTTTCACCGGACATCACCACATGTATTACTATGGTGAAATTTCCGGTACCGGCGCTAGCGCAGATTATAAAATTCCTCAAATATCGGTTATATCGAATGAGCAGGGCAAAGGTCATGTATTAAGAATTAATGTTAAATAGTTGCCTATAAACAAAATAGGGAAGGCTTTCCGTATGGAAAGCCTTCTTATTTTATATAATATTAATTTATAACAATATTAAAATTATATATTGACAAATTTACAAAATTACAATAATATAATAACATAAACACAAGAAATGATGGTTGTGGTAACTAATTATTGATTGTTCCAGTTTTTTCATATCTCTTCCTAAAGTTGGGCGCCCATTTTTTTGGGCGCCCAACAACTTTTTATAAAACAAAAGCACCAAAGCTCATACTTTGGTGCTTAAACTTTAGAATATTTCAATGCCACGAGAATCTATACCTACAAAAAGAGGAAAGTTATTAAATTTAAGACGCTTTATTGATTCGCAGCCGAGTTCAGGGAACGCAATAACCTCACATTCGGTTATGCATTCAGCAGCCAATGCTCCCGCGCCTCCAATGGCGCAAAGGTAAATGGCGCTGTTTCTGATAATAGCGTTTGCAACCTCCGCTTTTCGTTCGCCTTTGCCAATTGTGCAGGTAATGCCCAAATCATATAGTTTTGGGGCATAGGTATCCATTCTGGTGGAGGTTGTCGGACCGCATGAGCCTATTGCCATTTGCGGTGGGGTAGGGGTTGGACCGGCATAGTAGATGCTAGCCCCCAAAAGCGGGAAAGGAAGCGGTGAATTGTTTTCAATTAATTCAAACAACTTCTTATGCGCTGCATCGCGTGCGGTATAAACCGTGCCCGAAAGAAAAACTTTGTCGCCTGCATTTAGAGTGGAGGCGATATGTGGAAGGTCATCGGTAGTAATGTAGTGGATTTTCATTATTTTTGAAGACTGCTGTATAGCTTTTCAAAATTATCACAGTTTTCTTGCTGTGAAGCAGCAGAGCTGACAATTATACTTTTAGCATCAAGCAGCTCGGCAGACAAACTATCAACATCACCGGCAAAGCTATCGCACATTTCCTGAACCTTTGCTTTCAGAGCGTTAAGGGTTTCGTTAGTTGCGTTTAATACATCTATATTTTTATCAATTTCAACCTGTGCTGCGCCTTTTGCTTGCTCGGCAGCATTCATTATAGCTTTAGCGTTAGTTTGCGCTACAAGATAAAGCTTGCCGATATTATCGCTCAAGGTTTTAACTTCCTCATACTTTTTACGGTAAAAATCAATGCTTTCAGAAAGCTCGCTGTTTTTCTGATTAGCTGCATTTAACTGTTCGGTTAGAGCCTTAATGCTATCCTCATTTTGCTTGATTTTTGTGTTTAATTCGGTTTGAATCTGCGTGTTCTTAACAGCCTGACGCTGTATATAATCGTTAACATCATCTTGATTGTATCCGAAAAGACTTTTTCTGAATCCTAAAGCCATATTAACACCCCTTTATTTTTGCATACATTCACATTATACCATATCGACAAAAAAATACAAGAAAAAATTTTTATGCATTTATGCAAAAAATATGCATTTGCCCTTGAAATGCAGCTTATTTTGTTATATAATCTATATAATAATATATTAAGGTGGTGCTTTATGCTCTCTCGTAAACAAGCTAGAGAAAATGCATTTTTACTTATTTTTGAAAAATGCTTTAATGATTTACCGTTCGAGGAGTTGCTCGAAACGGCAAAAAATGTAAGAGATTTTGAAACCGATGAGTATTGTGAGTCGGTTTTTGTTGGTGTATATAATAACCTCGATGAAATTGATTCGGTTATTATGAATAAGGCTGTAGGCTGGAAAAAAGAACGCCTTTCGCGCGTTGTTTTAAGCCTTCTGCGCCTTTCGGTTTTTGAAATAACAAAATTAAGCGAAATTCCCGCAAATGTTTCGGTTAGTGAGGCAGTAGTGCTTTGCAAAAAGTATGCCACCGAGGAGGATGCATCTTATCTTAACGGAATTTTAGGTGCAGTTGTTAAGGAATTCTCCGAGGCAAAATAATGCAGCAGGCAATAACTGTTAAACAGCTTAATTTATATGTTCGCTCGCTAATTGAGGGTGATAAGCACTTATCCTTTGTTAGTGTTGCGGGAGAAATATCTAATTTTAAGAATCACTACTCAAGCGGGCATCTGTACTTTTCGCTTAAGGATAGCGATGCGCTTATCCGTTGTGTTATGTTTAAAAGTAGTGCTGTTCGCTTAAAATGTGAGCTATATGATGGTCTCGCTGTTGTTTGCAGAGGAAGAGTGTCCTTATACGAGAAGGATGGACAATACCAATTCTATGTTGAGGATATTTCACCTGCGGGTGAAGGGGAACTCGCTATAAAATTTCAGCAGATTAAAGATAAACTTGAAAAGCAAGGGTTATTTGAGCCTGCTCATAAGCGTCCAATTACCTCATTCCCAAAAACGGTGGCGGTAGTTACCTCTGAAACCGGCGCTGCACTTCAAGATATTTTAAACATTCTTTCTCGTCGCTTTCCGATATGCGATGTGCTGCTTTGTCCCGCACTGGTTCAGGGAGCTGACGCACCTTCAAGCATTATTTCCGCTCTTGAAAGGCTTTACCAACTTAATATCGCTGATGTAATTATAGTCGGTAGAGGTGGCGGATCTATTGAGGATCTTTGGGCTTTTAATGATGAGGAGCTGGCAAGGGTAATTTACAATTCCCCGGTGCCTATAATTTCTGCTGTAGGGCACGAAACTGATTTTACCATTTGCGACTTTGTTGCCGACCTGCGTGCTCCTACTCCTTCGGCTGCTGCCGAGGTTGCGGTGCCTGATATAAACGAGATATCATACCGAGTTAAGGGACTTTCAAACAGAATGTCAGCTGTTTTGCAGTCGCGTATACAAAACGCCGCGCATCATCTTAAAATTCTCTCCTCGTCGCGCTTTTTAACAAATCCTATACTCATTACCGACGAGCGCGAATTAGCGCTTGATCGCCTAAAAGAAAGGCTTTTATCAGCCGTAAAAACGAAAACGGTGCAGCTGGAAAATTCATTAGCTTTAAACGCGGCAAAGCTTGAAAGCATTAGTCCGCTTAAGCTTCTATCAAACGGTTATTCAGTTGTTAGCTATGATGGCGAGGTTATAAATAGCGTTAAAGGTTTGGAGCGCGGTCAAAATTTAAATGTTTCACTATCGGACGGCGAGCTTTCTTGCCGCATTACCGATATCAAGGAGTAAACTATGGAAAAAAATTTAACATTTGAACAATCGCTCGAGCAGCTTGAGAATATTGTCGCTCGTCTTGAACGGGGTGAATGCTCGCTCAACGAAGCAATTGAGCTATACACCGCCGGAGCAAAACTTGCGGGTGAATGCAACAAACTGCTTGAGAACGCGAAACTTACAATTAAAACCTTGTCTGAAGCAGAGGTCGAAAATAATGACTGATTTCAAAGAACAATTAATTTTAAAGGCAGATAAAATCAACTCGCTTTTCTCTAGTGCGATACCGTATTATGATGCCGATTTCGCCCGTGTAAAGGATGCTATGCTCTATAGTCTCCAAATTGGAGGCAAACGCATAAGACCTATCTTGATGGTTGAGTTTTATAAACTTTGCGGTGGTGAAGCAGAAGGTATTTATAACTTTGCGGTGGCGCTTGAAATGATTCATACCTATTCACTCATCCATGATGATTTACCTTGTATGGATAATGATGATTTCCGTCGTGGCAAGCCTTCCTGCCATAAGGCGTTTGATGAGGCGACTGCAGTGCTTGCCGGAGATGGTCTTTTAACAGAAGCCTTCGCTTTAGCTTCGCGAGCTGATGGTATAGCCTCTGAAAATATAGTTAAAGCTATAAATGTTCTTGCTGTTTGTGCGGGAGTATCAGGTATGATCGGCGGACAGATTGTTGATATCCAAAATGAGGGTAGACAGCTCTCTATTGAAACGCTAAAAAAGCTATATTTGCTGAAAACGGGGGCATTAATAAAGGCGGCTGCAAAAATCGGCTGTATATTAGCAGGTTGCGAGGATAAATGTGAGTATGCTGAAAAATATGCCGAAAATTTAGGTCTCGCTTTCCAAATTGTTGATGATATTCTTGATTTTTGCGGTGATGAAGCCGTTTTAGGTAAGCCTGTGGGCAGCGATGAAAAGAATAATAAGTGTACCTTTGTAACGCTTTGCGGAATTGATGAAAGCCGTAGAGTTGTTGAAGAATTAACGCGTGAAGCAAAATTCTGTGTCGGCAAAATCGGCACAAACGGAGAATTTTTAAAGGATATGGCTGATTATTTAGCTATCAGGGATAATTGAGGTTTTTGTTTTGGAATTTGAAATTTTAAGCAAAATTAAATCACCTAAAGATGTTAAGGCTCTTCCTTCTGAAAGCTTACCAAAGCTTTGCAGTGAAATTAGAGAATGCCTTATTAATACCGTCTCGAAAAATGGCGGACATTTAGCGTCTAATTTAGGTACGGTTGAATTGACTGTGGTTCTTCATAGAGTGTTTAATTCGCCGAATGATAGTATTATTTTCGATGTAGGGCATCAGTCCTATACACATAAGCTTCTAACCGGGCGTTTTGATTGTTTTGACACAATTCGCACCGAGGGTGGTATTTCAGGATTTATGCGTCCGCAGGAAAGCGCTCATGATCCATTTGTTACCGGGCATAGCAGTAATTCTATCTCTGCGGCTTATGGTATTTATCGCGGAAATATTTTAAACGGAAACAATAACTGTGTTATATCTGTTGTGGGCGACGGTGCATTTACAGGGGGCCTTATTTACGAGGGACTTAATAATGTGAGCGCTAACAAGGGTAATTTTATTGTTATTCTTAACGATAATAAAATGTCCATTTCAAGGAATGTCGGTGCGCTGGCGCGTTATTTTACCGTCATTCGTTCTAAATCTTCATATCATTCTTTAAAGCGCAGTGTGCGCAAAACTCTTGAGAAAATACCGTTTATAGGTAAGCGTATTGCCGATACCATTCTCAACTCTAAAACATTGCTGAAGAATGCAATTTATCACAGCAATATTTTTGAAAGTCTCGGTTTTGAATATTATGGACCGATAGACGGTCATAACATTTCAGAACTGGAAAATATTTTCAGAATTGCCAAAAATGAAAATAAACCTGTTTTGATTCATGTTATTACCGTCAAAGGCAGAGGTTATCGTTTCGCAGAGAAGGACCCCAAGAATTATCACGGAGTTTCTGCCTTTGATATTGAGGAGGGTGTCAATAAAAACGCTGCTAATTCATATTCTGAAGTGTTTGGTAATACAATGCTTTCATTAGCAGAACATGATAGCAAGGTTTGTGCGATTACTGCCGCTATGGCAGAGGGTACGGGACTATCTGCTTTTGCAAAAAAATATTCAAGCAGATTTTTCGATGTAGGTATTGCAGAGGGCCACGCGATGACCTTTGCTGCGGGTCTTGCCTCAAAGGGAATTAAGCCGTATTTTGCTGTTTATTCATCATTCCTGCAGCGTTCCTTCGATCAGATTGTACATGATGTTGCAATTTCTGCACTGCCTGTTAAGATATGTATTGATCGCGCCGGTATAGTAGGTGAGGATGGGGAAAGCCATCAAGGTGTTTTTGATGCTGCTTTTTTAAGTGAAATTCCTTCAATGCGTATTTTTTCGCCCTGTTATTATTCTGAACTTCAGCATTTTTTAAATAAGAGTATCGATTTTGATTTTCCGTGCGCTATTCGCTATCCACGCGGTGCAGAGCCCGACGGAGCAGAAAAATATTCCGATAATTCTGAATTTAAAATATACGGAAGCGGTAAAATCGCAATAGTAACCTATGGTAGGATATCCGCTAACGCTTTTGGGGCAAGAGAAATGCTAAAGCGTGAGGGTATAGAGTGTGCAGTAATTAAGCTAAATCAAATTTATCCTTTCAGTGAGGAATTAATTAATGCGGTGAGCGAATTTGATAAAGTATATTTCTTTGAAGAGGGAATAAAATCAGGTGGTATCGCCGAGCATCTTGCCGCAAGCGTTAATGGCAATGTAAAGCAGTTTAATATTTATGCTATCGATGATACATTTGTTTCGTCCGCAAAGGTGGCTTCGGCACTAAAGAGGTATAAATTGGATGAGGATAGTATTTTTAAAATAATTAAGGGAGAAAACTAATTGGCTGAAAAAATTCGTATAGATGCGAGGCTCGTTGCTTTAGGTCTTGCCGAAAGCCGCGAGAAAGCAAAGGCATATATTATGTCTGGCATCGTATTTGTTAATAACCAAAAGGTTGATAAAGCGGGTGATACCGTAAAGCCCGAGGATAAAATAGAGGTGCGTGGTGCTACGCTTA
This sequence comes from Acutalibacteraceae bacterium, assembly GCA_045647785.1. GTDB lineage: Bacteria > Bacillota > Clostridia > Oscillospirales > Acutalibacteraceae > SIG565. The sequence goes on from JAZRMU010000004.1 coordinate 7,227, forward strand.
AATATGTTAGCCGCGGTGGCTTAAAGCTTGAAAAGGCAATGACTTGCTTTGGTTTGAGTCTTAATGGCAAGATTTGTGCCGATATCGGTGCATCAACCGGCGGGTTTACCGGCTGTATGCTGCAAAACGGTGCAGAAAAGGTCTATGCCATTGATGTAGGTTATGGACAGCTTGCTTGGAAGCTCCGCACTGATGAGCGAGTTATAAATCTAGAGCGCACAAATTTTCGTTATGTTACCAGCGAGCAGGTACCAGATTTATTAGATTTTGCTTCGGTAGATGTATCTTTTATCTCGCTTTCTCACATTTTACCTGTTATGAACACACTGTTAAAAGATGGTGCAACGGCTGTTTGTCTTATTAAGCCGCAGTTCGAAGCGGGTAAAGATAAGGTTGGGAAAAAGGGTGTAGTGCGTGATATAAATGTTCATTTAGAGGTAAATGAGCGTGTTAGTGGACTAATTGTTGAAAATGGCTTCACTCTTTTAGGTCTCGAGTTTTCACCGATCAAAGGGCCTGAAGGTAATATAGAATATTTAGCATATATACAGAAATCTGACAATCCGCACATTAAAGAAACGGTTGATATTAAAGACATTGTGTTAAAATCTCACAACGAATTAAAGGGGGGAGAGCAATGAAAATAGGTGTGCTTCCTAATCTTGATAAACGCGGTGCTGCAGCAGCTGTTGAGCGTATGGGTAAGCTTTTCAAAGAATGGGGCTTTACTGCATATTTGCCCGATAGTATGATTGGCACCGACTATCAGCATTTGCCCGAAAAGCAAATTTTCGAAACGGTGGATGTTATAATTACTGTGGGTGGCGATGGCACTATTATTCGTTACGGTAAGCTTGCGGCAAAGGCAGGCAAACCGGTGCTTGGTGTTAATGCCGGCCGTCTTGGCTTTTTAGCACAGGTAGAACCTAACGAGCTTGAGTTGCTTAAAAAAATAGGTAGCGGTGAATATCAAATTGAAAAGAGAATGCTGCTTAATATTGATTTAGTCGAAAACGGGGTAGTTAAATCCAACCATATTGCTCTCAATGATGCTGTTATTACAGGTGCTTTCTCTAATCGAATTGTAGATATTAAAGCCTATTTGGGGGACGAGTGTGTATCTTATAGAGCCGACGGTTTAATTATCGCAACTCCTACCGGCTCAACTGCCTATTCGCTTTCTGCGGGCGGTCCGATTATCGACCCCGTTTCGGAGTGTATTTCAATAACTCCTATTTGCTCACACACTTTAACTGCAAGACCGATTATCGTCAATAAGAATGCAGTTGTAAAATTTAAGGCCTTTTCACTAAAGCGTTCTGATATTCATTTATCTGTTGACGGACGAAAGGGTGGCGAAATTAAGCCGTATACCGAAATAATTGTAAGTAAATCGCCGTATAGTGTTGATCTTATAAGACTTAATAATAAGTCTTTCTATAAAACTATTTCGGAAAAATTTAAGGACGGAGGAAACAGAGTTGAAAAATAAACGCCACGAACGGATTATCTCTTTAATCTCCGAAAATATAATCACAACCCAAGAGGATTTATTGGATTACCTAATAAATGAGGGCTTTAATGTTACTCAATCCACTGTTTCAAGAGATATAAAGCAACTTCGAATTGTTAAATCACAGGATACAGCAGGTATCTATCGCTATTTGCCCGCTCGTCCTTTGACACAAGGGCTTGGCGATAAGACTGATGCCCATTTTTTGGATATGTTTGCTAAAAGTGTCATAAGCACAGATTATGCTATGAATAACATTGTTATTAAGTGCTATACCGGTATGGCTTCTAGCGCTTGTGTCGCTTTTGATACTCTTTTTGGTACGCAGATTTTAGGCTCGCTTGCAGGCGATGATACCATTATTGCTGTTACAAGAGATGAGCAAAGCGCTAAAGACCTTTGCGAGAAAATATCAAAACTAATTTAATGGCGGTTAAGCAAATGTTAAATTGTTTACATATTGAGAACATTGCGGTTATCGAACGTGCAGATATTTCTTTCTCCGATGGATTTAATGTGTTAACGGGCGAAACCGGTGCGGGAAAATCAATAATAATTGATTCGCTGAATGCTGTGCTTGGAGCAAGGGCTTCTAAAGGCCTAATCAGGAACGGTAATAATTCGGCGCGCGTTGTTGCCGAGTTTTCAAATATAGGACCAGCTGCCGAGCAGCTGCTTGAGAGCTACGGTCTCTCAAGTGATGAGGGTAAGGTTATTATTCAAAGAATTTTAACCCTTGATTCTCGAGGCGGATTCCGCATCAATTCACAGCCTGTTTCAGCATCGGTTGTGCGCGATATTGGTATTATGCTTATTAATATTCACGGTCAGCACGATAATCAAACCCTGCTCAATCCTGAAAAGCATTGTGATTATATTGATAAAATAGCCGAAAATTCTAAAGAGCGAGAGGTATATCTTGCCGAGTTTAAAAACCTGAATTCGATTAGGCGACAGTTGCAGGAATTAGATATTAATGAGGATGAAAAGCTGCGCAGAATCGACCTATTAAAATTCCAAATTAGTGAACTTGAGAAGGCGGATATTAAAGTAGGCGAGTTTGAAGTCTTGAAAGAACAGCTAAAACTTGCAAAACAGTTTGAACAAAACTCTAAAAGAATAAGTTCTGCTCTTGATATTTTTTCCGGCACAGAGGGCGATGGTGCCACCGAGCAGCTTCGTGCTGCATATAAATTATTGTCGGCAATCGATAGCGAGAAGCTGAATTCTGTTTGCACAAAGCTTTCTGCAGTACTGGAAGATTTAACCGATATTGAGTCGGAAGTGCGCTTTTTCGGCGAAAATGAACTTATTTCTGCGGAAAATATCGATGTTATTCAAGATAGGATTGATTTTTTACGCTCACTTATGTTAAAATACTCTGGTGATGAAGCAGGAATGCTTAATTATTTAGAGAATGCAAAACAAGAATTGCAGAATATAACTATGGCTGACGAAAAGGTCGCCGAGCTTGAAGATTTGCTTTCTCTGTCCGAGCAGCGCCTAATTAAAAATGGCGAGCAGTTATCGGTTACAAGAGCGCGTGCTGCGAAAGCTTTTCAGCAGAATGTGTGTGAAATTCTTAAGCTTTTGGATATGCCGAATGTTGTTTTTCTTGTGAATCAAGAAAAGGGTAGATATACCAAAAATGGCTGCGATAGCATTGAGTTTTTAATTTCGGCAAATGCGGGAGAGAGTGTAAAGCCGCTTGCAAAAATTGCTTCTGGCGGTGAGCTTTCGCGCGTTATGCTTGCTATAAAAAGTGTGCTTTCAACAGCCGATGAGGTTTCGACTCTTATTTTTGATGAAATAGATTCGGGAATAAGCGGCAGAGCAGCAAATAAGGTAGCTGCGCAGCTTCAAAAGGTAGCAAATGATAAGCAGGTAATCTGTGTAACACATCTAGCGCAAATTGCGGCGGCGGCAGATACACATTTACTTATTGAAAAGAGTGTTATTTCGGGCAGAACACACACAAAGGTTACTGAACTCGATTATAACGACCGTATTACCGAGATAGCAAGAATTATGTCGGGTACTGAATTAACAGATAAATTATTCGATTCCGCAAAGGAATTGTTGGATAGGAGTAAAGAAAATGCAAATTTATGAGGAATTAGTAGCAAGAGGGCTTATTGCTCAGGTTACAGATGAAGAGGAAATTCGCGAACTTGTTAATAATGGTAAAGCGGTATTTTATATTGGCTTTGACCCCACTGCCGACAGCCTTCATGTTGGTCATTTTATGGCACTTTGCTTAATGAAGCGCTTGCAGATGGCAGGAAATCGCCCGATAGCACTTATCGGTGGCGGTACTGCTTATATTGGCGATCCTTCGGGCAGAACTGATATGCGCTCAATGATGACCGCTGAAACTATACAGCATAATTGTGACTGTTTTAAAAAGCAGATGTCGCGCTTTATAGAGTTCGGTGAGGGTAAAGCACAAATGGTTAATAATGCCGACTGGCTGCTTGGACTTAACTATGTTGATGTTTTGCGCGATGTTGGCGCTTGCTTCTCGGTTAATAATATGTTGAGAGCCGAATGCTACAAGCAGCGTATGGAAAAGGGACTTTCTTTCCTTGAATTCAATTATATGATAATGCAGTCTTATGACTTTTATCATCTTTTCAAGGAATACGGCTGCAATATGCAGTTTGGTGGCGATGACCAATGGTCTAATATGTTGGGTGGTACTGAGCTTATCCGTAAGAAACTTGGTAAAGATGCGTATGCCATGACTATAACTCTGCTTATGAATTCAGAGGGTAAGAAAATGGGTAAAACTGCAAATGGTGCTGTTTGGCTCGACCCTAACAAGACAAGCCCTTATGAGTTTTATCAGTACTGGCGCAATGTTGGCGACGACGATGTTCTTAAATGCATTAGAATGCTCACTTTCTTGCCGTTGGAGGAAATTGATGCAATGAACGACTGGCAAGGTAGTCAACTTAATACCGCAAAGGATATTCTTGCTTTTGAGCTCACCAAGCTTGTTCATGGCGAGGAGGAAGCAACTAAAGCACGCGAGGTTTCTAAATCTTTATTTGGAGGCGGAGCTAATGACGAGAATATGCCCACTACAATTTTAACAGATGCCGATTTTACAGACGGTTCTATTGGTTTGCTCGATCTGATGGTTAAGGGTGAGCTTATCACTTCAAAGGGCGAGGGCAGACGACTTGTTCAGCAGGGCGGAATTTCTGTTGATAGTGAAAAAATTACTGACGCTACTGTTTCTTTCACCGCCGATAAAATTAAAGCTGGCATCGTAATCAAAAAAGGTAAAAAGATTTTCCATAAATTTACTGTTTAAAAAAACAAACCCCGCTGCGAAAGCAGCGGGGTAATAATTAATTACCAAATGATTTAAGAAATTTAAGTATAATATCAAGATCTCCGGCACCTAAATGCTCAATCAATTCGTGGAGCTCATCTTTCATAGCGATTCGGTCTTCTTCGGTGAATTGTTTGGGTCTGTATATAACAGGCTCAGGTGTGCGAAACCGCGTGGGAGTTTTTTCCTCTTTTGATGGTTCAATACCATACACGAGTTCATCGAGTGTTTTACCAAAGTGCATGCCTATAATTTTAATGTGCTCTGGGCGAAACGTACCGGATGACTCGAGGTGAGCATAAGTGGAACGCTTCATATTAAGTAAAGCGCCCATTTCCTCCTGGGTCATTTTTTCCTGTTGCCGAATTTTCTTGATTCTTTCGTTGATATCGCTTCTCATTTTACAACCTCTAATAAATTACTTGACTAACATATATTAAATTGGTATAATAGTTGTCGTACGCTGGAGTGGCTCAGTTGGTAGAGCAGCTGATTCGTAATCAGCAGGTCGTGGGTTCGAGTCCCATCTTCAGCTCCAAGGCCCGATTTTCGGGCCTTTTTATATTATCACAATTGAAATTTTTTGTCAAGAATTTTGTCGAAAAATGCTAAAATACATAGAAAAAGCACGGGGTTACCGTGCTTTTTTTCTTGGTTTCGAATTCTTGTTTTTATTTGGTTTGTTCGATGAATAAGCATTTCTTTTATGATTTTCATCAGCTACCAAGCAGTGAGGACCGGTACCTATCAAGTCATACCGACCTGCCTTCTTAAGGGCAGACAGCACAAATTTACGGTTTTCAGGAAGATAGTATTGGAGTAGTGCTCGTTGCTCTGCTTTTTCAGTTGGTGTTTTTGGTACATAGACCTTTTGCATCGTGGTGGGGTCAAGTCCGGTATAGAACATACAGGTTGAAATGGTACCGGGTGTAGGGTAAAAATCCTGTACTTGCTCCGGGTGCATACCTTCTTTTTTGAGAAAAACGGATAATTCGATAGCGTCCTTTATGGTACTGCCGGGATGCGATGACATAAGGTAGGGGACGAGATACTGCTTTTTACCGGCGCTTTTAGTAAGAGAATAAAAACGATTTTTAAATTTTTCATAAACATTAAAGCTAGGTTTCCCCATATATTTCAAAACATTATCAGAGCAATGCTCGGGGGCAACCTTTAGCTGACCGCTTGTATGGTATTTTACCAATTCTTTAAAAAAGGCTTCATCGTTATCGCGGATTAAGTAATCAAAACGAATACCAGAGCGAATAAATACCTTTTTAATTTTAGGCAGCGCCCGCAGCTTTCGCAGCAAGGAGAGATAATCACTGTGGTCAACCCTTACGGCAGAACACATATAAGGAGCAAGACATTTTTTATCAGCACAAACACCGCGTTTTTCCTGTGCACTGCAAGCACTTTGCCTGAAGTTGGCAGTTGGACCACCAATATCGTGTATATAACCTTTGAAATCGGGCATATCAGATATCTTTTTCGCTTCGTTAATAACGGAATCGTGGCTGCGAACGGAAATTTGTCTGCCTTGGTGATATGCGAGTGAACAAAAATTGCAGGCTCCGAAGCAGCCTCTATTATGTATTACCGAAAATTTAACCTCTTCAATAGCCGGCACTCCACCAAGTGATTTATAAGCTGGGTGATAGTCTCTCATATAATCCAGCGCATAAACAGCATCCATCTCCTCGGTTGAAAGCGGAGGCATCGGCGGATTCTGAACAACTATCTTGCTGCCGTGGCGTTGAATTATGGTCTTTCCGCGAACATGATCGTGTTCCTCTTGCTGAATTTTACAAGATATTGCGTATTGACGCTTGCCGTTATCTGAATTTTCACTGACTGCTTCAAAAGACGGGCATTCTGCACAGCTGCGCGGAACATAATCGGCGACATTAACAGCATAGCAGGTTCCTAAAATATCGGTCAATGCATTTACTTTTTGCTTGGCAGCCAAGCGTTTCGCTATTTCAACGCAGTGCTTTTCTCCCATGCCATACATTAGAATGTCGGCGGTACTATCTATTAGAATTGAGGGCATAACCTTATCTGCCCAGTAATCATAATGGGCAAAACGGCGGAGCGATGCTTCTATGCCACCGATAGCTATCGGAATATCTCCAAAAAGTCTGCGCAAGTTTTTGCAGTAGACAGTAACTGCGCGGTCGGGTCTGGCTCCGGCTTTTCCGCCAGGGGTATATGCATCGTCGCTGCGGCGCTTTTTGGCAGCTGTGTAGTGTGCTACCATTGAATCGATATTACCGCTATTTACAAAAAAAGCTAAACGCGGTTTTCCGAAACGTAAATAATCATCATCACTTTTCGGCTGCGGAATTATGCAAACCTTGAAGCCCGCATTTTCAAGCACGCGAGAAATTACAGCGGTGCCAAAGCTGGGGTGGTCTACATAGGCATCGCCTGTAACAATTATTATGTCAGCATAGTGCCAACCATATTCTTTCATTTCATCTTTTGTGATAGGTAAAAAAGGCATTTTTTTCTCCTTTAGTTTTATAAGGATATTTTATCATATAAGACAAATTAGTTCAATACTTTAATATATTTTAATAAGTTTACATATATTTTCGTGAGGTGGGGAAATGAACCAAAAAATTAAAAAGTCAAATTATGAATTATCAATACTTATAATCCAAATTGCTGTTGTAACTTTAATTATTGCAGCGGTATTTATTGTAAAATTTATCAATATCGAGTGGTTTAATGTTATAAAAGGGTTTTATATTGGAAATTTTACCGCGGATACAAGTGTCGATGAAGTTTTGTTGGATGATGAAAGCAATTTGGAAAGCACTATGCAGTTAATGCCAGTTTCGTCATCTTTTTCCAAAAAAACGACACAAAAGTTGTTGATTAACCCACTAGACAGCATTATTGTTACCTCTCCCTATGGCTGGCGAAAAAGCCCGATTGACGGCGAAAAAGAATTCCATAAGGGTGTTGATTTATCCGGAGAAATCGGCGATGAGATTTTTGCCACGGCAGGTGGGGAGGTAATTATTTCGCAATATAGCCCTACATACGGAAACTACATTAAAATTAAGCATTCGAACGGAATAAGCACACTATATGCTCATTGCGAAAAATTATTTAAAGATGTCGGAGAAAAAGTAGAGGTTGGCGAAACAATTGCAAGCCTCGGCTCAACGGGGCGTTCGACAGCCCCGCATTTGCATTATGAGGTAATTTTAAATGAGCAAAATATTAATCCCGAATGGCTGATAAGTAAATGAAATTCATTATTTTTGGAATTGAAATATTTGTCAGCTTTTTCTTTGTTTTGCTTATAGCAGCAGTTGTGTTTTTGGATAGCACCGGATATATTATTCCAACAATTATAGCCACCATTTTACACGAAACAGCACATCTTGCAGCAATGGCGGCTTTGAAATGCAAACCGCGCTCTATAAAGCTTATACCTGCGGGTGTAATTATAACTAAACGGCTTGCGATATCTCATAAAACAGATGCTATAATATTGGTTGGCGGGCCACTTGCAAACCTAGTAATTTCCGCATTGTTTGTTAAAATTTCTCCTGAATTTTCAGCTATTAATTTTGTTGTCGGAATTTTCAATTTATTACCTGTGCGAGGACTCGACGGTGGTGAATTGCTTTTTAAACTGCTATGCTGTCTATTCGGAGAAAACGCAAGCACAATAATACTTAAATTTTTAAATATTATTCTTGGAATAGTACTTACTTTATTAGGGGTACTTTTAATTTTTTGCGGGGAAATAAATCTATCGATTTTAATTTTAGGAATTTACATCTTACTTTCAGTAATTATTAAATTATAGTTGCAACTGAAGTTGTTTTGAGTTATTATATTATATATACTGAAATGGAGTAATATAATGGACAATTTGCAACTCGAAAAATTAATGTTAACTGCTCAAAAGCCTGGCCGATATTCGGGTGGTGAGCTGAATTCTGTAATCAAAGATAAGAATAAAGTAGATGTACGCTTTGCTTTTTGCTTTCCCGATACATACGAAATCGGTATGTCGCATCTTGGAATGAAAATTCTTTATTCGCAATTTAACTCGCGCGATGATATTTGGTGCGAGCGTGTTTTTGCGCCTTGGATTGACTTTGAGGAAACGATGCGGAATAATAATATTCCTTTGTTTGCGCTTGAAAGCCGTGATCCTATCAAAGACTTTGATATTATAGGCTTCACGCTTCAGTATGAATTAAGCTTTACTAATGTAATTAATATGCTATCCCTTGCAGGTGTGCCGCTCAAAAGCCGAGAAAGAAAATCATTGGCGCCGCTTATTGTTGCGGGTGGTCCTTGCGCTTGCAACCCCGAACCACTTGCCGATTATGTTGATATTTTCTTTTTGGGAGACGGCGAGGAGGTTGACCTCGAGCTTATAGATTTATATAAAAAATACGGTAGAAACGGCGATAAGCAAGCTTTCTTAAAAGAAGCAGCACAGATTAAGGGTGTTTATGTGCCATCGCTTTATGAAGTGGATTATAACGAAAACGGTACTGTGAAATCTATTTCCCCAAAAGAAAATGCACCTAAAACTATTCAAAAAAGAGTAATTACCGATCTTGACAACGCCTATTATCCGGATAGCTTTGTTGTTCCGTATATCGAAATTGTGCACGACCGCGCAGTCCAAGAGATATTCCGTGGTTGTATACGCGGCTGTAGATTTTGTCAAGCGGGTTACATTTACCGTCCTGTAAGGGAAAAGACTATTGATACCATTAACCGTCAAGCACAGGCCCTTTGCAAAAATACGGGATATGATGAAATGTCGCTCTCTTCATTAAGCACAAGTGATTACTCGAAAATTGAGGAGCTTCTCAATTCAATGCTCGAGTGGACAAGCCGTGATTGTGTAAGCCTTTCGTTGCCATCACTTCGAATTGATAATTTTTCAGGCGAGTTGATTGAAAAAATTAATCTGCTGCGTAAAAGCGGACTCACCTTTGCTCCTGAAGCCGGAACACAGCGCCTGCGCGATGTTATAAATAAAAATGTTACCGAGGAAGAGATTATTAACACTTGTAAAATGGCTTTTGCAAACGGTTACACTTCGGTAAAACTGTATTTTATGCTAGGTCTACCAACCGAAACCGTTGATGATTTAAAGGGTATTGCAGATTTAGCTCAAAAAATTGTCAATGAATATTACAGAATGGAAAATAGGCAAAAGGGCAAGAGTGTTAATGTTTCGGTTAGCGTTTCCACCTTCGTTCCAAAGCCTTTCACGCCTTTCCAGTTTGAACCGCAAATTGATAAGGCTGAAATTGTTCGCCGTCAGCAATTTTTAAGAAGCTGTATAACTACTAAAAAGGTATCCCTTTCCTGGCACACTTCCGATGTCAGCTTTCTGGAGGGTGTTTTTGCAAGGGGAGACCGAAGACTTGGTGCTGTTATAGAGCGTGCATTTCAGCTTGGTTGTAAGTTCGATGGTTGGGATGAATGTTTTTCTTTAGATAGATGGTTGCAAGCCTTTGAGGATTGTGGTATCGATCCCGCATTTTATGCAAATCGCCTGCGCGATTATGATGAGATTACCCCATGGGAGCATATCGATTACGGTATTACCAAGGAATTTCTTATTCGAGAAAATGAGCTCGCTCATAGTGCAGTAACTACTCCAAACTGCCGAGAAAAATGCGCTAATTGTGGCGCTACCTGCTTTAAGGGAGGTGTCTGCTTTGAGAAGCGTTAGAGTTTTTTATACAAAACGCGGTGCTTTGCGTTTTGTATCTCACCTGGATATGAACCGATTTATGCCACGCCTTATCCGCAGAACTAATATCCCCGTATGGTATACAGAGGGCTTTAATTCACATATTTATCTTAATTTTGCATTACCGCTTTCCCTAGGCTTCGAGAGTGAATACGAGGCTATGGACTTTAAGGTTACTGATGATAATTTTACTAATGATATGATTTTCGAAGAACTGAATTCTGTTTGTCCTCAATTTATTGAAATTTTATCGGTTGCAGAGCCTATATTTAAAGTCGGTAAAATTGCTTTTGCAGAATTTAATATTGTTTTTGAGGATAAGGGAGTTCTTGCCGAAGCGCTTAATTTGTTTTTAAGCAGTAGTAGTATTTTAGTTAATAAGAAAACTAAAAAAGGCACTATGAGAGAAGTAGAGTTGTCGGATAAAATAAATCGATTTTCTATTACCAATAACGGCAATACTGTTCTTAATATTATTTTGTCTGCGGGCTCTGATAATGTTAATCCTACATTGCTCCTATCGGCGTTTGAGGAGCATATTGGTTGTGCTTTGTCGGAATATTCCGTAACAAGAACAATGCTTTATACTGAAAATTTAGAAAAATTTGTTTAGGTAGGGGTAGAAATGGAAGAAAACAAATATACTGACGAATTTTTTGAAAAATTTGAGCAGCGATATACTAGACCTGATGTATCGGGAAAAACGGAGAAGCATAAGCATACCAAAACTAAAAGCAGCACTTCAAAAATAGTTTTATGTCTAGCCTCAATTGCTTTAGTTGCCGCGATAGTAATAGTTGCAGTCTTTGTGAGAAAGGGCGATACCTATCTCGATGGCGAACGCAATACCATTGAGGGCGGCGATACTCTCGAAAATATTCCCGCAGAGCCAAAGGAGCCTATTATAATTAATCCGTATGTTGAGCCGGATGACAATACTGTAAGTTTGGCCGCTGACATTAATAGCGAATACGCTGTTTTAATTGAGCGTGAGAGTGGCAGAATTGTTGGACAAAGAAATTATGATAGCAAAGTATTTCCCGCATCGCTTACGAAAATTATGACACTTCTTGTGGCTGTAGAGCAGAACGAAAATTTAGATGCTACTTTTGAAATGACCTTTGAGATTATCGATCCGCTTTATCGCGAAGAGGCATCTTTGGCGGGATTTACAGGTGGTGAGCAGGTTAAGGTAATTGACCTTATGTATGGTGCGATTTTGCCTTCAGGTGCCGACGCTACTTGTGGACTTGCAATTCATACAGCCGGTAGCGAAGCGGCATTTGTCGAACTAATGAACAAAAAGGTAGAGGAATTAGGCCTTAAAAATACTCACTTTGCTAATACAAGCGGTCTACACGACCCACAAAATTTTACAACTGTTTATGATATGGCTATAATTCTTAAGGCAGCAAGCGAAAATGAACTCGCGAAAAAAATCCTTTCGACATATCAATATACCACTTCCCCAACTCCCGAACACCCCGACGGCATTCTGCTAACAAGCACGCTTTTCAGCAGAATGTATGGCACAGAACCTAAAAACGGGGCTGTAATTGAAGGTGGAAAGACCGGCTTTATAAATGAATCGGGTAACTGTATAGCAAGCTATGGTACTGCCGCTAGCGGTAAAGAGTATATTTTTGTTTCCTGTGGTGCGAAGGGTCTTTGGAAAGCGGTGTTCGACCATATTAACACATACGCTAAATATGTTAATTAACAAAAAATGTGATTTGAAATAATTAATTCACAAAGCTTGAGGAGGAATATTGTGATAAATAAATTTTCGGATAAGAAAATTTATTTATTGGCGACAGCATTACCGCCCTCGTAACCGGCGGGCGTGGATGGGTGAAATATTTTAGCGAAATTATTAACCCGGACTTATTAGTAAATACTGCCGTAATCTGCTGCCGGGGGAAGATAATTAAAAAACTGTTTACAATGGCGCTAAAAAATGGGTGTTTATAAAGCCCGTGTTTTCTTAAACAGTGTGCTTTAAGACTGTAATATAAGCACCCGAAACGACATATTAATTACTGTAATTTTATGTCGGGGGATTTGCTTTGAAAAATATCAAGTTTGTATTTTCAGCTTTAATTGTTGCTTTTTGTGCTATGCTTTCAGGCGTTATAATGTACTATGATTTTGCGGTAACACCAACCGCTTCAGATGTTACTGAAAATCCGATAATTATTATAGACGCAGGCCACGG
>JAZRMU010000005.1:0-9044 GCA_045647785.1 Acutalibacteraceae bacterium
AGGGGTGGAGCAAACCACCGGTTTAACCGGTGGTTTTGATTATGAATACTACCAGCAGTGCTGGTAGTTCCAAAAAGCTTTAGCTATGAGTAGAAAAAATATACTCCTTGGACTAAAAAAGAAGTGGGTTTGCCGACCACAACAAAAAGACGAAGGAGGAGTCAAGAAATGAAACTCGACACAAATAGTTTAGCACATACAAAATGGAATTGCAAATATCATATAGTTTTTGCACCAAAATATCGTAGACAGGTGATATACGGAAAGATAAAAGCAGATATAGGAAACATGCTTAGAAAATTATGCGAATACAAAGGAGTAGAAATTTTAGAAGCAGAAGCCTGTAAAGATCATATACATATGCTTGTATCAATACCACCCAAATACAGCGTATCACAAATAATGGGATACCTCAAAGGAAAAAGTAGTCTAATGATTTTCGAGAAATATGCAAATATGAAATACAAATACGGAAATCGACATTTTTGGTGTAGAGGATACTATGTAGATACAGTAGGAAGAAATAAAAAAGCGATTGCAGAGTACATCCGCAATCAACTACAGGAAGATGTGGCATACGATCAAATGTCAATAGTAGAATATGTAGACCCGTTTACGGGGAAGCAGGTAAAAGAAGGCAAATAAAAAGCCCCTTTAGGGGTAGCCGGTGAAAGTGTTGCGGTTGGCAGACTCTTTCGATGAGCCTATAGGCTCAGCCGGCAATATGCCCTAAGGGGGCAGTGCATACTACCGGCACGGCCGGTAGTTATGATTATGCAGAAAAATGCTTGTAAATGGTTTATAAATTATTTTTTTCTTTTGTTGTATTTATAGAAGCAATCAGTACACGCCTGATTTTTCCACAGTCGTTTTTTAGTTCGGAATACAGTTTAATATCGATAATGTTTGTTTTTGAAAAAAGCTCAAGCCAATATTCAGTTTCGTAACATTCCTTTAATGCAATTTGGAGTTTTGAAATAAAATCGGCTTTACTTTGCGCATAGTTTGCTTCATGAATATTAGCGCCGATACTGGTTCCGCTTTTGAGAATTTGGTTTTTTAAAACACCTTTGCCTTGAATTTCATCGGTTAATTTAACGATTCTTACCGCAAATTCAATAGAAAATTCCACTAAAAAATTATCAGACATATTTTTCTCCTTTTAATGAAATGCGCTATGCGCATGAAATGATTTCATCATGAAATGCAACTTGCGTTGCATGAAATAAAATTTGCCGATAAAGTCTTGATTAAAAAACAATGTGCCGCATCTTTTAGATACGGCACATTTCATGCGGTAGCATTTAATTCACAGCGTGAATTTCATTTGCCGATAGGCAAATTTCATTACAAATAATCGGAGATTATTTGTTAATTGCTTCGTTAACAGCAACTGCGCAAGCAACGGTCATACCAACCATAGGGTTGTTACCGGCGCCGATAAGACCCATCATGTCAACGTGTGCAGGAACTGAAGAAGAGCCTGCGAACTGTGCATCACTTTGCATACGACCGATTGTGTCGGTCATACCGTAGGAAGCGGGGCCTGCAGCCATATTGTCGGGGTGGAGAGTACGACCTGTACCGCCGCCGGATGCTACAGAGAAGTACTTCTTGCCCTGCTCGATGCATTCCTTCTTATAGGTACCTGCAACAGGGTGCTGGAAGCGGGTGGGGTTGGTAGAGTTACCGGTAATGGAAACATCAACGCCCTCCTTATGCATAATAGCAACGCCCTCGCGAACATCGTCGGCACCATAGCAGCGAACCTTTGCACGCTCGCCGTTTGAATATGCAATTTCCTCTACAACGGTGAGCTCACCTGTAAAGTAATCAAACTTGGTCTGAACATAGGTGAAGCCGTTGATACGGGAGATGATTTTAGCAGCATCCTTACCAAGACCGTTAAGGATAACGCGAAGCGGCTCTTTGCGAGCCTTGTTAGCGCTGCGAGCAAGACCGATAGCGCCTTCAGCAGCAGCGAAGGACTCGTGGCCTGCAAGGAATGCAAAGCACTTTGTTTCGTCGCGCAGAAGCATAGCTCCTAGGTTACCGTGGCCGATACCAACCTTGCGGTCGTCGGCAACGGAGCCGGGAATGCAGAACGACTGAAGACCAAGACCGATTTTTTCAGCAGCTTCAGCAGCGTTTGCAACCTTTTCCTTAATAGCAATTGCGCAGCCTACAACATAAGCCCAGCAAGCATTCTCAAAGCAGATGGGCTGAATGCCCTTAACGATGTTATAAGCATCAACGCCTGCCTTATCGCAGATTTCTTTTGCTTCCTCAATGGAGGAGATGCCGTGCTTCTGGAGTTCGGCATTAATCTGGTCAATTCTTCTTTCAAAACTTTCGAATAAAGCCATTATTTTTTCCTCCTTAAATTATTCGTGGCGGGGGTCGATAAGCTTTGCAGCATCATCAACACGACCGTACTGACCGCTTGCCTTCTCTAGAGCTTCGTTAGCATCCATACCCTTGGCAATCATTTCCATCATCTTTCCGAGATGAACAAACTTGTAACCGATAATAGTGCCTGCCTCGTCAACTGCACACTTGGTGATATAGCCTTCAGCAAGCTCCAAATAACGCGGACCCTTAAGACTGGTAGCGTAGGTAGTACCTGTCTGTGAACGCAGACCCTTACCAAGGTCCTCAAGACCGGCACCGATAGGAAGACCGTTTTCCGAGAAAGCGGTTTGTGTTCTACCGTAAACAATCTGTAAGAAAAGCTCACGCATAGCGGTGTTGATAGCATCGCAAACGAGGTCGGTGTTCAAAGCCTCGAGCAGAGTTTTACCAACAAGGATTTCCGAAGCCATAGCGGCAGAGTGGGTCATACCAGAGCAGCCGATGGTTTCAACAAGAGCCTCCTCAATAATACCCTCTTTAACATTGAGGGTGAGCTTGCATGCGCCCTGCTGCGGTGCGCACCAGCCGATGCCGTGGGTAAGACCGGAAATATCCTTAACTTCCTTAACCTGTACCCATTTTCCCTCCTCCGGAATGGGGGCGGGGCCGTGATATGCGCCCTTGGCAAGCGGACACATATTTGCAACTTCTTTTGAAATAATCATATATGTACTCCTTTCGGTTTTTTAGTCGCATTTTGTAAAATCGACCGTACAGAGATATTATAACAAAAATTATTCAAAATGACAATAGGTAAATAGATAATTTTTTAACGAATTTTAATTGTATAAAGAAAAGAAGTATGGTATATTAATTATAAAGAAACCAAAAGCGGTCCCCTTCCCTTTAGGCAAGGGAGGCAAGGCGGGGTATAAAAGTTTTTAAATGATATATTATTATATGAGGTGTTTTTTATGTATAGAGAAATAAAACCGACCGAAATAAAGGATAATTTAATCGACATTATAAAAAACGAGTGGATGCTCATAACCGCGGGAAATAAGAGTGGCTACAATATGATGACCGCTTCCTGGGGCTTTATGGGTGAAATGTGGGGGAATGATTGCGCCGCAGTGGTGGTGCGCCCGCAGCGCTACACGATGCAGTTTTTAGAAAAAGAGGATTGCTTTTCGCTCTCGTTCTATGGCGATAATAAGGCGATACACGCGGTGTGCGGTAGAAAATCGGGCAGAGACACCGATAAAACCAAAGAAACGGGGCTTACCCCCGTTTTCGCCGATAACACCGTATATTTTTCAGAGGCAAGGCTTGTGCTTATCTGCAAAAAGCAGTATATGTCGCCCCTTGCAGAGGGCGGCTTTACCGACCGCGAGGTGCTGGATAAAAACTATAGCGGCGACCTGCACAACCTGATTATCGGTAAAATCGAAAAGGTGCTCATTCGCGAAAATTAACGGGTAAAATTTCGTTTGGAGCAAATAAAAAAGGCAGAGATTTTTCATCTCTGCCGTTTTTTTATACCGTTCATCGCGGCAGCAGCAAGCCCCTGCCATACGATGTTTTATTATTAATAATTCTCTGCGCGCAGCTCGAAATGTGCCTGCGGGTGTGCGCAAACGGGGCAAACCTCGGGTGCCTTCATACCTACCACAATGTGTCCGCAGTTGCGGCATTCCCAAACCTTAACCTCGCTCTTTTCGAATACCTGCTTTGTTTCAACATTTGAAAGCAGAGCTCTATAGCGTTCCTCGTGCTCTTTTTCGATTTTAGCAACGCCACGGAACTGCTCGGCGAGCTCATGGAAGCCCTCCTCGTCGGCCTCTTTAGCCATACGGTCGTACATATCGGTCCATTCATAATTCTCGCCGTCGGCTGCGTGTCCAAGGTTCTCTGCGGTATCGCCGAGTGCGCCGAGTGCTTTAAACCAAAGCTTTGCGTGCTCCTTTTCGTTATCGGCGGTCTTGAGGAAAAGCGCAGCAATCTGCTCAAAGCCCTGCTTCTTTGCAACCGATGCAAAGTAGGTGTACTTGTTTCTTGCCTGCGATTCGCCTGCGAAAGCCTCCCATAAATTCTTTTCGGTTTTTGTACCTGCGTATTTGTTTTGCGGCATAGTATTATCTCCTTCTATAACTTTAGTTTCTATTTTTTCAAAATCGCTTGCGGGGTGCTTGCAAAGGGGGCAGATGAAATCCTCGGGCAGAGTCTCGCCCTCGTATTCATATCCGCATATTTTACAGCGCCAAACGGTGCGATTTTGAGGTTTACTATCCGGCTTCGGCTTAATGTGCTGATGATAGTAGCTGTAGGTGGCGCTCGGTATTTCGTTTAGCACCGCCATATCTAAAATTTTAGCCGAAAACAATGTGTGCGAGTCCAAATCGGTGCTGCTTATAACCTCGCCGCAAATGTAAGCGTTTGTGCCGCGGGTTACAGCTAAAGTCGCGTTGCTCATTTTTTGCACATCGGGGAAATGGGCGAATTTATTGGTGTTCTTGCCGCTTTGGAAGCCAAAATGGCGGAACAACTCAAAGTCTGCTGCCTCGCTTATAATCGATATAGTAAAATTCGGGTTTTTAAGCAGTAAATCGTGTGTGTAATTTGCCTTGCTCACCGAAAAACTGATGGTATCGTTAGCCGACTGGATAACGGTATTGATAATACAAGCATTAGGATTTTCTCCGGTAGCAGCAAGTACAAAAAGGCCGTAAGACAGCTTTTCGTAGGCTTTTTTATCCATAAGTTCACTCCTCACTTGGATATTATTAGTAACTACAATTGTATTATACATTTATTATAATTTGCAGTCAAGAAAATTTTGTCTTGAAAAAGGGCTGCGGTAGATTTATAATAATTGTTGTTTACCGAAACATTTTTTAAGCTTTAAATTCCATTATAATTAATGAGGGGATAATAATGAATGTCGTACTTATAGGAATGCCCGGCTCGGGCAAGAGCACAGTGGGGGTTTTGCTCGCTAAATCGTTACTTTGCAGCTTTATTGATACCGATTTAATAATTCAAAACAAATACTCTATGCCACTAAATGAGATAATAGGCGAATTTGGTTCGGCAGAGTTTATCAAAAGAGAAAATGAAACGCTTTCAGAAATCACTACCGACAACTGCGTTATTGCAACGGGTGGCAGTGCGGTGTATGGCGAAAAGGCAATGCTTAACCTTAAGAGAAACGCCAAAACGGTTTATCTTAAGCTGCCCGTAGCTGAACTTGAAAAGCGCATAAACAATATAAAAACCCGCGGAATTGTAATGGAAAAGGGCGAAACACTTTATTCTGTTTATCTTTCCCGCGCCACACTTTATGAAAAATATGCCGATATAACGGTTGATTGCTCCCACCTCACCGCAGAGGAATGTGTGGATAAAATAATTGAGGAACTGGAAAAATAAAAGGCTGTGTAGAAATTTCTACACAGCTTTTTTGCTAACCTGAATACCGTTTACCAAAAAACGGTCAAAAATTTTTGTATTGCGAACGGAGAATTTTAGTAGTATAATAAAATGTAATTATGTTGTCCCTTGAAGGGTGGTGGGCGTATGCGAAAATTGAATATGATACTCGCAGCCATTATCTGCATTTGTCTGGTGTTGTCGGGCTGTGGCGGCAGGGTGAAGGATAAGCTTTATGTAACTGCAACCAATTTTGCCGAATACGATTTTGCGCGTGCTATAGCAGGGGAGCTTGCCGATATCGAGCTGCTTATTCCCGCCGGAACCGATGTGCATTCCTTTGAGCCGACCGCGCGAGATATTTTAAACATTGGGAAATCGGATATTTTCATTTTTGTGGGCGGTGAGTCGGAGACTTATTTGGAGCAAATTTGCGATACTGCCAAGGGTAAAAACACAACCGTTTTGCGCCTTTGCGACTATGTATCGCTCTGCGAGGAGCATTCCCATAGCGGACACCACACGCACGGTGAAAGCTATGATGAGCATATTTGGCTATCTCCCGCCAATGCCTCGGTTATGATTTCGGCTATCTGCTCTGCCTTTTGCAGTGTTGATCCTGAAAATGCGGCTATCTATACCGCCAATGCCGAGCAGTATATAATCGATATAGAGCACAAGGCTGCCGAAACCGCCGAAACGGTGCGAAATGCAAAAAATAGGATTATCGCGGTGGCAGACCGCAACCCATACCGATATTTCACCGAGTATTATGGGCTCCAATGTGTAGCGGCATTCTCCTCCTGCAGTGCCGATACCGACCCGTCGCTCGGCACGGTGATTAAATTAATAGAAACGGTCAGGGAGCATTCGCTCTCCGGCGTGTTTGTAACCGAGCTTTCAAGCCGAGAGCTCGCTTCAACCGTGGTGGAAAATACAGGGGCGGAGATTTTAACCCTTAATTCCTATCACAATATATCTCGCGAGGATTTTTTCTCCGGTGTAACATATTTAGAGCTTATGGAGCAAAACAGACAAAACCTTGAAAGGGGGCTTAACTAATGTCGCTTATAACAGCTAAAGCTTTAACAAAGAAATATGGTAATAAAGCGGTTATAGAGGACCTTTCATTCTCGGTTGAAAAGGGCGAGTTCTTTCATATTTTGGGTGAGAACGGCGCGGGTAAAACAACCCTTATGCGCCTGATTTTAGGACTTATAGAGCCCGATAGCGGTGAGATAATTTATACCGATACCAATAAAACTAAAATCGGTTATATGCCGCAGTTTTCCGGTATTCAGCCCGATTTCCCCGCAAGCGTCAGCGAGGTTGTGCTTTCGGGCTTTTTGAACCGACGCGGACTTTTATTCTACACCCCCGCGCAGCGAAAGCAGGCAAGGGATATTATGCGAAGGCTCGATATCAGCGAGCTGTGGAGCAAGCCCTTCGCTTCTTTGTCGGGCGGTCAGAGGCAGCGTGTGCTGCTTTCTCGCGCCCTTTGCGCTACAGGCGGCGTGCTGCTCTTGGATGAGCCGCTTGCCTCTCTCGACCCCATTGCAGCGGCGGGCTTTTTTGAGGTGCTTGACCATCTTAAGCAGCAGAACTACACAGTTATTATGATTTCGCACGATATCCATTGTGCCATTAAATATGCCGATAAAATTCTGCATCTCTCGGGGGAGGATACCTTTTTCGGTACCCCGAGCGACTATGCCCATTCGGCAGTGGGTCATAAAATGCTCAAGGAGGGACATCATCACAATGACTGATTTTTTCTCTCTATTTAGGTACGACTTTCTAATAAGCGCCGTTATAATCGGCGTGCTGGTGTCGGTTTGCGCGGCTCTGCTTGGCGTGAGCCTTGTGCTAAAGCGCTATTCTATGATTGGCGACGGACTTTCCCATGTAGGCTTCGGGGCAAGCGCCATAGCCATTGCCTTTGGTGTAGCGCCATTATATATCGCCATTCCCGCGGTGCTCGCCGCTGCATTTTTACTGCTGAAGCTCGGTAAAAAAAGCAGCCTAAAGGGTGATGCCGCAACGGCACTCGTCGCCAGCTCCGCGTTGGCTATAGGCTATACAGTATCAAAGCTTGCGGGCGGTGGAAATGTAGATATTGCGGGCTTTATGTTCGGCAGTATCTACACCGTAAATACCCGCGACCTGATTATCACTGTCGTAGTGTCGGTCGCAGTGCTAACGCTCTATGGTGTTTTCTATAACAAACTGTTTTCGGTTACCTTCGATGAGGAATTTGCCGGTGCCACGGGTGTGAATGTCGGCTTTTATAACAGTCTGCTTGCGTGCCTCACCGCGGTAACGGTGGTTATCGGTATGAGAATGATGGGCACGTTGTTAATCTCGGCACTTATCATTTTCCCCGTACTCACCGCCGTTCAAATAGTTAAAAACTATAAATCGGTGATTGTAGCCTCGGTTATAATAGCGCTCGGCGGCTTTTTTGGCGGACTTGTTTTGTCTATAGTTTTGGGCACCTCACCGGGCTCGAGCGTTGTAATAGTTAACCTTTTAATCTTTCTGGGCGTTAAAATTTATCGGCAAACGCCCTTTGGCAGATAAAAAAAGCACTCTAGGGGAGACACTTCTTTACGAAGTGTCTCCCAACTTTTTATATTAAAATTGACACTTTCGGTTGAATTATATGGCTTTACGAGCTTCTATCATCGCATCTTAGATTTGAGATATATAGAAATCTCCTTTTTGCAGACTAATAATTTTTATGTAGAAAATTGTCTATGAATATTATACTATATAGAAAAAATTCACAACATACGAAAACCCGCCATAGAGAAAAGTGAATAGTGAAAAGTGAAGAGTGAAAAAGTAAAATCGACAAGTCTCACACGAAGCTTGTCGATTTTTGGTGGAGCATACCGCACAGCACCCGAACTCGCGTCCCGAGGTACAAGCTTTAGATTTGCACGAGCTTGGACGGATTGGGTGTGGCAGCTTGCCACTGGTGGAGGCGAGGGGAGTCCTTCCCGGTGCTCCCGCACCTATCGCCTCGCGTTGCTCGTTGCCGCGCCTACCCAACAGTCCACCGGACTGTTGTGCTTAACGGCTGGTTCAACTCCCCTCACAAAAATAACAAAACACCCCACCAATAGGTGAGGTGTTTCATTATTGGTGGAGGCGAGGGGAGTTGAACCCCTGTCCGAAGGTCAATTCCTATTGCTTTCTCCGAGCGCAGTTATTTGTTGAAATTCCCCCGAAAAGCAGACAAATAACAAGCTGCTAATCGG
>JAZRMU010000006.1:0-20543 GCA_045647785.1 Acutalibacteraceae bacterium
TTACCACTGTGCCGAAGTCGATAAGTGTGAGGGATTTAGCATTATAGAATGCCTTTGCACCAATTTCGGTTATTCCCTCGCTTATAACAACTGCGTATACCGAGGTGGCTTCAGCGCCCTGCTCGAATATTCCTTCGCCGATAGCAGTTACCTTCTCACCGCCTACGGTAGCCGGAATAACAACCTTTCTTGAATACTGCTTGGTTTCATCAATGCGGCTATAGCCTGTGATTACGCCATCCTTAATGGTAAATTTGTAGTTTCCATTATCGGAAATATCGCTGATATTCTCTTTAGAGGGTGCCGGAATTTCAATAAACTCCATCTTATTAGCCAATGCATAATCCTCGGCGGTGGAGCCTTTAACACCGTGTATTTTAACGGTCTTTTCAAAGGCATTTCCTTTAATTACGGCTTGCGGATTATAAATATAAACATCCGCAATGTCTTTAGCGCCTTGGAACGCACCTGCACCAATCTCGGTAACATTTTTGGGGATTTCAACAGTACCCTTAAGACCTGTTGTTGCGAACGCGGTCTTACCGATTATCTTAAGAGATTCCGGCAGCTTAACCGATTTAAGATAGCTTGCACCCTTAAATGCTCCCTCTTCTATCTCATAGATGCCTGCGCTGATTTCCAAATTAATGAGACGGTTTATTACACTGCGCGCACCGCCCTCGGCACTCTGGAACATATCAGCAGATACCGCATATACAGGCACATTCTTGGCGCCGTCGGTAGCATTTGCGTAGGCGGGAATAATTATCTTACCGCCAATGCCGGTATAATCTGTTACTGCGTAATAAATGCCGTCGATAAGCGATACGGTAAACTGTGCGTTTTTGTCAACTACATTAGCTTTCGCGGTGTAGAAGTCTTCAATAGCCACAAAGGAATAACCGTATTTAGCCTTGGTTGAATTTACATAAGCTTCGGCAGTAGAGCCCTTAACACCGTAAACCACTGTGTTATTCGGGAATACCTTGTCATTTTCCTCTGTGATGTTAAATAATACATCCTTATTTGAAACAGTGATTTTCTCGATTCCTGTTGTGCCAAACACAGCAGGCGTGAGCTCGGTAACGGTTACAGGCAGATAAATTTCCTTAACCGCGGTGTTTTGCATCCAAGCACGCTGCGGGTCGCCCTGTCCGCCATAACCAAAGCGAGAAAGCTTTGAATTTTCGGGGATTATAATCTTTTCAAGAGAGGTACAGCCGCTAAAGATATCCATACCAACCGCTTCAAGATTTGCAGGAAGTGTTATTTCTTTAATACCTGTGCAGCCTCTGAGCAGGTTATGACCTGTAGATGTTAGTGTTGAAGGCAGGGTTACGGATTTGAGGAATGTCATATCTGCCATCTCATCGCCGTAAACTGATGTGCCCGCACCGTAAACGATATTCTCAATCGCACGGGTATCAACGCTGTTTTTAAACATTCCCGAAGGTCTTACCATATTACCATCTGCAGAAACAAGCTTACCGTTTACCATCAGCTTCATATCTGTGGTGATTTCAATTTTACCTGCATCACGGTTGTCAAGAGTGAAGCCGTTTATGTAGTAACCGTAGGTATCACCCTTCCACTCGGCATAGAACACAGCACCTGTATCGGTTACATTTACTCGGTTAGCTTCAATTGTTAAAATTTCGGCTCTGATTCTTGCTGCTGCATTGAGCTCGTCGCCGTTTTCCTCAACAAACTGTCCACCTGCAGCCTCAACTGCAGCCTTAATGGCAGCAGGACCGTATACAACGGTGTTTGCACTGAATGCACCCTCGCCGATTACTATGTCGGGGTTACCAATGCGAATTTCGGTAAGGCTTTCACAATTTGCGAATGCGCCTGCGCCGATTTTATCGGTTCTAGCGGGAATTACAACCTTTTTAAGCGCTGTGCCCTTAAATGCATTAGCGCCAATTTCCACAAGACGCTCGGGGAGCTCAATGGTATGGAGTGCGGTTGAATTTGCAAACGCGCCATCGCCTATTGTTTCTATATACTTGCCAAAGGCAAGCTTTTCAATGTTCGCATTGTATCCGCCGCTGTTAGAGCCGATATTTGCCGCTACACCATAGATATTGGTGTGGGTTCCATCAGAATTTTCAAGACGGTCGGGCACAATAATTTCGGTGCTATATGGTGTAGCCGAATCAAGCGGCTTAATAGCAGTGAGATTACCGTTTTGCTCGATGAACTTATAGTTGCCGTTGGAGAAGAACTCCTCACCCTCGCCCTTGATTGCGAAGATAATATCTGCCGACTTTCCGTTTTTAGAAATAGTCGCAGCGGCAGTTCCCTTTTCGTTTAAAATAATCTTATTGTCGTTTACCGTGATTGTGCTGTTGTTTACAGCCCATTCAACGCTATCGCCAACATAGTACTTTCCGCCAATTTCAGCAACGATATCACTCTTTGCGATTTCCTCACCAACTGTGCCATAAAGATATGGGCTGTTGGAGGTTACAAAATACTTGAACGAGGTGTAGCTCGGGCATTCGCCGTCAACATTATTAAGAGAAACAGTAACTGTTTTAACATTTATCCAGCTTGTTTTTCTTGTGCCTTCAAAATTAGTAAGTCCGGTAAGAACTATACCAATACCGCCCTTTTGCTTGGTGCTTGTGGTGCTGTATACAACACCCTCTTTATCAAGCGGTGATGAGAGGGACATATTGTCGCCTTCGAACACAGTTTTAAGCGTCATATTAACGCCTTTTGCCTGTAATCCTTCAGAATTGTGGTTAAGTCCTGTAAGATAGCCCCAATACTTATTGCTCTCAACATCGGTATTGCCGTGAGAGGAACCGGTAGAACCATTGTGCACATAAACCGAGCCGCGCTTTTGATTGTAGCCACCATTACCGGGATTTACTGCAAATCCGCCGAAGGCTGCTGTATTATCAGTAGGCACATTACCGGTTGCATCATACTGAACACGACCTACAACACCTACTGTAAAGCGGGCATCGTTGCCATCCTCTACAGCCCAGCACATATAGTTATCAAGATTTGTTGTAACTGTATAGTTAGCAAAAGCATTAACAGCCTTATCGTTAAGAATGAAGTAACCATTTGTCTGGTTAAACTTAAAGTACTGCTTACCTTCTACAAAGGGCAGTGAATCAAGACCGATACGAGCAGGAACTTCAAAAGGCACTATACCTTTTGTTGCCTTTGCTCTGCCTGTTACAAAGTTATCATACGGCATAACGGTCGGGAATTTGCCAATTGTACCATCCGATTTAGTGAAATACGAGCCCCAACCAGCAGGGAAAGCAACACCATTTGCAGCAGAGGTTACCTTGTTACCGTTATATGCGATATAATCATTGCTTTCATTGCCCAAATAGTCATTATTATTCCAGCGATATTCTGTATGAATATTATCAGGGTCTACATAAGAAAGATTTTTATATGCTTCCTCACCAAACTCGATAGAATATATATCCCAAGTGGCATCGCCCTTGTTTTTAACAATAACATAAACTGTTGTAAGCAGAGCGTTGGTGGTAGCATCCTTAACAGCTACCTCATAGGTACCCTTTTCATACGCAGTAATTCTGCCAAGGGTGTTATCAATATCGATTCCGCTAGAGCCCGAAACATTTTCAAGCTTCACGGTATCGCCCATATAAACATCACCCGCAGCCGACTGAATGGAGAAGGAATTAGTAGCAATATAACTGCCGGCATACATGGGAATAGCGGGCTCATCATCCGTTACGGAATAAATACCGATATCGGTATAAGCGGGGCAATTGCCTTCGCCATTATTAAGCGTTACCTTAAAGGTTAAAACATTTACCCAGCTTGAATATCTAAGCCAGTTATTGGTGCCCTGACCTGTAAGCACAACCGCTGCGGCGCCTGCACGCTCGGATGCATTTATAGTAAAGGTTTCACCGGTTGTATCAAGCGGAGAATAAAGTGTAGCTGTGCTACCCTCGTACTTAACCGATAAATTAAGGTTGATACCTTTGCCAAAACTGGTCCAGTAATTATGGCCCCTGTCATTAGCATAATCCCACATACTATCGCCCGGAACCTCGGTATATGAGGTAGCACCGCTGGGAGTTAAGGTGCTGTTAAATACTACCGATTTTTCGGTATCTGAATCGTGCTTACCCATACGAACGGTAAGACCCGACACGCTATCGGCATTAGCGGAAACCAGCTTTCCGCCCTCCAGCTGAACACGACCTGCAACGCCGACCGTAATCTGCTCACCGGATTCAGCAACAGAACGCGCGCCATGGGCGTTAAGATTTGTGTTAATTGTGTAGTTTGTAAAGGCGTTAACCACCTCGTTATCGAGCACAAAATAACTGTTGAACGCAGTAGGATATGCTGCATCGTGGCGGCAACCAAGTAAATAAGCATTTTCAAACGGAACAATACCGCTATTCACATTTCTACCCGAAAGATTATTTACATAGGGCATTACTGTGGGGTATTCACCAAAACCAAAATTACCATCCGATACGCCATTTGCAAAGCCGTTGGCATCATAGGTATAGGCCTTATAGCCTGTGTAATAAGAGCTCCAACCACTCGGGAACGGAACATAATTTGTGGCACTTACCTTTTGGCCATTATATGCAATATAGTCATTTTTATCTGTACCACTATTCACATAGTTAGCAGGCGAAATAGCGGTAGCATCAACGCCGTCGGGGTCAACATAAGCGAGATTCTTATAGCTTTCATCCCCGAAGGTTGTTTCGTAGAGCACCCATTCCTTTTCGCTCAAAAGCTTAACCACAACATAAACAGTTGCAAATTCAGAGGAACCATTGGATACCTTTACCTTGAATGCACCTTTTTTATAAGCAGTAATTGTGCCGGTATTATTATCAATAGCTAAAGCTTTTTCATCGCCTGAAATGTTTTCGAATTTAAGCTTTGTGCCCTCGACTAAAGTGCCGCCTGCACCTTCAACAAGCAGGTCAGAAACCGAAATCATAGTTCCTACATTCATAGGAATGGCGGGGCTTTCTTTAGTTACCAGATATGCTCCAAGGTCGGTTGTATATGCGGGATAGTCATCGGGCGCATTGTTAAGAGAAACCTTAAATGTCTGAACATTAAACCACGGTGTACCTGTCTGCCACCAGCTAAGTGCGCTGATACCCACACCTACTGCACCTTTGCCTTCGGCAACATCAAAAGTATAGGTTTCCTTTGTTGCATCCTCCGGCGAATAGAAATATGCCTTGTTGCCCTCATATTTAAGGGAAAGTGCAGCCTTCACACCTGTTAAAGATGTTTTGCCGCCACAACCGCCAATGTTGCATTGACGAAGCGAAGTACCATAGTCCCAAGTGCTGTTTGAGGCATCTAGACTGCTAGTTGACAGCATAGTTTCAAAGTCATCGTTATATCCATAACCTCTAACGTATGAGCCTACGGTTGAATAGGTTGGTTCGTTGCTGGAGGCGGCGTCGTGATAAATATAATGAGTATATCCAAAATTCGCGCCGTACATATTCGGCTTAACGGTAGCAGAACTATAAATATCTCCGTTTGAATTGAGCTCTGTTCTTCCGAAAAGACCTATAATTCCACCATTATCCTGGTACCCATACACATTGGCATTAATGGTATAATCGCTAAATGCATTTACAATCTCATTGTTAAGCACAAACCAGCCAGACTGACCCCAACGTTCATAATTTTCGGGTTCAATCTGGGTCGGATCAATAAAAGGAACTACACCGGTTTGAACGGCTAACGCATTACCGCTGGCATCGGTAAAGGGCATAGGATGAGTTAATTCAAAGAATTTTGATGTGTTATTATTGAATTCGGAAGCATAATATGCTCTCCAGCCCAAAGGATATGCGGGACCGGGGTTTGTAGCCGAAATTGCGGTTCCGTTATATGTAATAACATCGGCAGGAGTAGTTGCTCCGGTTGAATCGCTCTTGTTATTTACATAGCCGAGCTTTTTATATTCGGCATCAACAGCTGTAAAATCTATAGCATAAATATCCCAGGTGGTATCCTCGGGATTTTTGATTACAGCATAAATATTAACAGTCTCCCCGCCCGATTTCTTGGTAGCGGTAAGCTTTGCAACGCCCTTTGTGTAAGCTACAAGGTCGTTACCTGTCAGACGGATAATGGAAGCAGAGGCATCGGCTGCCCAGTCAATTTCAGTACCGTCGGTAGCAACGCTATCTCCCGGGAAAATAACATCAATATTATCAAGATTAATTCTTGTGCGCGCTGTCATAGGGATGGCGGGGGACACCATATCCACTGTGTACGGCGCTACGGGCGCACTGCCTGCGAGCGAGCCAAAGCCTACAGTTATGCAGGAAACAAGAATGGCTGCAGCGCAAATGAGCGACACCGTTTTTTTGCCAAGTTTTTTAAGGATAAAATTCATAATAGAGCCTCCTAAAAATTAAAAATACTTGAACCGATTATAATTCAATATAATAATATCACAATATTATCTATATTTCAATATATTTTTTTGCAAAAACCTTAAATTCGTATAAATTACAAACCGGTTTTCTGCCGCATCACCCTTGTTGGTGCAAAAAAAGCGGAGGCTTGCGCCTCCGCCCAAAATTAATTATTTATTTTTCAACATTAGCCAAAACATCGTTAAGCTGAATTAAGCTATCCTGGCAAAGATATTCCATCGACTGAACGAAGGTTGTAATCTGTGAAGCAGTACCATTATTAAAGAGATTCCAAGAGAACGGGTTAGCATCGAACCATAATGCGTGCTGACTCATAGAAAGGAACTTCTTTTCGTTACCGAGGAGTTCTGTCATAACCTCCTTGGACTGCTGGTCGTAGTAGTACTCATCAATATTATACTTTGCAAGGTTGCAGAAGTAAGAGAGGAAGTAAGGAACAGCCTTCGGGTTTTTAGCACCAATCGGCACAGCAAAAGCGTTAAGCTCATTGATTACCTGATATTTTTCTTCACTGCCCTCAAAATAAGGCATCGGGGCTGCCGCAAAATAACCATACGTCTTAAGTCTAGAATTCCATGTCGACGATTTTTCAAGACCCGCTGTATTACTTGTTGCAAACAGTGCCTTAGGTCTGGCTGCATCAAAGGTAGTATTGTTGCCTTGAACGAAAATTCTTTCAGCCTTTCTTTCAAGCGTCCAACGCCAAGCATCTAATACCTCGGCATCGTAAAGATTGAGCTCCCACTGCTTGCCATTGTACTTCATAAAGTCAATACCCTTTGTTGTCGGCACCATATCATAAGATACAGTAGCAACGCCATGGTAATCGGGACCCTGCTTAATCCATTGAGCCGACATTCTTTCAACCTCTTGCCATGTCCACTTGCCCTCTTTATAAAGCTGCCACGGGTCCTCGAAGCCGAACTCCTCCATCATCTGCTTGTTATAGGAGAAAGTAAGCATTCGAATAAATGGGGTGTACGCAAGGTTGGCTGCGTAAAGCTGACCGTCTATACTATAATACTCTTTAACGGCAGAGCTCCAAGCATTATCGGAAAAGTCATAGCCTGTAGCCTTTGCGATAGGCTGAGCATATTTAATATAAAAGGCCTTGGGCTGATCCATAGCATAAAGATCAGGAGCCTCACCTGATGCTACCAAACCTGCAAGCTTTTCTGCATACGCATCGCCGTAATCAATGTTGATAATCTCAACATTAATACCTGTTGCCTGCTTAAATGCTTCAATAACCTGACCCTCTTGACCAAATTGGTAAGGGTCGTACCAGTTTAAAAATTTAATTGTTGTGCCCTTAAGTTCTGAAGGCATAGTAGCAATAAATGCATCGGTATCGAAGGCGTCGTCCGCTGAAATACCGCCGCTGCCACCGGCATTAACATTGCCGCCTGTATTAGCGTTTCCTCCGCAAGCTGCAAGACTAAAGCAGAATGCAAGTGCTAAAACGAGAGCTAAAAATCTTATAATTCGTTTCATAAACAAACCTCCTTGTATTAGATATAATAATATTAACATATATTTTCTCTTTTTTCAATACTTTTTTTGTATTTTATATAAATAGGATATAAATATGAACAAAAAGACTGAATCAATAAAAATAAAAGCATTGTCCTTGAAGTCGTAACCTGTAGCCTTTGCGATAGGCTGCGCATATTTCATAATTAAGCAGTTGGCGATTTCATAGCATAAATATTCGGTGCATCGCCGGTTGCTATCAACCCCGCAAGCTTTTCTGCATAGGGTGCACCATCCGCGGCAACTATCATTTCAACATTGATACCCGTCGCCTGCTTAAAGGCATCGATAATCTGACCCTCTTGACCGAATTGATAGGGGTCATATCAAAGGCGTCGTTCGCTGAACTGCCGCTACCGCATAATCAAGTGCATTTTTCACCTTTACACATTAAAATTGTGCAAAAATCCCACAAGGCAAATTCCTTGTGGGATTTATAGCTAATCTAATGTGAATACCTTAAGCAGTTTCGGTTGAGCACCGGTTTCAGGGTCCGTTTCCATAATAAGTATATCCTTCATATACTCATTCCAACGGTCTACCACTTCACTCTCCCGTTGTATCCTTGCGGCATATTCAATGCCCTGCTCGCACTCATAGTATCCGAAAAGCTCGTTATTATTAAACCATATCGTATAGTTGCAAATACCGGCTTGCTTTAGCACCTCGACCATTTCAGGCCAAATTTCATCATGCCTTTTCTTATACTCCTCGAGCGAACCATCGACAATTCTGCCGCGCCATGCGTATTTTTCCATAGCTTAACCTACAATGCCTACGCGGTCGATACTCTTAATAAACTGCTTCTGAAGGATGCAGTAGAGTATGAGCACGGGGGCGATTACCATTAAGCACGCAGCCATAACCGGACCTGCTGTTTCGGCGCTTCCAGGCTGAATGCCATAAGATCCGATGGTGCTATAGATTTTAGAAAGGTTTACAGAGAGCATTTCGCTGTTTATGAAATACATACCTGCCAAATAAATATCATTCCAGTGCCAGATAATACTGAATATTGTAACTGTTAAGAAAGCAACACCCGAGGACGGAACAACGATTCTTAAGAAGGTTTTTACAGGACCTGCACCGTCGATAGAAGCAGCTTCCTCCAGTTCCTTCGGCATACCCTTATAGAACTGAACGAAAATAAAGATGAAGAAGCCTGCCTTAAGACCTACACCAAACAAGCTGGGCAAATAGAATGCAAGCTCGGAGTTGAGCAGGTTCGGACGAAGCTCAATTCCGCCTAACAGTTCTTTGCCGATAAAATTAAGAATTCCAAGGAAGTCGAAATAGCGCATATTGAGCATTAGCGGTATCATAAGCATATTGGTCGGCACCAAAATGGTTACGATAAGAAAAAACATTAAAAAGTTTTTGCCCTTGAAATCAAAACGGGCAAGGCCGTAGGCGTATACCGAGCAGGAAACAACCTCGATAAGACCTGCGATAATTTCGGTCTTAATGGTGTTGAAGAAGCCTGTCGGATATTTTAAGCAGTCCCAAGCTATTGTAAAGTTGTCGAATGTATAGGTTTTTGAAATCCAAACAACAGTGGGGTCGTTAAAATCATAATGCGAACGAACGGATGCTGCAATCATATAAAGCAGCGGATAAATAATGATGTAGCCTACCGTTATAAGAAATACCCAGCGAATAATCGGAATTATTATTGCTGCAGCAGTATTCCTTGCCTTTAAAGGGGAAATTTCTTTATTAAATAACTTCATTTTCATTTCCTCCTTAAGACCATTTCTTGAGACAGAACTGATTATATGCCACCAAAACAAGCGCCATAATTGCACCAACTATTACGAAGTACATCCAAAGCATTGCCGACGAGCGGTCATATACGGTTTGGGTACTCATAAGATCATAAGCCGATGCCATTACATACTCATTAGCAGTAATGAGCTCTATCATTGTGTAAACCATTACAAGAAGAATATTGTTGCCAAGCATCGGGAAGGTTATGTACCAAAACTCTTCCCACTTTGAGCAGCCCTCAACACGGGCAACCTCATAAAGATGATCGGGAATTGACTGCAGACCCGAAATAAAGAGGATAATCTGAACACCGCAGCTCCATAATAGGTTAAATACGCTGCTGATATAGCCCGAAATAAGCTCGTTGATTTCCTCCGGCAGACCGAGGTTTGCAAGAATTGCATCAAAGTTTATCATACTGCTGTATGCCGCCGCGGCATCGCCCGAGGTGTCTCCAAGTACCATACCTGCTTTAGCAAGGTAGCTGATAATAACACCTGTGGCGATAATAACCGGCAGGAAGAATATAGCGCGTGCTATCATTCTGCCGTGGAACTTCTGGTTAAGAATTATTGCAAGAATAAGGCTTAATGCCAGAATAATCGGCACCTGAACAGTGAAGCTTGAAATAGCATTCTTGAGATTCTCAAGATAATAGGGGTCGGAATTAATAGCATATTTATAATGTGTAAGACCAACGAAGGTTGTATTAACACCGCCCGATACAATGTTTACATTACAGAACGAATAATAAATTGAGGAAAAAAGAGGTACTACGAAGAACAGTATCAGTCCTATAACCCAAGGAAGAACGAACAGCATACCGTAGCGACTTTTAAGCGCCTCTACACCCTTTTTCTTGCGTGCAATTTTTGTAGCCATACTGTTCACCTCCCTACAGAATTATCAGACAGTCGTTAGCCTTAACTACGCCGTCTGCCGACTGGTAATCGTTTTGAGAATAGTTAATGTAAATCTTAACACCGTTTGAATAGGTAGTAATTCTTACATCGTCGCTCACTATTTCGTGGTTCTTAATGGTCTGACCGCTGATAGCCTTATAATACTCGCTATAATCGGCAGCAGCCTTAATAATATCATCCTTATTACCCGAATACATACCGCCATAGATATCCTTATGAGAGGAAAGTGTTGCGGTTACATCGTAGTTTTCATAGATAGAAAAGAGCATTGATGCGCCGCCCTCAAGAGCCATGAGCTTCTTGGTAGCGTAGGTGATTCCTGTGTTTACAGGCTCACTGGTAATTGCGGTTTTACCCTTTGTAACTATCTGATAGAAGGGTACATCGTATGTAAAGATTTCCTGACGCGACGAATTAACAGGTGTGTTGAAAATAACATCCGCTGCAGTAACGGCATAAGCGTTAGCACCGCTTGCAGCTACCTGATAACCGCCGTTTTTGAAGGTATTCATAATACCCTGCGCCTGAACACCCATATTACCCTTAACAAAATAATCCGGATTATCAAAATCAGAATATGCGGTAGCTGTTAAGGTTTCAAAGCTTACGCCCGAAATATCATAGCTACCCATTTTCTTAAACAGCTTATTAGCCACACTGTCAAGCTTGTTTCTGCTGAACATTCTATGGCGATCGTAGTTCTCCTTATCTAGGATTTGTGCACCCTTAGTAATCTTGTAAACATACGCTGCCATCCTACTTGCAGATTTAGCAGAATCAGAGGTTGTATAGCCATCGCTGCCTACAGAAAACTCGGTGAGGTTAAAGTCAACAAAGCTTGCTATCGAATTTTCTTTGCAATACTGTGTAAAGCTTGCCAGCTCCTTCTTGCTGCCAAACGCAGAGCCAAGACCGAAGCCGCCTGCAACCTTCTTGATATCAAGACCGCTTTCACCAAAGCCTGAGAGCAGAACATTGGGGCGAACGCCTGTTGATGATAACTCATTTAAAATGTTTTGAGCCTGATTGTAGGTTGTGAGCGGAAGAAGTGCATCATAGGGGAAGCCTAAAATATTGCGCTTTTCGAGCACGCCTCCGATAAACTCAAGTGAATAAACGGGGTCGGCAATTTTATCGTTTGCCTTGTTATCACCGTACAGGTAGTTCTGATAGCATTTAGCCATACCTGTATAGTTAGCATTCTCGCCCGAAAGCGGAATAAATTCAACCGCAAATACAGTATCCTTAATTGGCTCGCTTGAATAGATAAGACGGTCAGCAGCACCAACATTTGAATGGGTGTAGTCGCCCGAACGGAGAGCAAAGTTTGCATAAACGGTTGTATATGCAGTAGCATTATCGTTAACAACGGCGGTTACACTTGCATTCTCAACACCCGAGGTGATGATAGCGCAAACAGCCTCGTTGCCCTTCTTTAAGCCATAAACCGGAAGGTATACATTCTTCTGATTGGTGAGGTCGTGCTTAATTCCGAGCGAAGCATCGCGTCCGTACACCTCTGAAGTATAAGTGCTGGTTTCAATAACAGGATCGTTAAGATCAATCACAGCACCGCTGCCGGAGGGGAAGAACACATAGGAATCCTCCTTGCCGTGCTCGGCTGCACAGAAGTAAGGAGCTACATCAATGCTGTATACAGCGTTCTCGCCCTCAACAATATTTGCGGTGTTAACAGCAATTTTAATGCCATTTTCGGTCAATGAATACTCAACCGGAACTATACAGTCAGCATCCTTAAACATATAGGAAACAGTAACTGTTTTTGTATCCTTGTTGTACTCGGAAGCAAAGGTTCCTTTGTACACACTATGTGTAAAGGCGCGGGCGGTAGCAACTGCACTTTCACCCTGTACCTTATAGTTAACGTAGATAGCCGATTCAAGGAAGTTGCGTGCGCGATGCTGCTTTTCCGCGCTGGGGGTATCTAAATACTCCGAGGGGGTAGTAGACCACTTAACGCCTGTGGACTTATCGGTTATTACTACACACTTTTCATCGTCCTCCCAAGAAAGTGCGTATCTATCATTTTCATCAAGCACGCCTGCCTGAAGCTTGCCCTCCGGCATAAATTCAGTTATGTCAATGGCTGCTTCCTTCTTGCAGCCTGCAAGGGTGAATACCAATGCCGCACAGATGACAAATGATACAATTCTTAAAATAGATTTTTTCATTTTAATCCCTCCTGTGCGTTATCTGAAGAATGCCTCAAGGTAAACTGTTTCTACAAAGTTTTTGGTCTGCTGTAAAAGAATTGCAATCATAAACAAAAGGAATACGATGAGCACCATTGCAAGCAGGGTTACAACTGTTGTGAAAATGAATTTACCAAAGGTATACTCGTGTAAATTTATAAGTCCCATAACAAGTATGATAGCGGTAAATATAATACATACATAGGACAGAATGTTCATAACATTTGCTTCATTCAATGTCAGAACCTCGGAAAGAACGTTCTGTGCTGCAGCCTGAATAATCATGGGAATTAAGCTGTAGCAGGTTACAATGTAGATATCCTTTAATTTACCCTTGCCCTCCATAAGAGTACATACAGCCCAGTTGGCTAATGTGAAGAGGAGTACAAGACCAAAGGTCTGTGCCAAAGCGTACCACGCATTAGCATTGCGGATATCGGTTGTGTTGAATAGGAAACCGCTTGAGAATCCAATAATCTTAAATGCGTACCACACTAAAAGGAAGCAGGTAGCAATAAGCACCGAACCACCCTTATTGCGCTTGACTTCATAGAAGGTATCTGCCGGATGCAGCAGTGTTCCAAGTGCAATCTTAAGCTTGCGGTTCTTTATAAGAACAACATTGTATTTTTTCTTGAAATGGAGCAGAACTGCGATTACTGCAATTAAAACTACAACACCTATAGTAATGTAAATAAAGTTATCCTTCAGAATATCCTTACGCACATACTCAAAGGCGCGGCTGTAGGTATCGCGGTCCTCACCGAGTCTTGCATACTCGAGCGCACCCTTGTAATCCTCTAACAGTATTTTTGCCTTGGCAATACCGCGGTAGGCTACAAGGCTGTTAGCATCGAGGTTAAGCACCTCGTGCCAAAGGGGTTCAGCGTCAACATAGTCGCCGTTGATGGTCATGGTCTGTGCTTTTTCAACTAAATCGCCATAAGCATTGCGCTTGAATACAGTAATCGAATCTTTTTCGGCATCGATAATATAAATCTTGCCGTTCATATCGGTAATGGCTTTAGCTTCCTTGAAGGTACCGTACTGTGTACCGTCGTTAACGCCGCCGCCAAAGGTATTGAGCAGGTTACACTCAATATCGTAAACATAAACCCTACCGTAGGTTACGTCAAGCAGATAGATGAAGTTGTTTTCATCTACTGTAACAGATGATACGTCGTGTCCGCGGGCGCGCACACCCTCACGAACAGTTTCTTCTGTTGCAAAGACAACTGCATCGGAGCTAACAACCGTAGTATCTGTTTTATCCTTGAGGATGTTGGTACCTGTGGGGTTAAGACGCTTAACCGAGCCTGCAGCAGCACCTGTTGTTGAGGTAGCACCTGTACAGGTGTAGATATAGCCGTCGGCACCAAGCTCCATATCAACGAAGGAATACGGAAGCTTTTTCTCAATCTTTGAAAGCTTCTCATTGTTCATAAACAGCATATCCCAGAGGTTGTTCATAGCCTCGAATACTGTGGATTTAACAACGTTAGCACCGAAGAAGCCCTTGAACTCATATTCGGGGGTATACATAGCCGCACCGTAGAAGCAGCCTTCAGACAGAACGTAGATGTAACCCATATTATCCTTAACAATCTTAACTGGCTGATAATGAAGTGTTTCAGGCCACATTTCGCTTTCAGGCTGTGTGAGAACGGACTTAACAACACCGTTTGCGTCGCTAATTAGCACACGGCCGCCTGCATAGTCGGCAATATATAAGGTTTCATTTTCATCTACTAAAATTCCGCGAGCACCAACAAAGGTTATTTCCTCGCCGTTTTTATCTAGCTTATCGATGATCTTTATAAGATTAAAATCCTCGTCAGTTATAACTACGCGACCGAGCTCTTCATCTAATATGTAGAGCTTACCATCGCGTGCGTAGATATCGAAAAGTGTACCAAAATTATCAACACCCTCAATATCGAGCGAGGTAACGGTATCGTAATGCTCGAACATCGGTCTTGCATAGACAAGGTCCTTTTGATTGTTTACACCTGCCCAGTTAGAAGTAGCATCGTTGGGCATATCGGTGAAATCGGTTTCGGCAGCTGCCGAAATGCTAAACGTACAAAGAATAACTACGCAGAGCAATAAGGATAAAATTCTCTTCAAATTACGCATATCGCTCTACCCCCTTAATCCTTCATACCGGAGTTACTCATTGTTTCCATTACATTACTCTGCGAAATGAGATATACGATAATAGGCGGAATCATCATAATAACCTGAACCGC
The DNA here is from genome assembly GCA_045647785.1 of Acutalibacteraceae bacterium. Taxonomy (GTDB): domain Bacteria; phylum Bacillota; class Clostridia; order Oscillospirales; family Acutalibacteraceae; genus SIG565. The sequence goes on from JAZRMU010000006.1 coordinate 15,129, forward strand.
CATCGCATTACCAGTACGGGCAATACCGCCTGCGGTAATCTGGCTCATAGCAGAGGGAAGTGTTTTGAGCGACTCGGTGAATATTGTTGTACCCGAAGCTGTTGACCACATATCGCGGAACGCGAACAGTAAGAGGGTTAACCAGCAGGGCTTAACCATCGGCATAACAATCTGCCAGAAAATACGCGGATAGCCTGCGCCGTCGATACGTGCTGCTTCAAGCAGAGAATCCGGAACGGAGCCATCCATGTACTGTTTCATAAGGAATACACCCATCGACGACGGAATGTGCGGCAGAATATATACCCAATAGGTATCGATAATACCCATTTTTGAGAAGATAATGTACTGCGGAACACCAAGTGTAGTTCCGTTGTAGAGAAGAGCGAACTGTACAATCATAAATACAATTCCTGTCCACTTATATTTGCCCTTTGAGAAGAAGAAGGCCGCAGCTGCTGCACAAAGAATGTGGCAAACGGTACCGACAATTGTAATAAACATGGTGTTGAACACATATCTCGAAAGCGGAACCTGCAGCTTTGAAAGTAGGGACGGTAAAAGCGTGTAGTTAGTAAGAGTAGGACGTCTTACGAAGAATTTCGGCGGGAATGCCAAAATTTCATCCATCGGCTTAAGCGAGGTAACTACAGAATAGATAAGCGGAAGTATGCAGATAGCGCCGAAGCCTAAAAGACATACTACAAAGAAGCCTGTAACAAACTTTGAACGGGTATAGCGTTTGTACTGCAACTCGCTTGTATCAAATAGCTTGAACTTGCGAAGCTCATTTCTGAACTTTCTCCATTTAGCTTTAATAGCTTTAAATAATTTCATATTGCAGCACCCCCCTATTTACCCATATTATTAAGCAGTTTTGCTACGAAATGACGGAACAGAGCCATCATAGCGAATAGGAATATAGAGATTGCAGCAGCATAGCCCATTTCCATTCGGGTGTTCGCAACGTCGTTCAAATAAAGCACTATTGTATCTGCGCAGTTATTAACGGTCGGGTATCCGCAAAGGGTGGAAATTACAGCACCAATTGAGAAAGCACCTGCAATCTGCATAACTGCACCGAAGAGAAGAATCTCCTTCATACAGGGAAGTGTTATGTACCATAGCTCCTGCCAACGGTTTCGAATACCGTCGATAGCACCTGCTTCAAAGAGCGATACATTAAGTCCCTGAAGACCTGCGATGTCGGCGAGGAAGGATACACCCATACTCGACCAGATAGTAATCGCAATGATAATCGGAACGATGTAATCAGGTGTTGTCAGCCAAAGAATAGGCTCGTTAATGAGTCCCACGCTTAACAGCAAGCTGTTTACATAACCGTATGTATCGGAGCTGAATGCTATCTGCCAGATGAAGTATGCGTTACCAACAAGGGCAGGCGCGTAGAAAAGGAAAGACATAAACGCGCGTACCTTGGGGTTAAACTCATTGATAAACCAAGCAAGCACATAGGAAAGCAGGAAGCCTGCAGGTGCAGTTGCTACGGCAAGAATGAGGGTGTTTATGGTGATAGTCATAAACATATCATCCGTAACGAACATACGAAGGAAGTTCTCAAGACCTATAAATTTAGGTGTACCAAGCATATCGTATGAACAAAACGAAAGGAATAGCGAGGTTATAATCGGAAGAACTGTGAAAAGGAAGAAAAGCACAAGGAAGGGAAGCGACAGTGTGAATAGCGAAATCTCGCTACCGCCGAACGATGACTTTGCTTTTTTTGCCTTTATAGGATTATTTTTAGTCAAGGTTGTATTCCCCTCTCTTTCTGTCAATTTCTTGATCGGCTATTTTAGCCCATTTGAATATCATATCTTTAGGATTCTTGGAAATGTTAACAACATTTTGGAACGCCTGCATTACAGAACGGTCTACATAGTAGCCGCCGGGCACTTCCTCAAGACCATAAACCCAGCTCCAAGCCTCTTCAAGAACATCGAGGTGGTCAGATTCCCAAGAAAGCATACGGAATGCTTCCATATTAGCGGTTGCACGACGACCTGTCTCACCAAGGATAGCCTCAAGCATTACAGAATATCTATACTGCGAGTTAGCATCGGTCCACCACTTAAGGAATTCCCAAGCCTCTTCCTTATGCTTGGTGATTTTCGGGATTGCACAGGCCGTACCTAAATCTGCCTGTGTATGATTTACAGTACCGTCGGCATTCTTTGTGCCGGGCATTATTGCGATATCCCATTTGCCTACAATTTCAGGGGCTGCCTGTGAGAACAGCGTATACTGTGTGTAATCGGCAACACCAATCGGAATTGTACCTGCGCGGAAGCGGTTGTAGAAATCGTATGCCTTTAAGAAACCTAAATCGGTGTAGTATTCTGTCCATTCAACAAAGGTCTGAACAGCATCACCTGATAAGAAGTTTGTTCTCTGATTTTCGGTATAAACCGGAAGGTTTTTCTGCATTAAACGAGTTGCATAGGTATTAACCGTTGTAGCACCTGTGGGAAGACCGGCTGCCAGATTCTGGCGCTGTAGCAGTGCCGAAAGCTCCTTGAACTCCTCCCAGGTTTTCGGCGGTTCAGATACGCCCATCTGATCGAGAATATCAGTACGGTAGAACATAATTGAGAAATTTTGTGTGTCAGGAATACCGTAGCTTACTCCGTTTAGCCTGTAAGGTCTGTCAGCGCCCTTCTGGAAACGCTTAATAACCTCATCATAATCGTCAAACTCCTCGGAAAGCGGCAAGAGCGCTCCACGCATACCGTAGTTTACAGGCTCGGTTCTAGCCTGACCGATAAGCAGGTCGGGTCCACTACCGGCTAAAATTGCCTGGATAAGGGTTGCACCAACAATCTGGATATTAACCGTAATATTGGGGTGCTCTGCTTCAAATGTATCCTTTACAAGGCTGGTTAAAATCTGTGTCTCGTCGCGACCCCAGCTTACCCAAAGGGTTAAAGTGGTCTTGCCGTCAACATTCTCGGTCTTGTACTTGTAGTCGTCCATAAATGAAACGAGGAAACGCTTGAAAGAGTATTTGGTTTTTGCCCACCAGCCTGCCATTTCAAAGTCATAGCCTTCCTTTTCGGGAGAGCCTAAAATAATCTGGTCAAGGTCGAGGGGAAGCTTTGCTACGTCTGTAACAAGAGCGCAAAGTGAAGTGTAGTTATCGTAATATGTATTGATGTACTTTTGTGCAGTATAAGGATTATCATACATATCATTAAGTACACGAATCATATTATCAATGGTCGCAATATAAGTACCGCTTGTTTCCTTGGTGATTTCCACAATCTGCGCGCGCGCCTTTTCAAGTGCATCGATGTTTTTAAGCAAGGTTTCATTCCACTGCGGAACGTTGCGGAAGAACTCGTAGCTACGTCCTGTATCTATGCTTTCACCCGTAATCATACGGATTTTGAGGTAAAGATTACCGATATCATAGGCAACATCGTTAATAGCTCGGCTTACTGCACCGAAATCCGCAAGAGTTACAGTCATAGATATATCGTGTGTACCCTTGGTAAGATAAACAAGTGCTGCCTCGCCATCTGCCTGCAGTTCGGAGAACTGCCAGTTACCATTATAGTAGAACGGAACATTTGTAGCCTCCGCAAAGGGAGACTTACCGTCAATCTTAAGGCTGCGGTATGAGTTACCGTTGATAATTACATTCTGACGGAAACGAAACGCCACCTTGTAAAGACCGTCTTCAGGAACCTCAACGCTCCAATTAAGTGTATCGTTGGGCTTCTGCCAGCCTGTACCGCCTATATAGTTAACAATGCTCTTAAATGCCTCGGCATCGCCGCGGAGGCCCTTAATGCTCGGGTCGCTATTATCAATAAGAGGGTTCATTGATGCAGTGCTTTTATATATTGCTCTTTCGCCTTCGATAGTAATATCGTTGCCGCTATAGTACTTATAGCCAGCAGCCTCATATTCCTTTTTAATTTCGGCATAAGGCTTAACCTGCTCGGGAGCTGCAAGAATTACGCTTGCAAGATAAAATTCACCTGAAGTAGCATTTAATGTGATGGTGTGTTCACCAGCCGCAAGTGCTACCTTCATAGGCTCAACGAACTGACCGCTCGTTTCCATAGCCTTCGTGGTTTTGTAGATGAATTTTTCAATCTGCTCAGAAGCGTAAACATTACCATTGCTGTCCTCGATACCGTCAGGCTTTTCGTCAACAAATGTTCTTGCGAAGTTTACAGCCTTCAGCGCATCATAGGGCGACTTGCCGTCAATTAAAAATCCGAATCGAAGCGGTAAGCCTCTACCCTTAATAGGACAATAGGTAAGATGAATTTCATACATACCGTCTGCCGGAACGCTGAATGTATATGTAGCCGAGCCCTTTTCGCCCGTCCACTTAATAACATTCTCCTTAACAACCTTATTTTCATCCTCAAAGCCGGCCACCTTTTCGACAGCAGCGTCCGATGAAATATAAGAATCCGCCGAGATTACAATATCCTCGGTGGCGTCTCCAACATTTTTGTTCGCCTCCAAATAATCGGCATAGACTTTCTCACCGTTAGCATTAACAGTGATTTCCTGAACTACACCATTTGTGTCTGCTACAGCCTCATCGGCAAAGCAGGTTACCTGGAATAACGAAAACATGAATGCTAACGCCAAAATAATAGCAATACACTTTTTCATTGCACCGTTCCCTCCAAAAAAATGTGAATTTTGTTATGAATATTGCACAAAAAACTATCACTAGAGCGTAATAGCCCTTTTTACACTATTATAACTACTTACAATAATACCAAAAACACCCCTTATTGTCAAGGGAATTTGAACGATTTATCATAATTTTTACTATATATTTAGCCCTTTTTTGGTGCAATATTTATAACTGTTTTGTAAAAATAATCTACATATCCGTTTTTTTGGCATTTTTTATCAACATTTTGTGGTAAAAAGCGAAAAAGCGGGCATTTTAGCCTCTAAAATTTCGAAATTTTCCGTGATTTTTACCATCAGTAACATTAACTACAAAGAAATAATATGCGAAAACACTTCCGTTTAGTTAATATTTACAAAATAAATCCCCACTATCCAAATAACAAAAAACAGCACCCACATAAAGTGAGTGCTGTAAATTTGAAATAATCGTAATTATCTCTTTGAGAACCGAGGTGATTCCCCACGGCGTGGGGAAATGTCGGTGAAACCGACAAAGTGGACGGGCGCCGTCAGCGCCACGACGAGTGCGAGGAGTGCAAAAAAACAGCACCCACATAAAGTGAGTGCTGTAATTTTGAAATAATCGTAATTATCTCTTTGAGAACTGAGGTGCACGACGAGCGCCCTTGAGTCCGTACTTCTTTCTTTCCTTCATTCTCGGGTCGCGAGTGAGGAAGCCTGCCTTCTTGAGTTCGGAACGAAGTTCCTCGTCATACTGAAGAAGAGCAC
>JAZRMU010000007.1:0-50676 GCA_045647785.1 Acutalibacteraceae bacterium
ATGATGATATAAACGAGGCAGTGAAAGGATTAAATGGATTATTTAGATTTCAAAAGCTGGAAAAATTCGCACTGCATAGAAATGCGTGCACTTGAATTTTCGCGGGCGGATAGTATATTTATTTTCACAAGATTCGCAATGCGTTCACCGATCTCGGTTGAAGGTCGGCAGCTAGTGTTCGCTGAAAGCATAGAAGAGGCGATAGGCTATATCCGCCATATCTTTCTTTTTGATATTCTAACCGATTCTATAGACGATTTGCAATTCGATTATAAGTCAGCCGCACGACAAAGACAATTTGATTCGGTAAAGCTGTTTTATTTTTGGTATAGATTCGCTCGTATTGCGCCGGGGGGTAACACTTTGCAAGAGCTTTGCAATGAGTTTAACGGCGCTTTTGCAGAATCTCAAGATTTAAAATATGAAATAAAGGTTATATTTGGTATTGATGAATTGTATGAGTTCATTAAAAATTGATTTTACTTTATGATAAATACTACCCATAGCGGGTAGTATTTATTTTTTAATTCCACACTCTATAAAAAATGAGATAGTCGGAATTTTTATAAAAGTGTAATTTTTCTTTTATAAAAGGGAAGTTGCCTTTATTTGACTACATATTGACAATATTTTACTTGTTTTTTCTCAATTTATATTTTATTATTATAGTATAAAGTCGGAGGAGGCTTAATTATGAACATAATCAGAAAGTTTAATGTTGTTGAAAAAGACCGTTGGATGAACTATAATCACACTATTTATAATAGCTTGGGCGAGAACGGTCAGCGCTTAACGGGCAGCCAGAAGCATATCGACCTATCGCGTGAGGCTGCTGTGGAAGGCATGGTGCTTCTTGAGAATAATGGCATACTCCCCCTTAAAGAGGGCAGCCGTGTGGCGATCTTCGGTATAGGCAGTATTGACTATGTAAAGGGTGGCGGCGGAAGCGGTCAGGTATTTTCAAGCTATATCCGAAATGTTTATGAGGGCCTTGCTCTAAAAAGTCCCCGCGTTAGCGTTTGGGAGCCGATTTCTAAATATTATTACGATTATATGTGTGAGCACATTGATGAATTCGGTAATATAAATAACGATAAGCCGTCAACCGAAATTGAAGTTCCTACCGAACTTTTAGACGGTGCAAAGGAAAATGCCGATATAGCCGTTGTTGTTATTCATCGCTATTCGGGTGAGGGCTATGACCGCGTTCAGGATAAGGGAGATTTCCTTCTGACAGATATTGAAGAAAATCTCGTGAAAGAGGTGGCGGCGCGTTTCGATAAAACCGTTGCTGTGCTCGATATCGGCGGTATGATTGATGCTTCTTGGATTAAAAAATATAATTTCGATGCCGCTCTGCTTGCTTGGCAGGCAGGTCAGGAGGGTGGACTTGCCATTGCAGACATTCTTTGTGGCGATTGCAACCCCAGCGGTAAGCTTGTTGATACCTTTGCTGCTAATTTCAGCGATTATCCGTCGGCTGATACCTTCAACAAGAGCGACGACTATGTTGAGTATTTTGAGGACATTTATGTCGGCTACCGTTATTTTGAAACGATAAAAGGTGCCGCCGAAAAGGTTGATTATCCGTTTGGCTATGGACTTTCGTACACCGATTTTGAATTCAGCAAGCCCGTAGGTGCACAAAACGGAGATAACATTGAAATCACCTTTAGTGTTAAGAACATAGGAAGCGTAGCGGGCAAGGAGGTAGCGCAGTGCTACTATTCTGCACCGCAGGGCAAACTTGGCAAGCCTGCTTTAGAGCTTGCTGCCTTTAAGAAAACCAGATTATTATCACCGGGGGAGAGCGAGGAAATCAAGCTCACTTTTAAAATCAGTGATATGGCAAGCTATGATGACCTTGGAAAGTGCCAAATGTCAGCATACATATTAGAGGGTGGCGAATACACCTTCCATATAGGTAACTCCTGCCGCAATACAGTAAAGGCTGAATATTCCTATGTAGTAAATGAGGAATTCGTTGTAACCGAGCAGCTGACACAGAAATGCGCACCGAATAAGCTCGAAAAGAGATTACTTTCCGATGGTAGCTTTGAAGCGTTGCCTTCTTATCCGATAATTAAGCACGAAATCGTGCGAGAGCCTAATAAAGCCGAAAAGCCCGAAGACACTGAATTTATTGAGGTCGCTGAGGGGAAAATCACGCTAGACGAATTTATGGCACAGCTGACCAATGATGAGCTTATTCATCTTGTTGGCGGTATACCTAATCAGGGCTTGGCCAATACCTGCGGCTTTGGTGATATCGACCGTCTCAAAATCCCCGCATTTATGACGGCTGATGGCCCTGCGGGACTTCGCCTATATCCCAAAATGGGCATACCTACAACGGCATTTCCGTGTGCAACGCTACTTGCTTGCACCTGGAATCCCGAAATTGTCTACGAGATAGGTAAAGCGGGGGCGATAGAGTGCAAGGAAAATGGTATTGCTATATGGCTTACTCCGGCTCTTAATATCCACAGAAATCCGCTATGTGGCAGAAACTTTGAGTATTTCAGTGAGGACCCGTTGATTGCGGGCGTTATGGCGGCTGCAAAGGTAAAGGGTATTCAGAGCACCAAAACGGCTTGCTCCATTAAGCATTTTGCTTGCAATAATAAAGAAACTAACCGCTTCTACAGCGATTCAAGGCTTTCTGAAAGAGCACTTCGCGAAATCTATTTAAAGGGCTTTGAAATCTGCGTTAAAACAGCCGATCCTTGGACGATTATGACCTCGTATAATATAATTAATGCTCGCCGCAGCTGCGAATGCTATGAGCTTATTCAAGGAATTCTCCGTGATGAATGGGGCTTTGGCGGTATAGTTACAAGCGACTGGGGTGTACCATGCGACCATGCCGAGGTTGTAAAGGCGGGTAATGATATCCGTATGCCTGATGGCCACTCCGATGAGCTTGCTGTAGCACTCAAATACGATAACCTTAAGCGTAGCGATTTAGAATTTTGCGCTAAACATTTGCTTGAGCTTTTCTTAAAGTTCGATTAATAAAATAAAAAACACCCTCCGTGTGGAGGGTGTTTTTATGTCCAAGTAGTTAATTTATCATTGTGTCGTTTGCCTTAATAATTAGTTCTTAAGACTTTGTATCGGTGCGGGGATTTGACCTCCGCGCGATATGAATTTAAGAGGCGACATAGTGTTAACCTTCATAACAGGACCGCTACCCAGCAGACCTCCGAAATTAAGCTCCTCGCCAACCTGCTTGCCAATAGCGGGAATAACTCTGACAGCAGTTGTCTTCGAGTTAATCATACCAATGGCGGCCTCATCGGCAATAATTGCCGAAATTACCTCCGGTGGGGTATCGCCGGGGATATTTATCATATCAAGACCAACGCTGCAAACTGCGGTCATAGCCTCAAGCTTTTCAATGGTAAGAACGCCGGCTCTTGCTGCGTCTATCATACCTGCGTCCTCGGTAACGGGGATGAATGCGCCCGACAGTCCGCCAACGCGGGATGAAGCCATTACTCCACCTTTTTTAACCGCATCGTTTAGCATTGCGAGCGCCGCGGTAGTACCGCAAGAACCGCACATTTCAAGACCTATTTCCTCAAGAATATGTGCCACGGAGTCGCCAACTGCGGGGGTGGGGGCAAGGGATAAATCCACAATACCGAAAGGAACACCAAGTCGTGCAGATGCCTCGCGAGCGACGAGCTGACCCATACGAGTGATTTTGAATGCGGTACGCTTGATAAGCTCGGCAACGCCTGTTAAATCAAGACCCTCGGAATTTTTAGCAAGAGCAGCACGAACAACTCCGGGACCTGAAACACCCACATTTATAACACAATCAGCTTCGCCTACACCGTGGAAAGCACCGGCCATAAACGGGTTATCCTCGGGTGCGTTGCAAAATACAACAAGCTTTGCAGCGCCGATGCACTGGTTATCACTTGTTAATTCGGCTGCGCGCTTTACAACCTTACCCATTAAAGCGACTGCATCCATATTAATACCCGCTTTTGTTGAACCTATATTTACAGAAGAGCATATATGCTCTGTTTGTGCCAATGCTTCGGGTATACTTTCAATAAGCTCTCGGTCGCCAGCCGCAAAGCCCTTGCCAACAAGAGCTGAATAGCCACCGATAAAGTTAACGCCAACAGTTCTGGCTGCTTTTTCTAAAGCTAAAGCAAATTTAATCGGCTCTTTTTTCTCGCAGGCTGCTAAAATCATAGCAATCGGAGTAACCGAAATGCGCTTATTGATAATCGGTATACCAAGCTCGCGCTCAATCTGGCAGCAAACGGGAACGAGGTCTTTAGCGACTGTGGTAATCTTGTTGTAAACCTTTTCACAGGCTCTATTTATATCGGGGTCAATACAATCGAGCAGCGAAATGCCCATAGTTACCGTTCTTATATCCAGATTTTCATTTTCAATCATCGAAATAGTTTCGAGAATATCGTTAGTGTTAAGCATAATATCACCTCGCGGGGCTTAAATTCTGTGCATTGAGTTAAATAGGTCTTCGTGCATTACATGAATTTTCATATTCATTGTATCACCGAATTTTTCCATATCCTCTGCAAACTCGGCGAAGCTGCCTTTTATCTCATCAACCTCACCAATCATAATCATACAGAACATACCTTTAAGTATAGACTGTGTAACCTCCGCTACATTAACATTATATTCTGCACATTTTCCCGATACCTTGGCTAATATACCAACAGCATCTTTTCCTACAACTGTAATAACCGTTTTAATAAGAATCACTCCTATATATTATTATTTTAGATTATATCACAGTGAATAAAGGTTGTAAAGAAAAAATATCTTTATTTTTCAACCATATTGTGCTATTATAATAAAAGTGGAGGTTTTGCTTATGAATACTAAACTACTTAAATTATTAAATAAAAATGCGAGATATACTATAGCCGAGCTTGCGGCTATGCTTGGTGTTGCCGAGAATCAGGTGGCAGCAGACCTTAAAGAGCTGGAAAAAGAGGGCGTTATCCACGGATACAAACCGATTATCGACTGGGAAAAGGTGGATAGTGTTATGGTATCCGCTATAATAGAACTGAAGGTAACACCTAAATCAGGTCTTGGCTTTGAGGAAGTTGCCGAGCGTGTTATGCGCTACAACGAGGTTGAGAGTGTTTACCTTATGTCGGGCGGTTATGACCTTTGCGTGCTTGTTAAGGGCAAAACCTTCCAGCAGGTAGCTATGTTCGTTGCGAAGGAGCTTTCAACTATCGATTCGGTTGTTTCAACCTCAACTCATTTTGTGCTGCGTCGCTATAAGGAGCAGGATATTTGTTTGTTCGACGGCAGTAGCGACGATAGGGGGATAATTTCTCTGTGATAGACTACAGCAAAATACTCAATAAGACCATAACCGAAGTTAAGCCCTCGGGAATTCGCAAATTTTTCGATATTGCCGAGAGTATGGAGGATGTTATTTCTCTTGGTGTAGGTGAACCTGATTTTCCCACACCTTGGAATATTCGTGCTGCAGGTATAAGGGCGCTCGAAAAAGGGAAAACCCGCTATACCTCTAATAAAGGCTTGGATGCCTTGTGCCAAGAAATTTCGGTTTATATGCAAAGAAAATATAATATTGGCTACAACCCTAAAAATGAAGTTTTAGTAACGGTTGGCGGTAGTGAGGCTATCGATATGACCGTTCGCAGTCTTGTGAATGAGGGCGATGAGGTTATAATTCCACAGCCCAGTTACGTTTGCTATGAGCCTATTGTAAGGTTGGCAGGTGGAGTGCCTGTAATAATCGAAACCAAGGCTGAAAATGATTTCAAGGTAACACCCGAGGAGCTAAAGTCAAAGCTTTCAGATAAAACCAAGGCTTTGATACTACCATATCCCTGCAATCCGACAGGCGCTATAATGGAAAGGGAGGACCTTGAAAAAATTGCCGAGGTTCTTGAGGGCACTAATGTTATTGTTATTTCGGATGAAATTTATTCAGAACTCACCTTTAGTGGTGTGAAGCATACCTCTATAGCATCTATTGGTAATATGCGTGAGCGCACCGTTGTTATAAACGGTTTTTCAAAATCCTTTTCTATGACGGGCTGGCGTTTAGGCTTTGCCTGTGGACCAAAAGAGATAATCCGCGAAGTAACCAAGCTGCACCAATATGCTATTATGTGTGCCCCGACCGTTTCGCAATATGCCGCTGTTGAGGCGCTTAAAAACTGCGATGAAGCAGTTGAGGATATGCTCGAGGAGTATGATTCGAGAAGACAACTCGTGGTGAAGGGATTTAATGATTTAGGTCTTACCTGTCGTGAGCCGAAGGGTGCTTTTTACGCATTTCCTTGCATTTCGTCGACGGGTATGACCAGCGATGAATTCTGCGAGAAGCTGCTTATGGCTAAAAAAGTAGCTTTGGTACCCGGTACCGCATTCGGTCTTGGAGGCGAGGGCTTTGTACGCGTTTCATATTGCTATTCGGTAGAGCATCTCAAAACAGCGCTCGAGCGTATTGGAGAATTTTTAGAGGAATTAAAGTAGGTAAATGCCGTGAAATTAACAGCAAAGGCAAATGCTAAAATCAATTTAACACTGGATATTTTAGGCAAAAGACAGGACGGATATCACCTGGTGGATATGATTATGCAATCGGTAAGCCTTTATGATACTGTGAGCGTAGAAGATACCGACAATGGTATTACGGTTGTATCCGACAATGCGGTGCTTGGCGGTGAAAACGATATTTGCTATATTGCCGCAAAAATGTTTTTTGAAGAAAGCGGTGTATGCGGTGGAGCCAAAATCACCGTTTCAAAAAATATTCCGCTTGCTGCAGGTCTTGGCGGCGGCAGCGCAGATGCTGCTGCGGTGCTTTTAATGCTGAATAAATTATTCGGCGCACCTTTAGATAAGGCGGTGCTTCATAAACTCGCCGTGCGGCTTGGCGCAGATGTCCCATTCTTTTTAGATGGCGGTACTGTACGCGTCGGAGGAATAGGGGAAATTTTTGTTCCACTCGCCGATATGCCCAAGTGCTTTATCGTAATTGCTAAAAACGGCGAAAAAGGCTCAACTCGGCAGATGTACGAAATTATTGATTCAAAGCCCATAATCAGCCGCCCTGACAACGAAAAGGCAGTAGAGGCGATACAAAACGGCGATTTAGATATGCTTGCTAAAAATATGTGTAATGTATTCTCTTGTGCGTGGCAGCACAATGTCGTAGAGGATATTATGGCTTCTAACAATGCGCTGGCGGTATCCTTGAGCGGCAGCGGTCCATCTTTTTTTGGCGTATATAAAAATAGTGCCGATGCGGCAGCGGCAGTCGAGGAGCTTAAAGGTAAAGGTATAGCTGCGTTTTTGGCTGAACCGGTCGAAAAGGCAATAGAAATTGAATAAAACTTTAAATCTTTGTCAATATTTCCTTTGGATGATTTTTCCAAAGGAGATATTTTTTTATGAAGAAATTAGATTTAAGACTTTTTAAAGTGGCACTTATTTTAGCGCTTATTGTATCGGTGCTTATAAGCTCGGTGAGCTTTGAAGCAAGCTGCAGGGAGCTAAAAGAAAATATTTTAAGATTGCATATAATTGCAAATTCCGATAGTGAAGCAGACCAGGCGTTGAAGCTTAAGGTGCGTGATGCGGTTTTAAGCGTCGGCAGTGAAAAATTAGAGAGTGTCGATAATATTAAGGATGCCATAACGGTTGCGGATGGTAATGTAGATGAATATTTAAAGGCAGCAAAGCAGGTAATAAAGGAAAATGGATATAACTATAATGTAACCGCCGAAATAAAAAAGACCTATTTTTCAACACGGGTTTATGAAAGCTTCACTCTGCCTGCGGGCGAATATGAGGCATTACAGATTATAATAGGCGAGGGAAAAGGTAAAAATTGGTGGTGCGTTATGTATCCGGCAGTTTGTTTGACATCAGCAGCAAGGCTAGATAACGCTGTAAGTGATAGTGCAGCAGTGGTTGCAGAAGGCTCTGAAAGGTTTAAAATAGGCTTCAAAACGGTTGAAATTATAGAATCTATAAAAAAATTTTTCAAAAAGCGTAAATAATGCTTGCATTTTGGAATGTTTTGTGGTATTATCCTATTGTTAACGAATTTTTTGAAAGGGGTGACACTATGAAACAGGGTATTCATCCTACCTATGAAAAGACTGTTGTTAAGTGTGCTTGCGGTGCGGAGTTTGAAACTCGCTCAACAAAGAAGGAAATCCATCTTGATATCTGCTCAAAATGTCATCCGTTCTTTACCGGCAGACAGAAACTTGTTGATACAGGCGGACGCGTAGATAGATTTAACAAGCGTTTTGGCTTAAAATAAGTTTAAAAGTATACCGTAACCGCAAAGGGTTACGGTTTTCTTTTTCGGAGTAAGTTATGAGTTCATATAAAACTATAAAAACTGAATATGTTTTTGAATTAACCGAAAAGCGCTCGCGTTTTATTGCAACTCTTATTCCTATTGAAAGTGAGGAGCAGGCTTCGGAGTATATTGCGGCGCTGCGAAGCAAGTATTGGGATGCCAAGCATAATGTTTTTGCATATTCGGTTGCCGAGGGAAACCTAAAGCGCTTCTCTGACGACGGCGAGCCGCATGGAACTGCGGGCAAGCCTGTATTGGATGTTATTGAGGGAGCAGGACTAAAAAATGTTTTACTGGTGGTAACCCGCTATTTTGGCGGAGTGCTGCTTGGCACGGGCGGACTTGTTCGCGCTTATTCGGGCGCGGCGCACGGCGCAGTAGCCGCAGCCGACATAAAAACAATGACACTTTGCCGCGAACTTGAAATTGAATGTGAGTATCCGTTTTTTGATAGCCTTGAAAATGTATTAAAGGGTATTGAAGGCGGCGTGCTTGATACACAGTTTACCAATAAGGTTTGTGTAACTGTTTTTATAAACGATACTGTATCCGACGACTTTTGCAGCAAGCTTATCGACCAATTCTGCGGAAAAATATCGATTAAAACAAAAAATCAAAAATATTATCCAATTTAATTGATGAAAATAAAGGTTTTCGACAATTATTTGCGAATATAATATATAGAAAATGTTAAAGGGGTGGATTATATTGACAATACGCGAGAATTATGAGCAGCTTGAAAAGAACCTGCTTTCCCCAAGAGCTATATTGAGCAGTGAGACGGTCGGCAGAAGAGTAGACGAGCCTAAATGTGATCTTCGCACCGATTTTCAACGCGATCGCGACAGAATAATCCATTCTAAGGCTTTCCGTCGACTCAAGCATAAAACACAGGTTTTTTTGTCCCCCGAATCCGACCATTACCGTACGCGCTTAACTCATACATTGGAGGTAGCGCAGATTTCCAGAACTGTTGCAAGAGCGCTGCGCCTTAATGAGGATTTAACCGAAGCTATCGCATTGGGGCATGATTTAGGCCATACACCGTTTGGCCACGCGGGCGAGCGAGCGCTCGACGAGATAAGCGAATATCGCTTCACCCACTATGAGCAGAGTGCTCGTGTTTGCGAATATATTGAAAAGGACGGCAAGGGACTTAACCTTACGGGTGAGGTGTTAGACGGAATTCGTTGCCACACCAAGGGCGATTGGGCTAAAACACTTGAGGGTAGGGTGGTTCGCTATTGCGACCGCATAGCCTATATAAATCACGATATTGCCGATGCCATAAGAGGTGGCGTTATAACGGGCGAGGATATTCCTAAAGAAATTTCAGATTATTTGGGAAACACAAAAAGCGCCCGAATTAATAAAATGGTAAATTCCATTGTTAAAAACAGTGTCGATGATATTAAGATGGACGCTGAAACGCTTGAATGCTATGAGCTTTTGCACGAGTTTTTGTTTGAAAGCGTGTATCGCAACCCCGTTGCCAAGGGCGAGGAAACCAAGGTAAAGGGCATAATTGAAGGGCTTTATAATTATTTTTATACACATCCCGATAAGCTTAAGGGGGAATATGCCGCAATTTTGGAGCGAGATGGTGTGTCTCGCGCAGTTACCGATTATATTGCGGGAATGACCGACCATTTTGCTGTTGAAACATTTAAGAATATATATATTCCGCGTTCTTGGGATATTTAATTTGAAAGGAGGGGAATAATTTGCCCGCAATACCGGAAGACATTATTTTAGACATAAAATATAAAAACGATATCGAAACAGTTATTTCCCCCTATATTCAACTTAAACGGGCGGGTAAAAACCTAAAGGGACTTTGCCCGTTCCACAATGAAAAAACACCGTCATTCACCGTTTATCCCGAAAACGGGTCGTTTTACTGCTTCGGCTGTGGCGTTGGCGGAGATGTTTTTACCTTTACAAAGCTTATTGAAAATCTTGATTATATCGAGGCAGTAAAGCTGCTTGCCGAGCGCTCGGGAATCACTATTCCAGAGGATAATTACGATAATTCGATAGCGAATCTTAAAAAACGCATATATGAAATTAATAAAGAAACAGCGCGTTTTTTTCACAACCATCTTAAAACGCCGGATGGCAGATGGGCGCTTGACTATCTTGTGGGCAGAGGACTTACTGTAGATACAATAAAGCATTTCGGTCTTGGCTGCGCACCCAATAAGTGGGACGAGCTGTTGCGCCACCTTAAAGCCAAGGGCTATAAGGAATGGGAGCTTGAGCAGGCAAATGTAATTTCAAAATCTAGCAAATCGGGCAAGTATTTCGACCGATTCAGAAACCGAGTTATGTTCCCCGTAATTGATTTAAGGGGGAATGTTATAGCCTTTAGCGGCAGAGCAAATCCCGCCGAGAGCGATGCAGCAAAATACATAAATTCGTCCGATACACCCGTTTACAAAAAGAGCCATAATCTTTTTGGAATAAACTTTGCCAAAACAGCGTGTGCCGATAGAATTATATTGGTAGAAGGCAATATGGATGTTGTATCACTTCATCAAGCGGGCTTCGAGAATACAGTAGCGCCGCTCGGTACAGCTTTTACCGAGGAGCAAGCAAGGCTGCTTTCTCGCTACACAAAGGAAATTGTGGTAACACTCGATGCCGATGCTGCAGGTCAAAAAGCTGTTATGAGAGCACTTGAAACTATGAAGGATTTAGGTCTTCCTATCAGGGTGCTGGTTTTGCCTGAATGCAAAGACCCTGATGAATATATCAAGAAAAACGGTGCTCCAAGATTTAAGCTGCTGCTTGAAGGTGCAGTCAGCGAAATCGATTATAGATTACTTCGCGCGGCCGACGGTATAAACCTAACCGAGCAAAATGCAACTGCAACCTATCTTAAAAAAGCTGCCGAAATATTAGCGTCAACCGATAATATAACGGCGGATTTATATGCGGGCAGGCTGGCGGATAAATATGGCGTTTCTAAATCAACACTTATAACCGAAATTGAAAAAATTAAGAAAATGAATGCAAGCAGTGCCAGAAAGAAAGAATTCCGAGAGGTAACCCAGCTGCCACCTCGCAATAAGGAGCTAAATCCCGAGCGACGCGACCATATTAAGGCAGAGGCAGCCGAAAGAAGTATTCTTGCAGTGCTGCTGCAGCACCCGGATCTGTTCGGTAAAATTAAGTTAAAATTAAAGCCTGAAAATATGGTAACAACACTTAATCGTGAAATTTTCACCGCTTTATACGATTTGCTTGATAGCGGCGGAGCGGTTGATATTTCGCTTTTTGGAAACAGTTTTTCACCCGAGCAGCTTGGTTATATTGTATCTCTTCAAAATGGTATAAATGTGGGCGATAATGCCGAGCAGGTTATAAATGACTGCGTTGAGGTTATATTAAATGAGAGTATGCAAAAAACTGTAGCGCGGGATGAGGAATTATCTATAGAGGATTGGACTAATAAAATTAAAAACATTGCAAACAAGAAAAAGGGAGAATAGGGAATGAAAAAGGAAATTAACGAAATGGAAAATTACAATATTGATGCAACTATTGACGAGGAAAAAGACAGCCCCTCTATCGATGAGCTTGAGAATGCCCCCGAGGATTTAGAGGAGCTATTTATTGAGCCTACTGTGCTCGATTTCGACGAAGAGCCGAGCGAGGATGACCTGAAGCTTGAAGAAATAGACATTGAAAATCTTGAAGATGACCTCAATGTAGATGCAATGTCTTTGGATGATCCCGTTAAGGTTTATCTGCGCGAGATTGGTAGAGTTCCGCTTTTATCCTCTAATGAGGAGATTGAGCTTGCTGTTAAAATTGCTGATGGCGATGAGTTAGCTAAAAAGCGCCTTACCGAGGCAAACCTTCGATTGGTTGTTAGTATTGCCAAAAAGTATGTTGGCAGAGGTATGTATTTCCTTGACCTCATTCAAGAGGGTAATGTTGGTCTTATTAAAGCCGTTGATAAATTTGATTATACCAAGGGCTTTAAATTCTCAACATACGCTACTTGGTGGATCCGTCAGGCTATCACACGTGCTATTGCCGATCAGGCAAGAACTATTCGAATCCCTGTGCATATGGTAGAAACAATTAACCGTCTTAAGAAAATTCAGACACAGCTGCTTCACGAAAATGGTTTTGAACCAAGCGAGGAGCTGATTGCTGAAAAAATGAATCTTCCTGTTGACCGCGTAAGAGAAATTATGCGCGTAGCACAGGAGCCCGTTTCCATGGAAACTCCTATCGGTCCCGAGGAGGATAGCCGTTTAATGGACTTCATAAGCGACGAGGACGCGTTGGCTCCCGATGATGCAGCACTTAAAACCATAACAAACGAGGATATTAACGGTGTACTTAAAACCCTTACCGCACGCGAGGAGGCAGTTATTAGATTGCGTTTCGGTCTTATGGACGGCCGCTGCCATACCCTCGAGGAGGTTGGCACCGAGTTTAATGTAACACGCGAGCGAATCCGTCAGATTGAGGCAAAAGCGCTTCGCAAATTGCGACACCCTGTAAGAAGTAATAAATTTAAGGATAGATAAGAAATGATTATTAACAGCGAAACCGATTATGCAATAAGAATAGTTTCCTGCCTGGCCGATTGTGCGAACAAGCTGGACGCGGGAACTATAGCCGAGCGTACAGGAGTTACGCAGCGCTATGCACTTAAAATATTGCGTAAGCTTTCGGTAGGCGGGATTGTTAAATCATATAAGGGCGCTAAAGGCGGCTATGCATTATCACGCAAGGCGGAGGAAATAACACTTTTAGAGGTTATTGAGCTTATTTGCGGTACGATTAATTTCAGCCGTTGCCAGTGCGAGCAAAGTGTATGCACCCATCCGCAGGGCGAGTGCCTTTTTAAAGAAACCTTTAACGGTGTTACTGAATTTATGCGCAAGGAATTTAAGAGCGCAACCTTCGGCAGAAAGGAATAATAGATATGGAATTTACATATAAAACAAAGGGAGTGTGTTCCCAGCTAATAAAGATTGATGTTTCTGATGAAGGCACTGTTAATTCTGTATCCTTCGTTGGCGGCTGCAATGGTAATTTAAAAGGAATTTCAGAATTAGTTAAGGGAATGAAAGTGGAAGAGGTTGTTGAAAGGCTGCAGGATATTAAATGCGGTTTTAAGCCTACCTCTTGTCCCGCACAGTTAGCGGAGGCGCTGAAACTTTATAATAAAGGTGAAGAAAATGTTTGATGACAGCGATATGAAAATTGTTGGCTCGAAGCCGACAGAGAGTGTTAAAAATAATATGGCTTCTGCTGCGGACAGCCTTACTGCTGAAGAGGTCGAGTCTGCAAAGCAGCTCGGTCTTATAATCGCGGAAAAGTTTTTAAGCGAGTCTGATGCAATATCAGCTGCGGACAGCGAAGACAGCCAGATGGTGCTTCAGAGGAAACTGCTGTTATCCTTCACTATTTCGGTATCGCTCGATGAATATTGTAGGAATGACAGCATTTCGGGTATTGCCGAAAAAAGCTTTCTCGATAAAATTAAAAGCATTTCACAGGAGCTTTATCTATCCTGCTGTGATACAGGCGCGTTTTCGTTCTACTATCTTGCTTATCGCAGAAACGATGATGTTGAGCGCCGCATAGGTCAGACCTTTGCTATGCTCTGCTCGCACGACGGAGACCCGATTTTCCAAGAACTCGGCGAGACTCTTTTCTGTTGGTTCTCATCGGTAGTAAAATCCTCTGCTGAAAAGCTTAACTTACAAAAATAGAAATAAATCCCTCCTAAAACTCATAGAGTAGTTTTAAGGGGGATTTTTTATGCCAAGAATTTATTTAAGCCCATCAACACAGGAGTTTAATCCGTATGTCGGATTTGGCAATGAGGAATATTATATGAACCTTATTGCCGATGCAATGATACCATACCTCAATTCAACAGGAATTGAATACACAAGAAACACACCCGATATGAATGCAGCAAGCTCTATTGCCGCCTCCAATGCGGGGAACTACGATTTGCATCTTGCGCTGCATTCTAATGCCTCTCCACCTTCAAGCGTAGGGGCGAATAGGGGCAGTGAGGTGTATTACTACCCAAGCAGTGTGCAGGGTAGGCGAGCTGCCGAAATAATAGCCAATAACCTAAAGCTTATCTATCCGCTCCCCGATAGGGTTAAAACTGTGCCCACTACAACTCTCGGTGAGGTGCGCAGAACACGAGCACCCGGTGTGCTTATTGAATTTGCTTATCACGATAATGCTGATGACGCCGAATGGATAAGAAATAACATAACTAATATAGCCGAAAATGTGGTGCTATCCTTGGCTGATTTTTTTGGCATACCATTTATAACGCCTCAACCAATATATACAACAGCTGTGCGAACAATGGGCGGAGTGCTCAATCTACGCGATGGACCGGGGCTAGGTGCTAATATTATAACAACTATTCCAAACGGCTCGGTCGTAACGGTGTATGCCGATTACGGAGATTGGCGACTTGTTAAATTTGGTGAATATACAGGCTATGTCAGCAGCGAGTATCTGGCATAAATTAATCCCCGCAAATGAGCTTTGCGGGGATTTTTTTATCCTTTTAAGAAATGGAATAGATTAATAAAATTATCGGTAACCGAAATACCGCTTGAGAGGGGTAGATATATAAAGCTGTAAACAATAAATGCAAGTAAAACTAACAAAATAGAGGAAAGAATAAGCGTTACGATATTAAATCTTTTAGCAATGCTGACATCGTGGGCTTTGTCGTAAGCATCATCTATTTCCTCAATATTTGAGTCATCGGTTTCCTTTAAATCTAGATCTTCTGCAGCAACAATATTTTCGATTTTATACGGGTCATAGGCTTCATCCTCCACCGTGTTCGCTTCATCGGATGAACTCATAATGTCCTCGAACTGGAGTGAAATATCCTCCGCTTCATTTTCTGCATCCGCCGCCGTATTTATTTCGGCTTCAACTTCCGCATCAGCTTCGGCTACATCTAAAGTCGGCATCGCATCGCTTTCGATTGTTGCATTATCGGGAATAGGCGATTCGGTTATTTCCTCGGCTGTATCAACAACCTCCTCCGCTACTGTTTCGGGCACGAACTGATAATGGCTTAAATCGGTAATGTAAGAGTTAACAAGGCTTTGCATAATTTCTTTTCTTGCCTTTTTATCCTCAGTTAAAAATATCATCGACTGCGGACCGCTTTCTATAATGCAGCCACCAAATGTGCCGTCAGATGAAATAAGCGGTACGGAATTTTTAATAATGTAAATAGGCTCTGTAGCCTTAACATCGTAGAAGCTTGTATCAAGCCTTTCACAGCTGTATCCAATAGCCTTTGAAATAATACTAATGGCGTTGTTTTCGCCTGTTATATCGCCTAGAATAAATATAACACGGCTTCTTGAAATACCTTTTTGCAGCGCTCGCAGAAGGCCGGCGGTATCAGTGGCGGTTTCCTTTAGAAGCCTCATTTGACAGCAGCCGCAGAGATTGAATTCGAATTCAAAATCGCTGGGCATACCATAATAAATAATTTCTGTTTTAATGCTTTGTACCATATCCATACCTCATAAAAATCAGTTAGCCGTGTTTTGGCTTATATAATAAACATAAGGGTTTTCAAGTTTATGCAATTGATACCAAATTGCGGGGAATTTCGGTGCGGTATTAACAGAGAAGGTGTAGGGCGATGCCGCATCGGTTTCAAGCTTTCTTGCAATAACAACAAGCTTTGAGGAAGAAAAATCATCGGTATCGGTAACTAAAGTCAGCAATGAATTATGTGAGCCAACCGAAATGGTGCAGTCGTAAATACTGCGAACTTTAGCCTCGCTTATCCATAAATTAAACTCAATCTCAGTTTCGAATTCGGATTTAGTGAAATCGAAATAGTTGCCACTGGTGTCATGTGCGGGATTATCGGTTGCTATCATTACAGAAAACACTTGATAATAGCTTATATCATAGGGGGTAGCAAAGGTTATAATTTGAGCCTCGCTAGCGAAATTATGGTTTTTGTATTTAATAAGATCCGCAAACAGCGAGCCGTCATTTGCATTATTACCGTAAATCACGACATTTTTGGGCAGAGCCTTGGTGTCGGTTGGGAACGCATAATAAAGGCTTCCATAATCGATTTGTGCACCCTTGTGATTATGGGTGCTGTAAAAATCGTTTTCTGTGTAGCTGCAAACAGGGTTGTTGATGTTGCTGTTTGGGACGCTAATCCAACCGTCGATTTGCTCATTGGTTTTTTGAATGTTTTTAAAATCCACGAGCATTCCGTCGGTATCCTTAATTTCAACACCGGACCATAACGGTCTTATTTCCTCTATGGCCTTGCGGTTGTTGGTGATTTGAACAAAAACATTCACCGACATTATTGAAACCAAAGCCATAGCCGATACCAGAATCAAAACGCCGATTTTATAGAAGTATTCTAAAACAAAGCCTTTGATATCAGTTGTAGTAAACATTCTATCGCGAAGATTTTTAAAATATGACTTGATATCGGGAATTTCGAATTTAGGCTTTGCTCTATGCTCCTTAATAACCTTCTTGCGAAGCTCTTCAAGCGGTGTGCTTGAGGTGCCAAAGCTGCCAAAGGCATTGAAATCGAAGTCCTCGGCAGGCTCGGTAGTGTCTATTTCCTCGGCAGCCTTTTCTTGCTTTAAATATTCGCCAAGGTCTTCCTTCATAAACAAAAGGCTTGAGTTTATGAAATGAGGCTGCTCGTATAGAACCTTCAAGGTGTTGATGTCGGTCGAGCCATCGGGTAATACGCGCGGATAGCATTCAGCGTAGCGGCGAATCAGATCAAATGCAGCAAAGCAGGCGGCATCCCGCACCTCGCTTCTAGTCGATATGGGAGATAGCTTGAGCCCCCGCACCCAGAAGTGCTCACCTGCACAAAGTGCTATAAAAACTGTGCCAACCGGATGACCCTCGCTAGAGCTGGGACCAGCAACGCCCGTTATACCAATTCCTATATCGGCGCTGCCAAGCCGTTTAGCACCGAGCGCCATATAAGCGGCGGTTTGACGGCTTATAGCGCCGTAATTTTCTAATATTTCCTTCGGCACGGAAAGAG
Organism: Acutalibacteraceae bacterium; assembly: GCA_045647785.1. Lineage (GTDB taxonomy): Bacteria > Bacillota > Clostridia > Oscillospirales > Acutalibacteraceae > SIG565. The sequence continues at coordinate 17,439 of JAZRMU010000007.1, forward strand.
CGTGCCGTTTAATTCGGTTTGAATACGACGCGATTCCTATTTCAAATATGCTTGAGGAGTTTGGCACGGCAGTTATCATTTTGGAAATCTGACCGCCCGTGCAGGACTCGGCAGTTGCAATTTTGAGGCTTTTGTTAATAAGCAGGTTAACTGCAGCTTGCTCAATATGAGGTGTGTCGGTAGAGAAAACATCATCTCCCAAAAGCAACGCGATTTTTTCTGTTGCGCTATCAAGTGCCTCTTGTGCTTTTTCCTCGGTATTACCAAATGCAGTAATGCTGATTTCGGTGAAAAGCTTGTGGCATTTAACGATAACTGTGGGGTTTTCTGTGTTTTCAAATTCGGAAATTGTCTGTTTGATGTTTTGCTCATCGGTAGATGCCACATAGACAGTTTTGCTAATAAAATGCTCAAAGCCGTAATTGATGTTTATAGGGCTGAAATTCTGCTCTATAAATATGCGGGCAGCATTTGTGCTTTTAGGCAACACAGCTATTGTTGTAGCTTTCGGCTTTGCAACACAGCCCATAAATTCACCGTCGGGCGAAAAAATCTCCTCGTTTGAAAAATATCTATCGCAAAGGGCGGTAAATTCGTCAGAATCCGAAAACTCGCCGCTAATTATTAAGTGGTCATATTTCCAAAGCTCGCGCTTAACAGATTTCAGCAGTTCCTCTGGCAAAACCGAACGTACCGTTAAATCCCCTGATAAGGAATTTAACAGCAGAGATAAAATTTCGGTATTAGAGTTAGCAGATAAACTGTTTGTTATAAAAACGCTTTTCAAAAAATCACTCCTGACCGATATAGGTGAACTCTGTACCTTCTACGGCTTTGTTAACTAAATTTTCAATATCAAGATCGCGTTCAGCCTCAATGCACTGCTCAATAGTTGGGCGTGTTTTTGGGTGGCGTGGGGTGAATACGGTGCAACAATCCTCATAGGGTTGGATGGAAATCTCGAATGTATCAATCTTTCTTGAGATTTCAACAATCTCTTCCTTGTCCATACCTATAAGCGGACGGAGCGTCGGCATATTGCAAACCGCATCGGTAACTCCGAGGGCAGGAAGGGTCTGACTTGCTACCTGACCGAGACTTTCTCCGGTTATAAGTGCCAAGCAGTTTCTTTCTCTTGCCAAACGCTCGGATATGCGCATCATCATACGGCGCATAATTAATGTGAAATAATCTTCAGGGCATTTTTCGGCAATTTCTTGTTGAATTTCGGTAAAAGGAACAACACCCAGACGAATAATGCCGCTATAAAGTGATACCTTTTCAAGCAAATTTCTAACCTTTTGCTCGGCGCGCGGGCTGGTGTAGGGTGGGCTTGCAAAATGTATTGCATTTAGTTCAAGTCCACGCTTTGCCATCATCCAAGCAGCGACAGGACTATCAATTCCACCCGAAATTAAAATAGCTGCTCTGCCGGCAGTGCCAACGGGCAAGCCGCCTGCGCCTACTATTTGCCCTGCACGGATATATGCATTAAAATCGCGGATTTCAACATAAACGGTAACCTCCGGATTATGTACATCAACCTTCAGGTGGTGGAAGTGTTTTAATATATGTCCGCCGACCTCCATGCAAATTTCGGGAGATTTAAGCGGAAATTTTTTATCCGAACGCTTTGCTTCAACCTTAAAGGTTCTAGCACCGCGCAGCTGCTCGGAGAGATAGGGGATAGCATTATCCAAAATGCTCTGCATATCCTTCTCACAAACACAGGCTTTGGAAAAGGCGGCAATACCGAAGACCTTGCGGATTTTATCCAGTGCCTCGTCCATTGGGAAATCGTCATCAGTAGGCTCAATATAAATAGTGGATTGTGCCTTCTTGATAGTAACCTTGCCAAGAGGGGAAATGCTTTTCTTAATGTTTCTTATCAGTATATCCTCAAAATTATTGCGGTTTAGTCCTTTGAGCACTAATTCGCCGTTTTTAATCAAAATAATTTCCTTCATTTTAATATGCCTTTCTGATAAATCTGCAAGCCTCGGTGATAGACGAGCACAGCGCATCGATATCACCTGTTGTGTTAAATCTGCTGAAGCTGATGCGAAGAGAACAATCAATGTCCTTATCGGTAAGCCCCACACTTTTAAGCACATAACTTTTTTTGCCTTTAGCGCAGGCGCTTCCGCTTGAAACGAAAATTCCCTTGCTATCTAAAAAATGCAGCAGCGTTTCCGATTTATATCCGCTTACTGTTATATTTAATATGTACGGCAGCGCATTTTCGCCGCTGTTTATTTTTACAAGTCCTGTAGCTAAAAGGGCTTCCTTTGCATAATTACGGAGCTTTTGAATTTTATCATAGCTTTCTTTAATGTCGGGTAGCTCCTCCATTGCGCCCAGAAGACCGGCAATAGCGGGCAACGGGTGTGTGCCCGAGCGAACCCCGCCTTCCTGACCACCGCCGAAAATAGGGGAGGCAAGACTTGCGGAACGCTTTTTATATAAGAAACCGCCGCCTTTAGGACCGTGTATTTTATGTGCGCTCACACTTAAAAGGTCAATGCCTAATTTCTTTACATTTATAGGCAGCTTGCCGAAAGCCTGCACTGCATCGCAGTGGATGAGCGCGGGTGCGCCCGCCGCCTTTACAGCCTCTGCTGCGCAGGCTATAGGCTCTATAGAACCCAGTTCATTATTAACAAGCATAATGCTAACAAGAATTGTTTTATCGTTAACGGCGGAAAATATATCTTCCTTAGAAATAACACCGTTTTTATCGGGCTTTAAATAAATGACCTCAAATCCCATTTCGGATAAGCGGTTAACCGTTTCCATAACCGAGGGGTGCTCAATTTCGGTAGTAACAATTCGGTTGCCGCGTCGCTTCTGGCGCTCGCACGCACCGAGTATAGCGATATTATTGGCTTCAGTACCTCCAGAGGTGAAGAAAATTTCGTTTTCCTCTGCACCTATTAGCTGTGCCGCCTTTTTGCGGGCGCTGTTCAGCAGCTGCTCTGCCAAGATGCCTGCACTGTGTAGCGATGAGGGGTTGCCCCAGTTTTCCGATAAAGCGGAATTTACATATTTAATTGCAGTGTCGCAGGGCGCGGTCGTAGCGCTGTTGTCTAAATATATTGCCGAATTCAAAGCTTATCCCCCTATTCTATCAATCTATTATACTATATATTGTCGGTTAACACAACATTAATTTTATATATTTCTAAATTATATATAGGAAGTTTTTGGGTAACATAGGGGATGAGAGGCTGTGATAATATGAAAAAAAGAACATTGGTAAAAATTATTTCCTATTTACTTGCGATTTTATTAGTGGTTTCGGTGCTTTGCATTAAATACTATAAGCACTCGCAGCGCTTTAAAACCGAAATTCGCTATACCTATTCGCGGTCTATAGAGGAGTTGAATTCAAGCCTTAATAAAATATCGGTAGCACTGGGTAAGATGCCTTATGTATGGAATCCTGCGCAGTTGTCCCAAATAGCAACCGATATTTATACCGAATCTAAAATCGCCAAGCAGGCATTTGCGCAGCTACCAACAGGCGAAGCGTCCTATGATAATGTGAATAAGTTTCTTTCGCAAGTAGGAAATTTCACGGTATATTTGGCACAAAAGGCTATTGACGGCGGCGAAATCAACGAAACCGAAAAAAATAATATTGAAACGCTAACATCTATGGCGCAGGGGCTGTCTGCCGGCTTCGCTGAAATGCAGGTTGAGATTGACACAACAGGATATTGGTCAGATGCTATTACAGGCAGCATAGAGCAAACAATAGGGGACAATGCCTTTACAGAGTCGCTTAATATATTAGAGGATTCGATAATTGATTATCCAACCCTTTTGTATGACGGACCATATTCGGATTATGTATCGGTTAATAATGCATATTTAATAGAGAACGCCGAAGCGGTGGATGAACAGACCGCTAAAACCGTGGCAGCGAATGCGCTCGGCATATCGGCTGAAGAAATAATGCTCGATAATTATGACAGCGGTAAAATTCCCGCATTTAATTTTGTATACGGTGAGGGTGCAGCGACGGTTAGCATAAACGGTGGCTATTTAATCAGCTTCCGCAAGTATAATGTCGGCGAGCAGGCAAAGCTATCGTATAATCAAGCAAAGAAAAAGGCAGAGGAGTTTATAGGAAAAACCTTTGGAGAAAGCTTTTTAGCCAATTACTATTTCACCGACAACGGAGTTTGTGTCGTTAACTTTGCACTGGTGTCTGGTGGTGTTATTTGCTATACAGACCTTGTAAAAGTAGGAGTGGATATGTCAAACGGAGATGTGGTATTTTTTGACGCGAGAGGCTATATAACTAATAATAAGCCCCGAGAAATGAAAACACCTAAATTTACAGTGGAAGAGGCGCAAAATGTCCTTAAGGATAATTTGAACATTAAAAGCAAGGCGCTTTGTTTAATACCAACCGAGGGTGGCTACGAAAAGCTTTGTTATGAGTTTTTATGTAAAACGAAGGAAAATCGCGAAATTCTTGTGTATATTGGTGCAGAAACGCTGCGTCAAGAGGATGTTTTTTTGGTTTTTCAGACGAATGGCGGAACTCTTACAAAATAATACTTGATTTTTTTAAAAAAGTGTGGTATTATACTCTAGCATTTGATTTCACTTGGTCCTTACAAGTGGGTTTAATGCCGAAAAATTCGACATTGAAGCGGATGGTCCTCTGCGAATAATCGTAAGAACATCTGAAAAATCTTAAGGAGGAAAAAAGAATGGATGCTTTAAAGAATTTAACTGCAGGAATGCTTAAAGAGGATGCTCCCGTAATTAAGATTGGTAGCACAGTTCGCGTTCATGTAAAAATTCGCGAAGGCGAGAGAGAAAGAATTCAGATTTTTGAGGGCACAGTTATTGCACGCAACAACAGCGGCATTGCTGAAACCTTTACTGTAAGAAGACTTTCTTATGGTGTTGGCGTGGAAAGAGTTTTCCCCGTTCACTCTCCGAATGTAGCTAAAGTAGAGCTCGTGAGAAACGGTAAAATCCGCAGAGCAAAGCTTTATTATCTTCGCGACAGAGTTGGTAAGGCAGCAAAAGTTAAAGAGCTTATCGGCTAATGAACTAAAGGGGACTTTTAATGGTCCCCTTTTTTGCTTTTTTGAAAGGTGGGTATTTAGTGGAAGATTTCTTTGAAAACAGCGAAAAACAGTTGGTAAAGTCCAAAACCTCAAAAGGGAAATTAGAGGTTTTTGATTGGCTTGAAATCATTGTTGCCAGCGTTATCATTGTAACTGTTTTGTTTACCTTTGTATTCAAGGTTGTTACCATAAGCGGCAACTCGATGCTTAATACCCTGCATAGCGGCGAGCGCATAATTATTTCAAAATTGTTCTACACACCTGAACGCGGTGATATTGTAGTTATCTCGCGCAATACAGATAACAGCCCTGATTATTCAAGTAGAGAAACCTGTATTGTAAAGAGGATTATCGCAACCGAAGGTCAGGTTGTTGATATTGATTTTTCGCTAGGTATAGTTAGTGTAGACGGTGTTCCGCTCGACGAGCCTTATACCTACACTCCCACTAATACAAGGGGAGATGTTATATTCCCTGTAACCGTACCGGAGGGGCATGTCTTTGTTTTAGGCGATAATCGAAATGTTTCGGCAGATAGCCGTAAATCGACTCTTGGAAATAATGGCATGGTGGACGAAAGAAATATTTTAGGCAGAGCGCTGTTGCGATTCCTGCCGTTCAGCCGTTTTGGAGTGCTGGTAGATGAATAATAAAAATTCTGAAAATTCGCAATATATTCAATGGTTTCCCGGACATATGACTAAAACGCGTCGCAAAATCGCCGAGATTTTGCCGCTTATTGATGCTGTTGCCGAGGTTGTTGATGCGAGAATCCCTATAAGCAGCAGTAACCCTGATTTGCTCGATATAATCGGAGATAAGCCGCGTATTGTTCTGCTTAATAAGTGTGATATGGCAGATCCCGCAATAACAGAGGAATGGATCGCATATTATAAAACTCTAGGCTGTGCTGCCATTGGAATCGACTGTAAAAACGGCAGAGGAATTGATAAATTCAAGTCCGCCGTTAAGCAGAAGCTGTCCGCAAGGCTTGAGCAGTACCGCGCTAAAGGAATGGTCGGTAAACCGCTTCGCGTAATGGTTGTTGGTATACCAAATGTCGGTAAATCCTCGTTTATTAACCGCATAGCGGGCAACTCGCGCGCCAAGGTAGAAAACCGCCCTGGCGTTACAAGGGGTAATCAGTGGTTTACTATCGATAAGGAGCTGGAGCTCCTTGATACCCCCGGCGTTTTATGGCCTAAATTTGAGGATACAACGGTTGGCGAGCGCTTGGCTTTCACTGGTGCCGTTAAGGATAAGGTAGTTGATGTTGAACTGCTTGCTATCCGTCTTATCGAAATATTGTCCGAGCAGTACCGTGAGTTATTAATCGGTCGCTATGGTGAGCTTAATTTTGATAATGAGCCGTACGAAATTTTAACTCAAATCGGCAAGAAACGCGGTATGGTTATTCGCGGTGGCGAGGTTGATACCTTGCGCGCTGCTAATATGCTGCTTGAGGAGTTCAGAAACTGCAAAATAGGAAAAATCACTTTGGAGAGAGCATAATGCCTGATTATACTATTGAAAAAGATATTGCTGCAAAGGGCTTTAGCGCCGTTTGCGGAGTTGATGAAGCGGGACGAGGACCGCTTGCAGGTCCTGTATGTGCTGCCGCAGTAATATTAAAGCCCGATACAGAAATCGAAGGGCTTAATGATTCCAAAAAATTAAGCGAGAAAAAACGCGAGCAATTATTTAGCGTTATAACCGAAAAGGCGGTAGCGTATTCGGTTGCCTTTGCATCCGTAGAGGAGATTGAGGAACTTAATATCCTTGGCGCTACATTTTTGGCAATGCGCCGCGCCGTTGAGCAGCTGCCTAAGTCTGCCGATTTCGCGATTATCGACGGCAATCGCGATCCCAAGCTTGCTATTCCCGCTATGACTGTTATAAAGGGCGACTCTAAATCAATGTCGGTCGCAGCCGCTTCCATTCTTGCAAAGGTAACAAGGGACAGGCTGCTGCTTGAATACGATAAAAAGTATCCCGAATATGGCTTCGCCGCGCATAAAGGCTATGGAACAAAGGCTCATTATGAGGCGATTGCGGAACACGGCATAACCGAAATTCACCGCAAATCATTTCTTAAGAATGTGCTATGATGGATAAAAAAGAGAGTGGCAAAAAAGCCGAGCAGTTAGTTGCTGATTTTTTAAGAGAAAAGGGCTACATAATTGCTAAAATGAATTATCATAGTCGATTCGGTGAAATCGATATTATAGCCGAGAATAAAAAATATGTCTGCTTCGTAGAGGTTAAGATGCGTAGTGAAAACGCTATTTTCACCCCTGCCGAGGCGGTGGATTACCGTAAGCAGCAAAAAATCATTTTAACTGCAAAAAACTTTTTAGCTAAAAGCAATATCCCCGAACTGCAACCGAGGTTTGATGTAGCGGAGGTTTACCGATATACCGATGAAGCGGGGATAAAAAAGCTAAAATTACATTATATTAAAAATGCTTTCAATGCTATTTAAAGGGGCGATTTTATGAACTATATCAGTACAAGAAACAATAAATTAACCGCTACTGCCGCCGAGGCTATCGCAAACGGCATTTCTAAAGAGGGTGGACTTTTTGTTCCCGAAACAATTCCGTCCTTAACAGAAAGCGATTTTGAAAGTCTTAAGGCACTGGATTATAAGGGCAGAGCAAAATATATTCTCAAAAATTTCTTAACCGATTTTTCGGGAGATGAAATATCCTACTGTGTAGATGGCGCATATACAGGCAGCTTTCAGAACGAAGAGCCAGCACCTATTGCGCGCCTTGGCAGCAATATAAATATGCTTGAGCTTTGGCATGGTCCCACCTGCGCTTTTAAGGATTTAGCGCTGCAGCTGCTGCCTTATCTTTTAACAACTGCCGCAAAAAAGGTGAATTCGGGTAAAGAAACTGTAATTCTCGTTGCTACAAGCGGCGATACAGGCAAGGCGGCTCTTGAGGGCTTTGCCGATGTTGAGAACACAAAGATAATAGTTTTCTATCCGTGCGACGGTGTAAGCCCGATGCAAAAGCTTCAAATGGATACACAAAAGGGTGAAAACGTTTTTGTTTGCTCGATTAATGGCAATTTCGACGATGCCCAGACAGGTGTTAAAAAGATTTTCACAAACGGTGAAATTATCGAAAAGCTTGAGGGCGCAGGAAAACTGTTTTCCAGTGCTAACTCAATAAACTGGGGCAGACTTGTTCCGCAGATTATCTACTATGTATCGGCTTATTGCGATTTGCTCAAAGAGGGCGGAGCTGTGGATGGCTTTAATGTAGTAGTACCAACAGGTAACTTCGGTAATATTCTTGCCGCATATTACGCAAAGGTTATGGGTGTGCCGATAAAGAAGCTGGTTTGCGCATCTAATGCAAACAATGTTTTAACCGATTTTATTGAAACCGGTGTTTACGACCGAAACAGACGGTTCTTCACCACAATTTCACCTTCTATGGATATTCTCATTTCCAGCAACCTTGAAAGAATGCTGTTTGAGCTTTCCGGACACGATAGTGATAAAATAGCGGCACTTCAGGAAAATCTTGCCAAGACCGGCTCTTTCAAAATTGATGCCGAGATGGCGGCTAAAGTTAAAGATATTTTCTATGGTGGCTGCTGTGATGATGATAGAACAAAGGCTACCATTAAAAAGGTGTTTGAGGAGTATGGCTACCTTGCCGATACCCACACCGCAGTCGCGCTGGCTGTATACGAGGATTATGTAGCGGCAACGGGCGATAATACTCCTGTTGTAATCGCCTCAACTGCATCACCCTATAAGTTCGCTAAGAGTGTTTATTCGGCTATAGGCGGAGAGGTTACCGATGATGAGTTCAAGGTGTTGAACGATTTGTCTGCTGCAACAAAGACCGAAATCCCCGAGCCCATCAAGGCGCTTGAAAACGCTGCGGTTCGCTTTAGCAATGTGTGTGAAAGCGAGCAAATGCCAGAAGTTGTTTTAGAATATTTAGGTCTATAAAAAATTACCCGACTGTTCAGTCGGGTAATTTACAGTTAGTTCTTCGCGCGGAAGGTGTTGCAGCAGGTGTCTGTGCAGTCGCAGGCGGTGCAGCCGCCAACACTGATTTTGTTAGCTGTGCAGCTGTCATCCTTTGCGTGGTATTCGCAGGTTTCAACATGGCATACAATGCCATTAATTTTATTTTTGTTTTCCATTTTTAAAGTTCCTTTCTTGTTATATTACCGTTTCGGCCTTATTATTATTTGCGGTATAAAAAATTATATTCAGTGGGGTGAAGAGTTTTGTCGCTGTATACTATTTCCGATTTGCATTTATCATTCGGTTCTGATAAGCCAATGGATATTTTTCACGGTTGGGATAATCATACCGACAGAATTGTTGCTGCTTGGAACAGGGTGGTAGCGGAGAATGACACAGTAATTCTTCCCGGCGACCTTTCTTGGGCGCTAAAACTGGAGGATACTTTACCAGATTTTTTATTTTTGGAAAAACTTAACGGTATCAAAATTATTGGTAAAGGGAATCACGATTTATGGTGGAGTACCCGTAAGAAAATCGAGGAATTTTTTGAAAAAAATTCAATAAAAACCGTAAAATTGCTTTTTAATAACGCCTACCGTGTAGACGGCGTTGCGGTTTGCGGCACTCGTGGCTGGTTCTACGACGCCAAAGAAACCGATAAAAAGGTAGTGCTTCGCGAGGCGGGCAGACTTGAGACTTCTATAAAGGCAGCTCTCGAGCTCGGCGGAGAGCCGATAGTGTTTTTGCATTATCCGCCCGTTTATGGCGATATGGTGTGTGATGAGATTTTCGAGGTTCTCAAAAAATATGATATAAAAACCGTTTATCACGGGCATATTCACGGTGCGGGACTTAATAAGTCAGTATCGGAATATGGCGGCATTTCTCTAAAATTAGTATCCTGCGATTGTGTCGGTTTTACACCGATACGCGTGAAAAAATAATTTTTGAAAATTTTTGCAAAAAATGGTAGAAATATTATAAAAACTGTGGTATAGTATTATGAGATAAAAAATCTACGGAGGTTTTATAAATGAGTTTAAAAAGTTCAAAAAAGGTTGATACCAACAGATATCAGCTCGAAATCGCTATTGACGGTGTGAAATTCGGCGAGGCTGTAGAAAAAGCTTACCGTCAGAATGTAAAGAAAATGTCAGTTCCCGGCTTCAGAAAGGGAAAAGCCCCCCGTAAGTTCATCGAGAAGATGTATGGCGAAGCCGTTTTTTATGAGGATGCTCTTAATATCCTGTATCCCGAGGCTGTTGAGGCTGCTATCGAGGAGTCAGGTCTCACCTATGTTGACGATAAAATCGATACCGAGGTTGTATCTATCGGTGCTGATGGTGTAGAGTTTAAGGTAACTATCACAGTTGCTCCCGAAGTAACCGTTGCTGATTATAAGGGAATTAAGGTTGAAAAGCTTGCTGTTAAGGTTGAGGACAGCGAGGTTGAGGACGAGCTTTCTCGTATGGCCGACCGCAACGCTCGTATGGTAGCAGTTGAAGACAGAGCAGCCAAGCTTGATGATATCACTGTTATTGATTTTGAAGGCTTTATCGATGGTGTTGCTTTCGATGGCGGCAAGGGTGAGTCCTTCTCCTTAACACTCGGCTCGGGTCAGTTTATCCCCGGCTTTGAGGATCAAATTGTTGGACACAATATCGGCGAGGAATTTGATGTTAATGTTGATTTCCCGTCTGATTATCAGGCTGCAGAGCTTGCTGGAAAGCCCGCAGTATTTAAGGTTAAGCTCCATGAAATTAAGGTTCGCGAGCTTCCCGCTATCGATGATGACTTCGCGAAGGATGTAAGCGAATTTGATACTCTCGATGAATTAAAGGCTGATATCAAGGCTAAAGCACTTGAGAGAAAGCAGAGAACTGCAGATGAGCAGGTTGAAAACGATATCGTTGATGTTATTGTTGAGGGTATGAAGGCTGAAATTCCTGATGCTATGATTAATAACCGTGTGGACCAGATGGTGCAGGATTTTGCCTACAGACTTCAGATGCAGGGCATGAATGTTGAAACCTACATTCAGTACACAGGTTCTACTCTTGATGAGTTCAAAGCAACATTCCGTCCGCAGGCTGAAAAGCAGGTTAAAATGCGTCTTGCTCTTGAAAAGATTGTTGAGCTCGAAAGCATCACCGCAAGCGATGAGGATGTTGAGGCTCAAATTGCTAAAATGGCTGAAAACTATGGCGTTACTGTTGAGCAGGTTAAGGCTGCAGTTCCCGCAAAGGAAATTGCTAAAGATTTAGCTGTAAATAAGGCTATTGACCTTGTAAAAGAGGCAGCAGTAGTTACAGAGGTTGAAAAGAAGAGCGAGAAGAAGCCGGCTGCTAAAAAGCCTGCTGCAAAGAAGACCACTACCAAGAAGGCAGAGGGTGAGGCAGCAGAGAAGGCTCCCGCAAAGAAAACCACAACCAAGAAGACAGCAGCAAAAAAGGATGCTGAATAATTGTTTATAATTGAGGCATTCCGTGCATAATTTATACAGTGTATAACACAAATTTCGGAGGTGCAGATTATGGATATGAGTTTTATTCCTTATGTAGTTGAGCAAACAAGCCGCGGAGAGCGTTCTTATGATATTTTCTCCCGCTTGCTCAATGATAGAATTGTTATGCTGTGTGATGAGGTTAATGATACAACCGCCAGCCTTGTCATCGCTCAAATGCTGTTTTTGGAGGCGCAAGACCCCGAAAAGGATATTTGCTTCTATATTAACAGCCCCGGCGGCTCTGTTTCGGCAGGCCTTGCTATCTACGATACTATGCAGTACATCAAGTGCGATGTCAGCACAATTTGTATGGGTATGGCTGCGAGCATGGGTGCATTCCTTTTGGCTTCAGGCGCAAAGGGCAAGCGCTACGCTCTGCCTAACAGCGAGATTATGATTCATCAGCCGCTAGGCGCTGCCAAGGGTCAGGCAACCGATATTCTCATTCACGCAAAGCATATTGAGAAAACAAGAGAAAAGTTAAATTCTATTCTATCCGAGCGTACAGGTCGCCCGATTGAGGAGATCCGTAAGGATACCGAAAGAGATAACTTTATGTCGGCTGACGAAGCCGCGGATTACGGTCTTATTGATAAGGTAATCACCAAAAGATAGGAGACTATAATGTCAACTAAAAAAGAAGATAAGGTTTGCTGCTCGTTCTGCGGAAAATCGCAGGACGAAGCAGTTCGTCTTATAGAGGGACCGGGCGTTTTTATTTGCGATGGCTGTATTTCCTTTTGCAATTCGCTTTTAACCGAGGATGATGAGCTGTTCGCAAAGCCTAAAAAGGGCAAGAAAAATGCTGCCGAGTTTAAAATGCTGAAGCCTGCCGAAATCAAGGAAAAGCTTGATGAGTATGTAATAGGGCAGGATGAGGCAAAGAAAACTCTTGCCGTTGCGGTTTATAACCACTATAAGCGAATTTCAAAAAATGTTAATACCGATGTTGAGCTGCAAAAGAGCAATGTTGTTTTGCTTGGCCCCACAGGTGTCGGCAAAACCCTGCTTGCTCAAACACTCGCTAAAATTATCGATGTTCCGATAGCTATTACCGATGCCACCACCTTAACCGAGGCGGGTTATGTCGGCGAGGATGTTGAGAACATTCTGCTTCGCCTTATTCAGGCGGCCGATTTCGATGTTGAAAAGGCGCAGCGTGGTATTATCTATGTCGATGAAATAGATAAAATAGGCAGAAAAAGCGAAAACACCTCTATAACCCGCGATGTAAGCGGAGAGGGTGTTCAGCAAGCTCTACTCAAGATTTTGGAGGGCACGGTTGCCAATGTTCCGCCGCAGGGTGGTAGAAAGCATCCGCAGCAGGAGCTTATCCCGATTGACACAACCAACATTTTGTTCATCTGCGCAGGTGCATTTGATGGACTTGATAAGGTTGTTGAGCGCCGCATAGGTGGCAGCAGCTTGGGATTTGGCGCAGAGGTTAAATCCAAGACCGAAGCTAAGAACGAAATCGCCAACACCCGCGTAACCCCGCAGGATTTGGTGAAGTTCGGTATGATACCCGAGCTTGTAGGTCGTTTGCCCGTTATAACAAGTCTTAAAGCGCTCGATAAGGAGACCCTTATCAGGATTATGACCGAGCCTAAAAACTCGATTATAAAGCAGTATCAAGCATTATTCCAAATGGATAATGTGGCGCTTGAATTCGAGCAGGGCGCGCTCGAGGCAGTAGCCGAGCTGGCTATTAAGCGCAATACCGGTGCTCGTGGACTTCGCGCCATTATCGAGAATATTTTAACCGACTTGATGTTCGGCACTCCGTCCGACGAAACCATTAATAAAATCACTATCACTGCCGAAACTGTAAATGGCGGTAAAGCAAAAATAACACACACCAAAAAAGCGGTGTAAAAAATAAAAGGTAGACACATTTCGGTGTGTCTACCTTTTTATAGTATTAACTCTATAAAATTTTCGCAGCAATATGTATAATTTACTTATTTTCTCTCGCATAATAGAAAATATATTGCTGGTAAATGCCTGCAAACTCGCTATCTGCCTCGCAGAGCTTGCCACCGAACAACTGCTCAATTGCGCGCTTAATCCAAACATCGCGCGGGAAGGCTGAAAGGTGGCCAAGTCCGAAAAGCAGCACACAGTCGGCGACCTTGTTGCCAACACCGTAAATTGATAGCAGCCTTTCGCGGGCAGTATCCATAGGCATAGCCTTAAGCTCCTCTAAATTGAGCTCTCCGCGCGCTACCTTGCAAGCGGCATCCAATATGTATTTAGCGCGAAAACCGCTTCTAATCACGCTTAAATCGTCGATAGAAAGGCTAGCTATACGCTCGGCACTCGGAAATGTGTAGCCGCCCTCGACCTTTTCGCCAAAATTTTCGCAAAGCCTATCAATAATTCCTTTGATTCGGGGAATGTTATTGTTTTGCGAAATTATAAAAGAGCATAGCGCTTCCCATGGGTCTTGGCGCAGAATTCTAATGCCGCCGCCATATTCGGCAGCGTTTTTGAGTATGGGATTTTCGATTTTTTCGATTATCGCTCTATAGTCGCGACCAAGGTCAAAATAATCATACCAAAATTCGTAAAATTCTTTCTCGGTTGTGTTGTAAATACGCACGAATTCTGCCGTCTGCTGCAGCTTCAAATAGCGGTTAAGTGCTATTCCTTCCCATATTCCTTCACCAATTTCGCTCCATCGAAAAGCCTGCCCACAGTCGAGCGTGGCGGCAAGCGAAATGTTCTCGGGAGAGTAAATATAGGCGCTGTTATTTTTAAATTCAAAATGCACAAAAATCATTCCTTGAAAATTTATGTTCCAATTTTACCACATTTGTTGTATAATAACAAGCGGAGATGATAAAAATGAGAGATGATATTTGCACTATACCCGTAAGTGAGGTCTTTGAAGAGGATGATGGTTGTCCGATTTGCAGAATGCGGCGTACTGTTGAAAATCATATCGTTGATTATATAATGGGTGCTGCCATGATGGAACCCGATGTTCGCATTGAAACAAATAAAACGGGATTTTGCCCCTCACATTATGATATGATGCTGAATCACAAAGGCAGGTTGTCGCTGGCTTTAATGCTCGAAACGCACCTCGATTTTATAAACGAGGACGTGCTTAATTTCAAGCTTTTTGAAACAAAAAAGAAGAAGGCGGAAAAAGCAGGGAATATATACGATAAATGCTTTGTTTGCGATAAAATTAATTGGGGTATGGAGCGTATGATAGATACCCTTTACCGCTGCTATGAAACCGAGCGCGATTTTAGAAATATGTTTGATAATCAGTCTATGTTCTGTATTCCGCATTATGAATTGCTTGTGGGCGGCGCTAATAAGCGCAATATGCCAAAATACCATAGCGAGTTTGTGAAATCTATTACTGAAACGGTTAAAAAGTGCAGCAAAGCGCTTTCAAAGGATGTTAAAAACTACTGCAAGGTGTATAGCTATCAGAATAATAAGGATAATTGCGATTGGGAAAATGCCAAGGATTCTGTTGAGCGTTCTATAGCATTTTTAACGGGCAGAATTGTGGAAAAGTAGGTTGCCGAACTTTACATAATATGGCAAAAAATGTCGAAGTGGATAACTTTTGCCGCTAAAACAAAGGGTTTTCCCACTTTTCCACCGAGTTATCAACTTTTTTATGTAAACCTGAATATTATTTTCGCTTTCCGTCTAAAATATTTTTGAAAGGCGGATTGAGGCTTTTGATAAAAGGTGTTAATAAAACAGTAATCGAGGTAAGCGACACGGGTTGCGAAGCATTCGAGCGAGTTGTTTTGTATGTGCGACCGCAGTATGCTGCTAACAATGAAAGGGCTCTTAAACAAAAGGCAGATGCCATTATCAAAAAATATTCGGCAGAGGATTATACTTTTTTGGATTATCAGGCGCCGCCCTCCTCAAAAAAAACGCTTTTTATGATTTGTGGCATTATGCTGCTTGTCGCTATAGGCGTTTTAGTCGCGATATTTTAACTAATTGTAAATTAAAGGCAAGTAATGTAACAATTACTTGCTTTTTTCTTTGCTATATTATATAATCTTATGCAGGAGTGATTTTATGGAAAAAAGTAATAAATCGGCAGCTGTCGGCTGCGCGATAAGGTATATTATAACCGCGCTTTTAACATTCTTTATATATCTTTCGGTAACCGTTGTTTTTGTAGGCTTGTTTTATCAGAATGTAGGCTACACGGTTTATAAAATTGAGAACGAAAAATCTGTAGAGCTCTACCGCTATTTCTATAGCGAGGGCGAGGATACGAAATTTGCTGAGTATGAGCAGCAGGGATTAGAGCTGCAAAAGGTTGAAACCCCCGCGCAGCTTTCAGGCACTCCTAAAGTTGTTGCCGATGTTATAACTCAAACTGCCGGCCTTGTAATAGTCTTTGCCTTTGTGTATGCGTCTCTTTGGAAAATGGGCGCATCGGACAGCAACCTCGAAGCTGTTGGCACTATAGTTGCGGATAGGTGGCGCGGACTTAAAATCGGTCTTTTGGCAAATATCCCGTTATATATTGCCTTTATTATTTTTGTGGTTGCCCGAATAGGTATTATACCGGGTAGCTGGTATGCGCTTTTCCGTTTTATCAATTTCCCTGTATTTTCTTTAATAAACGCGCTGTACGGTCAGGCAACCTCAACGGCTGTCGGTATCGGCTGGGGAAGGGTGGCAGCAGGTATGCTTACCTTTTTAACACTTCCTCTCTTTGCTCAAATTTCCTATACGCTGGGCTTTAATCGTATTAACATCAGCGAAAAGATTATTTATAAAAGCAATAAAAAGTAGGTGTGAAAATGGCTGGTTTATTCGGCGGATTTTTTAATTACGATAAAGAGGGACCGGGCGTTGAAAAGAATGCCCCTAAAAAGGATGGGTTTATAGTATTTTTTGAAATATATTTTAAAAATTTCTGGAAATTGACTATATCATCGTTTTGGTTTTTGCTGCTATCGGCTCCCGTTATAACCTCGGGACTTGCTGCTGCAGGCTTTACAAATGTTGTTCGCAATATGGCGCTTGACCGCCACTCATTTGGTACAAGCGACTTCTTTTCAACTATCACTAAAAATTGGAAGCAGGCGCTGCCGGCAGGCATTATAAACGCAATTATATTCTTTATTCTTGTGGGAGATATTTTGTTTTTTTATAATGCTACGCAGGGCGTCGGAATGCTGCTTGGTATCGCAGTAGTTTTAACTGTGTTGCTGATTTTTATTATGATGCAGTTTTATATGTGGACTATTCTTATAACCTTTAAGCTGAAGCTAAAACAAATTTATATTAACAGCTTTAAGTTTGCACTTATCGGTCTCAAAAGAAATTTCCTTGTGATTTTACTGTCGCTGTTAGTATATGCCGCGATTTTTGCACTGTTCCTTGTGGGAAAGAATATTATAGCGCTTGTCGCAACGCTTATTTTTGTATTTGCCTTGCCGGGCTTTCAGTTCCTGCTTATACAGTTCAACATTTTTGAGAATATTAAAAAGTATATGATTATTCCGTATTATAACGACCATCCGGACGAGGATATTGACCTTCGCAGAAGTATGGGAATATATGAGGAAGAAAGCGAATCTGTGAATATAGAGGATTTAATATAAAAAAACAAAGCCGTCTTGAAAGACGGCTTTTATATTATGGGGCAAATATCGGTAATCTGTGGATAGACCATGGCTATCGCCGATAATGCAGGATATCCTATCAAACGCCCCTGCATTATTATATGATGCATTAAGCAATTGGTGATTTTCTGATGAACAGAACACCTAAAGTATCTTTGCCGCAGTGCGAAGAAATAGTGCAGCCCGCTCTTGTTACAAACACCTCTTTGAAGGGTAGGGTGTTTTTAACTATCTCTATTACAGCATTTACGATTTCATCATCGCAACCTGCGTGGGTAATGAATACGCGATCTAAATCAATTTCACCGCCTGTAGTTAGACGTTCAGCAGCATATTCCTTAACAACATCAAGGTATTTGCCACGATATTTCTTCTCAACGCCCATTTTGCCGGACTTAACGGTTATGCAGGGCTTTAGTTTTAAAAGGTTTGCGCCGAATGCCGCAACAGCAGAGCAGCGACCGCCCTTGTGCAGATATTCAAGGTTATC
The DNA here is from genome assembly GCA_045647785.1 of Acutalibacteraceae bacterium. Taxonomy (GTDB): domain Bacteria; phylum Bacillota; class Clostridia; order Oscillospirales; family Acutalibacteraceae; genus SIG565. The sequence goes on from JAZRMU010000007.1 coordinate 35,152, forward strand.
AATAACGAAAGAAGCATCAACATTGTCAGCAAGCGCTCTTACCTTGTCAGCAATTTCATTAGCTTCCATACCATTTGCTGCCATTTCGGCTGCGGCTATTACTAAAAGACCGCCACCGGTTGATAGATTTTTTGTATCGATGACATAAACATCATCAAAATCCTCTGCAGCTATGCAGCAATTTTGATAGGTTGATGACATTTCCGAGCTGATAGTAAAGTGGATAACAGTGTTTCCGTCTTTAGTATACTTTTCAAAGAATTCTTCAGCAGTGGGAATATTAACTGCCGAGGTTTTGGGCAGCTCGCCTGTTTTTGAATGATAATCGTAAATATAGTTTGCATCAATGTCAACACCATCAGTATAGGTTTTGTCCCCTAAAGTTACAAGCAAGGGGAGAATACCAATGTTGTATCTCTCGATTAACTCACGGCTTAAATCAGTTGTACTGTCAGAAGTAATAATAATTTTTTTAGAATTCATAGTTAAACCTCCGTTCAAACTTGGCATTATTATATCATAAATTTTAAAATTTTACAAGATATATTTTCATTTGACAAAATAGTCAATTTATAATAGAATAGAAAAGAAAAGGTGATTTGATGAATTGGACAGAACTTTGCATAACCGTTAAAAATGAGCAAACAGATATCGCTGCAAACATTTGCAATATGGCGCTGCGCTCGGGAATCTATGTTGAGGATTATTCTGATTTGGAGCAGGGCGCAAGGGAAATCGCGCATATCGATTTAATCGATGAGGAATTACTTGCCAAAAATCGCGATATATCCGTAATTCATATATATTTTTCCGAGGAGGATAATATTTCTGAAGCCCTTGATTATTTAGAGCAAACCTTAAAGGCTGCAGGTGTGGAATTTTCTCTTTCAAAAAATGATATGAAGGATACTGATTGGGCCGATAATTGGAAAAAATATTTTAAAGTAACCGAAATCGGCGATAAATTAGTTATCTGCCCAAGCTGGGAGGAATATGATAATCGGGAGAAGGCTGTGCTTCGTATAGACCCGGGTGCTGCTTTCGGTACAGGAACTCACGCTACAACCTCGCTTTGTTTAGAGCTTTTGGAAAAATATACAAAGGTCGGCGATACAGTGCTTGATGTTGGCTGCGGAAGCGGTATCTTAAGCATTGCCGCTTGCTTGCTTGGCGCCGACAGTGCTATCGGAGTTGATATAGATCCAACTTCAGTCAAGGTTGCAAAAGAAAACGCCCTGATGAACAATGTTGAAAACAAAACGGAATATATTGTCGGAAACCTTGCAGAAAAGGTGAATGGCAGGTATAATATAGTTTGTGCAAACATCGTAGCCGATATTATTATCGAGCTTACAGCAAATATTGCTAATTATTTTGAACAGGGCGCTATTTATATCACATCGGGTATCATTGATATCAGAGTAGATGAGGTGCGTTCAGCATTTGCGAATGCCGGTCTTACTATACTTGACGAATATAAAAAGGAAAATTGGTACGCTTTTGCATTGACTAAATAATTTTATACCCTTTTAGGAGATAATTAATGCTTGAATTCGAAGAACAAAAACTAAAGCTTTTAGCTTATAAAAACGATATTGCAGAGCTTCGCGATGCTATCGGTTATGATAAATTGACCACTGATATATCCGAGCTTGAAAGTGCTGCGGCAAAAGAGGGCTTTTGGGAGGATCTTGAAAATTCTCAAAATGTACTTCAACTGACCAGTCGTTATAAGGCCAAGAAAAAAGCCTTTGATAATTTAGTAGCAGCCTTCGACGATGCGCTAACATTAATCGAGCTGGCAGATGAGGTTGAGGATTTATCGCAGCTCACGGAGGTTTTAGAGCTTGTGGCAGCCTTTGAGAAGGATTTAAATGCTCAAAAGCTTGAAACTCTGCTTTGTGGCGAATATGATGCCAACAATGCAATTCTAACCTTCCACGCGGGCGCGGGTGGTACCGAGGCGCAGGACTGGAACGAGATGCTTGTTCGTATGTACACTCATTGGGCAGAGCGCCATAACTTTAAGGTTAAAATGCTGGATTTTCTTGACGGCGAGGAAGCCGGTTTAAAAAGCGCAGTTTTGCTTATTGAAGGTACAAATGCCTACGGGTATATGAAAAGCGAATCAGGAGTTCATCGTTTGGTTCGTGTTTCGCCATTTGATTCCTCCGGCAGGCGACACACCTCCTTTGCTTCTATCGAGGTGATGCCCGAAATTACCGAGGATACCGCGGTTGAAATTCGCGATGAGGATTTAAAGGTTGATACCTATCGTTCAGGCGGTGCGGGCGGTCAGCATGTTAATAAAACTGAATCGGCTATCCGTATCACCCATATTCCAACGGGAATTGTGGTAGCCTGTCAGAATGAGCGTAGCCAGCACCAAAACCGCGAGGTTGCAATGAAAATGCTGAAATCAAAACTCATAGAAATCAAAGAGCGTGAGCACCTTGATAAAATTGAGGATATTAAGGGCGTTCAAAAGGAAATAGCGTGGGGTTCACAAATTCGTTCTTATGTGTTTATGCCATACACACTGGTCAAACACCACCGAACAGGCTTCGAAGCGGGTAATATTTCAGCCGTTATGGATGGCGACCTTGACGGATTTATTAACGCGTATTTAAAATCTGTTTCTTTAGGGCAGATTTAATATAAAATTTAAGGAGTTACTTATGAAAAAAATTATTTGTTTGGTTTTAGCAGTTATTATGATAGCTGCAGTGTTCTGCGGCTGCGCAGCAAAGAGGGAGTTGTTTAATGTTAATTTAAGCAAGCATCTTAACCTCTGCGATTATAAAAATATTGAGGTAGATAAAGCTTCAAAGGATTATACCGACTATCGTAACTATGTGTTTGAAAATTTTATTGCCAACTCAAACGCATATGAGCAGGTTAAAACCGGCACGGTTGCAGACGGAGACACAGTCAATATCAACTACACAGGTAAAAAAGATGGAGTAGCTTTTGAGGGCGGTACTGCAGAAAATCAATTCCTTGTTATCGGTTCAAAATCATTTATCGACGGTTTTGAAAGCGGTCTTATAGGCAAAGAGGTTGGCTCTACTGTTGACCTTAATCTAACCTTCCCGAGCGATTACGGTGCTGCGGATCTGGCAGGTAAGGCTGTTGTTTTCACTGTTAAGATTAACTATGTTCAGAAAATGCCTGAAATTAACGATGCTACTGCAGTTAAATTGGGCTTTGATACCTCTGACAAGTTGAACGAGGAGCTTGATAAGCAGGCAACGAATTTTATAATTGTTCAGTATCTAACAAAGAATTCTTCTATAGATGAGTATTCAAAAAGCGATAAGGCGATTTTTGATAAGGAGTATGAGGATACTATCAAGGAAATGCAGACCTATGCTACTAATTATCAAATGTCTCTAGATGATTTCTTAAGATACTATGTAGGTACCACCCAAGCGGATCTCCAGGCAAACATAACCTCTCAAATGGAGGGTGCTATGATAATTTACGCTGTAGCTGATGCGGAGGGGCTTAATATTGATAAGGCGTTAACCGAGGAATTCATATCTAAACTTGCAGCTGATGGCGGTATGTCTGTAGCACAGGTACGCGAGAATTATCAGAACTGGGAGCTTGAGAATTACGCTGTTCAGGAAATGGTGCTTGCGCACATTACTGCAAATTATATAACAGTTAAATAATGCTATATTTGGTAGATAAGGTCGGGGCTGTTTTCAGCCCCGATTATAAAATGCATTTTTCTGCGGCGCTGCTGCAAAGGATAGAGGGTAAGCACAATCAGCAAAATAAAAGGCAGTCGGTAGCGGCATATCAGCTGCTTGGCAGGCTTCTAAACGACAGTGAATATTCACTAAAGGATATAGTGTTTACCGCTAGTGGTAAGCCTTATATTAAAAACGGACCTTATATAAGCGTTTCCCACGCGGGAGATACTGTTTGCGCAGCGGTGTCCGACACACCTGTCGGTATAGATGCCGAATACATCGGCGAGGTTAAGGGGCAGGTTTTAAATAAGTTCTTTACCAAAAAAGAACAGGCTTTTGTTATTGCCGAGAATTCTCCCGAACGCTTTTACACCATTTGGACGGTTAAAGAAGCAATTTCCAAGGTTAGCGGCAGGGGAGTTGGCGAAATTCGAGGCATAGATTTGAATATTTCGAATAATATTATTTCTTACGATAATTTTAATATCAATATCGAAATGCACGAAAATTGTGTGATTTCGGTGTGTTTTAGCGAAAAAACAGGCTTTTAGTGCCTGTTTTTTTATTTTTTTTAAAAAAGGTATTGACATATTGTAAAAGTTGGAATATAATTACAAAATATCGATGATGGGATAGTATGCGCCTATTATATCCTTTTGTGTATTTGCAAGGCTGTTTTTGGCGGTATTTCCTATCGGAAGTGTAAAGCAGGGCGGACCCCCTGCAAAAATTAGAGGAGTGATTATTAACCTATGGAAACAAAAATGGTTAAGCCTGTCAAACTGGGTAAAAACACTCGTATGAGCTTCTCGAAAATCAATGAAGTTATCGATATGCCTAACCTCATTGAAGTTCAGAAGAATTCGTACAACTGGTTTGTCGAGGTAGGCCTTAGAGAGGTTTTCAATGAAATGTCTTCGATTACCGATTATACAGGTAATCTTGAGCTTGAATTTGTTGATTACCGTTTTGAGCCTACACCTAAGTACGACATTCAGGAGTGCAAAGCTAGGGACACCACATATGCTGCACCGCTTCGCGTAACAGCTCGCCTTATCAATCACGAAACAGGTGAGATTAAAGAAAGCGAAGTGTTTATGGGCGACTTCCCGCTTATGACCGAGTCGGGTACATTCGTTATAAACGGTGCTGAGCGTGCTATTGTATCGCAGCTTGTTCGTTCACCCGGCGCTTATTTTGATTATAAGATTGAGGAGAAGACCGGTAAAAGGCTCTTCAGCTCAACTATTATTCCTAACCGCGGTGCTTGGCTTGAATATGAAGCCGATATGAACGATATCGTTTATGTTCGTATTGATAAAAACCGCAAGCTTCCTATCACTACCTTTGTGCGCTCACTCGGATTTAACACTAATCAGGAAATTCGTGAAGCACTTGGAGATGACGAAAAGCTTACCGCTACCTTCGCGAAGGATACATCTGTAACTACTGATGATGCACTTGTTGAGGTTTATAAGAAGCTTCGCCCCGGCGAGCCTGCAACCGTTGAGGGCTCTGAAAATTATATTTCACAGCTTTTCTTCGATGCTCATAAATATGACCTCTCGCGCGTTGGTCGTTATAAGTACAATAAAAAGTTAAGCCTTGCTACCCGTATTAACGGCAAAACCTTGGTCAAGCCGGTTTGCGACCCAATGACCGGTGAGATTCTTGCTGATGCAGGCGCTACCATCAATAAGGAAACAGCTTTAGAGCTCCAGAACAAGGGCGTTAAAGAGGTTTACATTGATTATGTCGATGCAGAGGGCAGAAAGTCCGAGGTTAAAATCCTTTCCAACGGAACCGTTGATATTAAGAACTTCGTAAGCTTTGATGTTGCGGATTTAGGCGTTAACGAGAATGTTTGCTTCTCTATTCTTAAGGAAATTCTTGAAAACAACGAAACCGAGGATGAAATTCGCGAGGCTATCGCTGCAAGAATTGAAGAGCTTATTCCTATGCATATCACTGTTGAGGATATTCTTGCAACAGTTAACTATTTCTTATGCCTTTCAAAGGATATCGGCACCATTGATGATATTGACCATCTTGGCAACCGTCGTATCCGTTCGGTAGGCGAGCTTTTACAGAACCAGTTCCGTATTGGCTTTATTCGTATGGAGCGCGTAGTTCGCGAGAAGATGACCTTGCAGGCGCAGGATGTTGATGCTATTACTCCTCAATCACTTATCAACATTCGTCCTATCGTGGCATCAATTAAAGAATTCTTCGGTTCTTCACCGCTTTCTCAGTTTATGGATCAGACCAACCCGCTTTCTGAGCTTACTCATAAGCGTCGTCTTTCGGCTCTTGGTCCCGGCGGTCTTTCGCGCGACCGTGCTTCCTTTGAGGTGCGAGACGTTCACTACACCCATTATGGTCGTATGTGCCCGATTGAAACACCTGAAGGTCCCAACATTGGTCTTATTTCTTATCTTGCAACCTTTGCAAAGATTAATGAATACGGCTTTATTGAAGCTCCTTTCCGTAAGGTGGATAAGGCTACAGGTCGTGTTTTAGATGATGTTATTTATGTAACCGCTGATGAAGAGGATGAGTATGTAGTAGCTCAGGCTAACGAGCCACTCGATAGCGAGGGTCATTTTGTAAACCGTAAGGTTAATGCTCGTTTCCGTGATACCTTCCTTGAAACAGAGGCAAATAATATCGATTTAATGGATGTTTCTCCGAAAATGGTAGTATCTGTAGCAACCGCTATGATACCCTTCCTTGAGAACGACGATACCAACCGTGCACTCATGGGCTCGAACATGCAGAAGCAGGCTGTTCCGCTTCTTGTAACCGAAAGCCCGATTGTTGCTACAGGTATGGAATATAAAGCAGCTGTCGATTCAGGCGTTGTTGTTTTAGCTAAACGCGCAGGTACTGTAACTGCAGTTTCTGCAACCACAATTAAGGTTAAGGCTAAAAATGGTGAGGTTGATGAGTATGAGCTCATTAAGTTCTTGCGCTCGAATCATGGCACATGTATTAACCAGAAGCCTATCGTTGAGGTAGGGCAGGAGGTTGCCGAGGGCGAGGTTATCGCCGACGGTCCTGCAACTGATAACGGCGAAATCAGCCTTGGTAGAAATGCTCTCATCGGCTTTATGACCTGGGAAGGCTACAACTATGAGGACGCTGTTTTAATTAACGAAAAGTTAGTTCGCGAAGATATGTATACCTCAATTCATATTGAGGAATATGAGCTTGAAGCTCGTGATACCAAGCTTGGACCCGAGGAAATCACAAGAGATATCCCAAATGTTGGTGAGGATGCACTTAAGGACCTTGACGAGCGCGGTATTATCCGTATCGGTGCTGAGGTAAGCGCTGGCGACATTCTTGTAGGTAAGGTAACACCTAAGGGTGAAACCGAGCTTACTGCCGAGGAAAGACTGCCTCGCGCAATCTTCGGCGAAAAGGCACGCGAGGTTAGAGATACTTCTCTGCGCGTACCTCACGGTGAATACGGTACTATCGTTGATGTTAAGGTATTCTCCCGTGAAAATGCATCTGAATTAAGCCCCGGTGTTAACCTTGTTGTCCGCTGCTATATCGCACAGAAGCGCAAGATTTCTGTCGGCGATAAGATGGCGGGTCGTCATGGTAACAAGGGTGTTGTTTCCCGTATTTTACCAAGCGAGGATATGCCGTTCTTACCCGACGGTACTCCGCTTGATATCGTTCTTAACCCCCTCGGCGTTCCTTCCCGTATGAACATCGGTCAGGTACTTGAGGTTCACCTTGGCTATGCAGCTAAGGCTCTTGGCTGGAAGATCGCTACACCTGTATTCGACGGTGCGCACGAGTCCGATATTCGCGAGTGCTTCCGTATGGCAGGTATGGATGAGGACGGTAAGGTTCAGCTTTACGATGGTCGTACAGGTGAGCCCTTCGATAATCGCGTAACAGTTGGTTATATGTACTATCTCAAACTGCATCACCTCGTTGATGATAAGATTCATGCCCGTTCTACCGGTCCGTACTCGCTCGTTACTCAGCAGCCGCTCGGCGGTAAGGCTCAGTTCGGCGGTCAGCGTTTCGGTGAAATGGAAGTTTGGGCTCTTGAAGCCTATGGTGCCGCCTATACACTTCAGGAAATTCTTACTGTTAAGTCCGATGATGTTGTTGGTCGTGTTAAGACCTACGAATCTATCGTTAAGGGTCAGAATGTTCCGAAGGCAGGCGTTCCCGAATCGTTTAAGGTTCTTATTAAGGAGCTTCAGTCGTTAGGTCTTGATATCAAGGTGCTTGATAAGGACAACGAGGAAATCGACCTAAAGCAGACCTTTGAAGAGGACGAGGAAATCGGTTTAGTTCCTGCTGATTATGCAGCAGAATTCGCCGAAGATAAGGTAGCAGACGACCTCACAGGATTCGGTCTACAGGACGAAAACGGCGAGGATATCGTTGAAGAAACCGAATCAGATGATTTCTACTCTGATGAAGAAAATGTTTAAAGGAGGAAAGGCAAATGGAAGGTATTGAATTCGAATCAATTAAAATTGGCCTGGCTTCTCCTGAACAAATCAGAAGTTGGTCATACGGCGAGGTTACCAAGCCGGAAACTATTAACTATAGAACCCTAAAGCCCGAACCGGGCGGTCTTTTCTGCGAAAAGATTTTTGGACCTACCAAGGACTGGGAATGTCATTGCGGTAAGTACAAAAGAATTCGCTATAAGGGTAAGGTGTGTGAACGCTGCGGCGTTGAGGTTACTCGCGCTAAAGTAAGACGCGAGCGCATGGGTATTATTGAGCTTGCTGCTCCTGTTTCGCATATCTGGTATTTCAAGACAATTCCTTCGCGTATGGGTCTTGTTCTTGATGTATCTCCCAAGGCTTTGGAGCAGGTTCTCTATTTCTCACACTATATTGTAATCGATCCGGGCTCAACTCCGCTTGAGAAAAAGCAGCTGCTTAATGAAAAGCAGTACCGCGATTACATTGAAAAATATGAGGACGATTTCAGAGCAGGTATGGGTGCTGAAGCCATTAAAGAGCTGCTTGAAGAAATCGATCTTGATAAGATTTGTGTAGAGCTTCGAGAGGAGCTTGAATCTGCATCAGGTCAGAAGCGTATCCGCATTTCAAAGCGTCTTGAAATTTTAGATGCTTTCCGCATTTCGGGCAATCGTCCTGAATGGATGATTTTAGATGTACTTCCCGTAATTTCTCCTGATTTACGCCCGATGGTACAGCTCGACGGCGGTCGCTTTGCAACCAGCGACTTAAACGACCTTTACAGACGCGTTATCAACCGTAACAATCGCTTGAAGAGACTACTTGAACTCGGCGCACCGGATATTATTGTTCGCAATGAGAAGAGAATGCTTCAAGAGGCTGTTGATGCGCTCATCGATAACGGCAGACGCGGCAAGCCTGTAACCGGTCCTAACAACCGCGCTCTTAAGTCCCTTTCCGATATGCTAAAGGGTAAGCAGGGTCGTTTCCGTCAGAACCTTCTTGGTAAGCGTGTTGACTATTCAGGTCGTTCGGTTATCGTAGTTGGTCCTGAACTTAAAATGTATCAGTGCGGTCTTCCTAAAGAGATGGCACTTGAGCTCTTCAAGCCCTTCGTTATGAAGCGACTTGTTGAGGACAAAAAGGCTGTTAATATCAAATCTGCCCGCAAGATGGTAGACAGAGCCTCTATTGAGGTTTGGGATGCACTTGAAATTGTTATTAAAGAGCATCCGGTGCTACTCAACCGTGCTCCTACACTTCATAGACTCGGTATTCAGGCGTTTGAGCCCGTACTCGTTGAGGGTAAGGCATTAAAACTTCATCCGCTCGTATGTACAGCCTACAACGCAGACTTCGACGGCGACCAGATGGCTGTTCACGTACCGCTTTCTGCCGAGGCGCAGGCTGAGGCCCGCTTCTTAATGCTCGCCGCTAACAACCTGCTTAAGCCCTCTGACGGTAAGCCGGTTGCAGTTCCCACACAGGATATGGTTCTCGGTTCTTATTACCTTACTCTTGTTAAGGCTGATGAGCCGGGTGCAAATAAGGTGTTCCGCGATAAGAACGAGGCATTAATGGCATATAACGATGGTGTTATCGGTCTGCACGCTCCTATTCGCGTTCGTTTCAGCAAGGATGGAAAGAGCAGCCTTGTTTGGTGTACTGTTGGTTTCTTAATCTTTAATGAGTCGATCCCGCAGGATTTAGGCTTTGTTGATCGCAGCAACCCTGCTAACGAGTTCGAGCTTGAGTGGTGCTTCACTCTTAAAGACCCCTCAAAGAACATCGTTGAAAGCAGTGATGACATTAATCAGAATAAGGTTGGCAAGAAGCAGCTCGGTAAAATCATCGATCGTTGCATTGCTAAACACGGCACAAGCCGCTCGGCTATTGTTCTTGATAATGTCAAGGCAACAGGCTTTAAGTTCTCAACAAAGGGTGCTGTAACAGTAGCTGTTGTTGATGCTGTAATTCCTGAACTTAAGAAAGAAATTATCGCAGAGGCTGAAAAGCAAATCGATAATGTTTCTAAAAAGTACAAGCGCGGTCTTATCAGCAATGAGGAGCGCAGTGAGCTTGTTATCAAGATTTGGAACAAGGCAACAGAGGATGTAGCCGATGCACTTAAGGGCAACCTCGATGAATTCAACCCCATCTTTATGATGGCCGATTCTGGTGCCCGTGGTTCTATGAGCCAGATTCGTCAGCTCGCGGGTATGCGCGGTCTTATCGCTAATACCGCAGGTAAGGTTATCGAAGTTCCGATTCGTGCTAACTACCGTGAGGGTCTTAATGTACTTGAGTACTTCATTTCCTCCCGTGGTGCTCGTAAGGGTCTTGCCGATACAGCGCTTCGTACCGCTGACTCGGGTTATCTTACTCGCCGTCTTGTTGATGTTGCGCAGGATGTTATCATTTGTGAGGACGATTGCGGAACAACTAAGGGTCTTGATGTTTCTGCTATTAAGGATGGCAACCATATCCTAGAAACTCTTGAAGAGCGTCTTATCGGCAGATATCTGCTTAATGACTTTGTTGATGCTGCTACAGGCGAAGTGCTTGTAACTAACGACCATATGATGAGCGAGGCTGAAGCTAAGCTTATCGCCGGAACAGGTGTAGAGAGTGTAGTTATTCGCTCCATTCTTACCTGCCATTCTCACCACGGCGTATGCCGCAAGTGCTATGGCTCTAACCTTGCTACCGGTAAGCCCGTTACAAAGGGTGAGGCTGTTGGTATCGTAGCTGCACAGTCTATCGGTGAGCCCGGTACTCAGCTTACCATGCGTACCTTCCATACAGGTGGTATCGCAAGTACCGAGGATATTACCCAGGGTCTTCCGCGTGTTGAAGAACTGTTTGAAGCACGCAGACCGAAGCATTGCGGTATTATTGCTAAAATCGACGGTGAGGTTCGCGTAACCGAAGAGAAGAAGAGTAATGTTATTATAATTGTTAACCCTGAAACTCTTGAAGAGGTTAAGGAGGTTATCCCGTACGGTGCCCGTTCACTCGTAAGCACCGGTGATAAGGTTGTTGCCGGCGATATGCTCGTGCCCGGTGCTAAATATCCCCAGGATATTTTAGAGGCTCAGGGTCCGCAGGCTGTTCAGGAATATATTATTGCTGAAATTCAGAATGCATACCGCACCCAGGGTGTTGATATCAACGATAAGCATATTGAGGTTATTGTTCGTCAGATGATGAAGAAGCTCGAAATTACCGATTCCGGTTCAACACCGCTTCTTCTTAACACCAAGTACGAGCTTCCTGAGGTTGATGCTGCGAATGCAGAAATCGAAGCGCGCATCAATGCAGGGGAGGAGGGTCTTTCCAAAGCACAGTACAAGGTTACCTTGCTTGGTATTACAAAGGCTTCTCTTGCTACAGGCTCGTTCCTGTCGGCCGCTTCCTTCCAGGAAACTACACGCGTTCTTACCGATGCCGCTATTAAGGGCAAGGTTGACCCGCTGTTCGGTCTTAAGGAAAATGTTATTATCGGTAACCTTGTACCTGCAGGTACAGGTATGCGTGCAAGGGAATTAAGTCATGCTGTTAAGAATGATTTTATTGCTGAAAACGCTGAAACTCCGGTAATAGAAGAATAATTTTTAAAAAACACCGATTTTCGCTTGACAAAGGCGAAAGTCGGTGTTATTATATATTAGTATGCGGGATTATGCGCCCACATAAATTTTTGTGTAAGGAGGTGCGATATGCCAACCTTTAACCAGTTAGTTCGTAGCGGACGTGAAACTGTTGAGAAGAAAGCTAAGGCTCCTGCTCTTTTAAAGGGTTATAACTCTATGAAGCGTCAGCCTACAGACAATGATTCTCCGCAGAAGCGAGGAGTTTGCACAGCTGTTAAAACTTCCACTCCTAAAAAGCCTAACTCGGCTCTCCGTAAGATTGCCAGAGTTCGTCTTTCAAACGGCATTGAGGTTTCTGCTTATATTCCCGGTATCGGTCATAACCTGCAGGAACACAGCGTTGTTTTAATTCGTGGTGGACGTGTTAAGGACTTGCCTGGTGTGCGTTATCACATTATTAGAGGTACTCTCGATACTCAAGGCGTTGCTAAGAGAATGCAGAGTCGTTCTAAATATGGTGCTAAGCGTCCAAAAGCAGGTGCTGCTAACTAATCTCGGAAATTAAGACGAAATATCTCTGCTGCATTTATCAAGCGGCGTTTATATATACTAACGCCTTGCTTGGTGCTACGGGAAGTTTTGTCACTCGAGTACCTATGATATCATCTCTATGAAGGAGGGAAGAAAAGTGCCAAGAAGAGGCTTTATTGCAAAACGTGATGTTTTGCCGGATCCGGTTTACAACTCTAAAATTGTTACTCGTCTTATCAACAACATTATGTTAGACGGTAAAAAGGGTGTAGCCCAGAAAATCGTTTACGGTGCTTTCGACATTATCAGCGAAAAGACCGGAAAGGACCCGATCGAAGTTTTCGAAGCTGCAATGGAAAATGTAATGCCGCAGCTTGAGGTTAAGGCTGTTCGTAAGGGCGGTGCTACCTATCAGGTTCCTTTTGAGGTTCGTCCTGAAAGAAAGCAAACTTTAGGTCTTCGTTGGTTAGCTACTTATAGCCGCGCTCGTTCTGAAAAGACTATGAAAGAGCGTTTAGCTGGGGAAATCCTCGATGCTATTAACGGCGTAGGTGGTGCGTTCAAGAAACGCGAAGACACACACAAGATGGCAGAAGCAAACAAAGCATTTGCTCACTATCGTTGGTAGTTTAAAACTACAGAAAATACTAATACTATTGTTAAAAAGCTGCTGTAAAGCAGTGAACGGAGGATTTTATGCCAAGAAAGGTTACCCTTGAAATGACAAGAAATATTGGTATTATGGCTCATATCGATGCTGGTAAAACAACAACTACCGAGCGTATTTTGTTCTATACCGGTGTTAACCATAAGGTTGGCGAAACCCACGACGGTTCTGCCACTATGGACTGGATGGAGCAGGAGCAGGAGAGAGGTATTACAATTACCTCCGCTGCTACCACTTGCTTCTGGAATGACCATCGTATCAATATCATTGATACCCCCGGACACGTTGACTTCACAGTAGAAGTTCAGCGTTCACTCCGTGTGCTTGACGGTTCTGTTACCGTTCTTTGCGCAAAGGGCGGTGTTGAGCCTCAGTCTGAAACTGTTTGGCATCAGGCTGACGAATATCGTGTACCCCGTATGATTTATGTAAATAAAATGGACATTATGGGTGCCGATTTCTACAATGTTCTCAATATGATTAAAGAGCGTTTCGGCTGTAATGCAGTTCCGATTCAGCTTCCTATCGGTTCTGAGGACACCTTCAGAGGTATTGTTGACCTTGTTAACAATAATGCTGAAATTTATTATGATGACCTTGGTAAGGATGTACGCACCGAGGAAATTCCGGATGAGATGAAGGAATTAGCCAACAAATATCGTACTGCCCTTATTGAATCCATCGTTGAGATGGACGAAGAGCTTATGGAAAAGTACTTCGAAGGTGAAGAGCCCACAGTAGAGCAGATGAAGAAAATCATCCGTCAGGCTACTATCGCTAACGAAATGGTTCCCGTTTGCTGCGGTACTTCTTATCGCAACAAGGGTGTTCAGCCGCTTCTTGATGCGATTGTTGATTATATGCCCGCTCCTACTGATGTTGAGGCTATTAAAGGTATCAACCCTGATACCGAGCAAGAAGAAGTTCGTCATTCTACTGATGATGAGCCCTTCGCAGCTCTCGCATTTAAAATTGCAACCGACCCGTTCGTTGGTAAAATTTGCTATTTCCGTGTATATTCAGGTACAGTTGATGCAGGTTCTACTGTTTACAACTCTGTAAAGGATAACAAGGAAAGAATGGGCCGTATTCTTCAGATGCACGCTAACCACAGAGAAGACCTTGAAACCTGCTATGCCGGTGATATCGCTGCTGCAGTTGGTCTTAAGAACACCACTACCGGTGATACTCTCTGCGATGAAAAGCATCCGGTAATTCTTGAATCAATGAACTTCCCGGAGCCTGTTATTCGTGTAGCTGTTGAGCCTAAAACAAAGGCTGGTCAGGAAAAAATGGGTATCGCATTATCCAAGCTTGCTGAAGAAGATCCGACCTTCCGCTTCTATACTGATGAGGAAACTGGTCAGACCATTATCGCAGGTATGGGTGAGCTCCACCTCGAAATCATCGTAGACAGAATGCTTCGTGAATTCAAGGTTGAGGCAAATGTTGGTGCTCCGCAGGTTGCTTATAAAGAAACCGTTCGTCAGAAGGTTGACCATGAAACAAAGTACAAGCGTCAGTCCGGTGGTTCCGGTCAGTACGGTCATGTTAAGATTATTCTTGAGCCGAATGAATCAGGTAAGGGTTACGAGTTCGTTAACGCTGTTACCGGTGGTTCCATTCCGAAGGAATTTATCGGACCTGTTGATGCCGGTATTCAGGGCGCATTACACGCTGGTGTACTCGCAGGCTATCCTGTAGTTGATGTTAAGGTTACCCTTTACGATGGTTCTTACCACGAAGTTGACTCTTCAGAAATGGCATTTAAGATTGCAGGTTCTATGGCATTCAAAGAGGCTTGCCGTATAGCAGACCCTGTTCTCTTGGAACCCATCATGAAGGTTACAGTTATCGTTCCTGAAGAATACATGGGCGACGTTATCGGCGACCTTAACTCTCGTCGTGGCGAAATCCAAGGTTTCGAGGATCGTGCAGGTGTTAAGCAAATCAACTCTCGCGTACCGCTCGGCGATATGTTCGGTTACGCTACCGACCTTCGTTCCAAAACACAGGGACGCGGTCAGTATGTAATGGAGCCGGACGGCTACAAAGAAGTGCCTAAGAGCATTTCTGAAAAGATTATTAGTGCTAGAACTAAGAAAGATTAATTTTGTAAGGTTTTAGCGTAAATAATACTTGAAATTTTACTGAATTTTTGGTAAACTAAATTTAAACTTTTAATAATTGATTTTCTAAGGAGGAAATTCACAATGGCAAAGGCAGCATTTGAAAGAAATAAGCCCCACGTAAACATTGGTACCATCGGTCACGTTGACCATGGTAAAACCACATTAACCGCAGCAATCACAAAGTACCTCTCCCTTAAGGGTCAGGCTGCATTTGAGGATTATGCAAACATCGATAAGGCTCCCGAAGAGAGAGAGCGTGGTATCACAATTAATACTGCTCACGTTGAGTACGAGACTGACAGTCGTCACTATGCACACGTTGACTGCCCCGGACACGCTGACTATGTTAAGAACATGATCACCGGTGCTGCTCAGATGGACGGTGCTATCCTCGTTATCGCTTCTACTGACGGTCCTATGGCTCAGACCAAGGAG
>JAZRMU010000008.1:0-20492 GCA_045647785.1 Acutalibacteraceae bacterium
GATTGGTGGAGATGACCTAAAAGTTGAAATCGAATCACTTATCCGCAATATTTATGCAGCAAATCCGTATGCCGAAATCGTTGTTGTTTCCACAAATGTTAATTCTGGAAGTGAATCTCGCAAGCTTTATAAAGAACTTTGTGAGGAATACAATATTCCATTCGTTGATGTTGGCTCAAAGCTTCGTTCTGCAATTAGAGAAAAGTTCAATTCAACATCTGAAAAGGGTCCCTATTTCTACACAGTAGATAATTTACATCCCAGCGCCGAGGGCTATAAGATTTATACCGATTTAATTATTGAGAGTATTGAGCCGTTGCTTAAAATTAATCTTGAGAGCGATAACCTTTATAATTATTACGAAAATTTGCGTTCTCCTATTTGCACTAAAGGTTTAATTACCAATCCAAAGGTAACTGATGTTAAAAATTTATCCTTTACAGGCAATGCGGCAATAGTAGATTCTCCCCTTAATACAGGTTATTACGGTACCGATTTAACAGTTGATGAGGTTGATTTTGTGCCCTGCTATCTTGAAATGAATAATGGTAGCACAATTACTGCAAGTTTTTCAGGCGCCACCTTTGGTGTAGTGGTAGGCCACACAAGCAAGGCATTTAAATTCTCGTATAGAATCGATGGCGGAGAGTGGAAAACAAAGGAACAAACCGGTCATTTGTATGAGCATACGCAAGTTTATATCCTAGAGCATTTTTTAAACGATGGCAATCATACTGTTGAAATCAAGAGTGATTGTGATGGATTTCGTTTTGGCGGTATGCTTACAAACGAGAAATAAAAACAAAAAAATTCCTGCGGTTTTAATTTCCGCAGGAATTTTTTTAAAAATTTAAGTAAATAATAAAGAAAAGTGTTGACATTCCGCGTTATTAGTGGTAAAATATTTAGGCTGTCAAATTAATGATCCATTAGCTCAGCTGGCAGAGCACTTGACTTTTAATCAAGGTGTCCGGAGTTCGAATCTCCGATGGGTCACCAAAATCCTCGCTGTTTAGCGGGGATTTTATTTTTTAATATTAAACCCTCTATACTTTTAGTTATAGGAGGAGCTTTCTAAAAATATGTCGGCGCAAATCAGTATGAACAGGGAGGGCGCAACGGCAGCAATTCTATCTACCACAAAAATCGATGCTACTGCATTCGCAGGCGACGCTTGCCTTGATTTAGCTCTGTTACCGTCGGCAGTTAAGGGGGATGACGGACTCCAAGCACTACCTCCTTTAAGTTTCTACAATAATTGTACTTAAGATTTGATAGTCGAATGTATCGATGCAAAAAGAAAAAATACCGAGAAAAACCTTTTGCGGTTCTTCTCGGTATTCATCTTTTGCTTCACTTTTGCCATACCTGACAAATAGTTTATTTTGATAGATTTCAAATTACATCCTTATCGCGTGCTGGAAAAACCTACCTATTTTTTTATTTTTAATAAAGTAGCGCTCAACGCTTCGACTTTGAACCAACCGTCGCTGTTGGGGGAATAGCCATAAAGGCATTCGGGATTGTCTTTGAATTCAGTAGGTGCTTCAAGCCAAATATCATAATAATTTGTGTTGACTGACACAAGTATAGAATCGCTGTCGCTGCTCCTAATATAGCTTACAAGACCGTTTTCGGTTTTGAATGGGGTGAAATCTGCCGTTTTTAAACAGTCGCTGCTGCGGCGAATTTCGCCTAAATATTTATAATGGCTTATTAATTCTTCGTTTTCCTTTCCCCAAGGATATGTGGCGCGGCAGAATGGGTCAGAATAGCCTTCAACACCTGCTTCATCTCCATAGTAAAGCGAGGGGACACCTGGCAGAGTGTACTGCAAGATTGCGGCTGATTTGAGTTTACGAATTGCTAAATCATATTCCGCACGAGAGAGCTTTTGTTCAGCTTGCCAAGCACGGTCGCCTGTGTACCCATCTGATTTTCCAAGTGCTGTCAGAGCTCTTGCTGTATCATGTGTGCCAATGTGATTCATAAGTGTCATAATGCTATGTTTGGGGTAATTTTCGCAAATCGAGAGCACTGTATTCATAAATGGTGAAGGATTTCCCGATTTAATAAAATCAATTATTGCATTTGCAAACGGATAGTTCATAACACTGTCGAGCTGCTTACCTTGTAAAAACTTTCGTCGACTGCCGTAACTGATTTTATTAGATGCGTCTTCCCAAACCTCACCGAGTAAAAAAGCGTCCTTGTTTTCGGCTTTAATTGCAGCACGGATATTTTCTAAAAATTTATCGGGTAATTCGTCAGCAACATCTAATCGCCAACCGCTGATACCTGCGCGCAGCCAGTGCCGTAAAACTCCATTCCTTCCTGTAATAAATTCAGTAAAGTCGGGGTTGTCCTCCTCAACTTCGGGTAAGGTATTAATACCCCACCAAGAAGCATAATTATCTGGCCAATTTGAAAATTTAAACCAATTATAATAAGGCGAGTTTTGTGAATTATATGCGCCTAAAGAGGGATATTTTCCATATTTGTTAAAATAAATGCTGTCATCACCGGTATGAGAGAAAACGCCGTCGAGAATTATTCTGATACCTAGTTTTTTTGCAGCTTTGCAAAGATTTTTCAGATCGGCTTCGCTGCCCAGTAATGGGTCGATTTTCATATAATCCGCTGTGTTATATCTATGATTTGAATCCGCTTCAAATATAGGGTTTAGGTAAATGCATGTGATGCCAAGCTCTTTTAAGTAGGGTAGCTTATCTTTAATGCCCAAAATGTCTCCACCGTAGTAGTCATTTCCAAGAAAACAGCTGCTGGAGTTTTGGCGAAACTCGGGTTGTTTATCCCAATTATCGGTTATGTAGCGACTTTCGGGTATGTTCTCTTTTTTTGTACCGGAATTGAAAAAACGGTCGGGGAATATCTGATAAATTACACCGCCGGCTAACCATTCAGGGGTTTTAAAGTCGGCGTCGTAAACCGTTTGCTGCCAGCATTCACCGTCGCGCGATACAAAACCAACAGAACCATCACATCTTGTTACATAAAACTCTCCGTGAGGGCTTTCGTATCGGAAGCAGTACCAATATATACCTGTAGGCAGGGAGATTTCACAGTCAAAAAACTGGTAATCCTCGCACCACTCAGCAGGAGTGAGAACTAACTCGGAGAAATCCGAATCGTTATCGTTTTTAATTCTTAAAAATGCAGTAGTGCATAAGGCATCTTTATGTAGCAATAGCCGTAGCTTCTGGCTAACACCAGATGCTACGGCTCCAAAATGTGGTTTGTAAATAGATTTTCTCGAGTCAAAAGGGTAGTATTGCATATTATTTTAAGGGTGTAGTGTGCCAAATATTTTTGGCATAATCGTCTATTGAGCGGTCGGCAGCAAAAATGCCTGAATTAGCTATATTCATAAGCGACATTTTGTTCCAAGCTGTCTTGTCGGAATAAAGTTTAGAGGCAGTTGCTTGTGCTCGACAATAGTCAGCAAAATCGGCTAATGCCATATAGTTATCATTGTTCATAATAGCGTGATAAACTGCATCGAAATTTTGGCCACCTATTCCGGCGCCGATAAAGTCCACAGCCTCTTTTAGCATCGGGTTGTTATCGTAATACGGGCGGGGATTATATCCGTTTTTCTGTACTCTCATAACCTCGGGAGTTTCCATGCCGAATATAATAATATTTTCATCGCCTACAGCATTATGAATCTCAACATTTGCTCCATCCTCTGTGCCGAGGGTTATAGCACCGTTCATCATAAGCTTCATATTACCGGTACCGCTGGCTTCGGTAGAAGCAAGCGAAATCTGCTCACTTATATTGGCAGCAGGAATCATAAGCTCTGCGAGAGTTACACGGTAATCCTCCATAAATAACACCTTGAGCTTATCCTTTATTGTTCTGTCATTTTCGATTACCTCGGAAAGCTTATTAATCATATGAATGATTTGCTTTGCAAGCAGGTAACCAGGTGCTGCTTTAGCTCCGAAAATATAGGTTTTCGGTACAAAGTCAGCATTTGGGTTGTTTTTAAGATACAAATAATCTGAAATAATATGCAGAGCATTTAAGTGCTGACGCTTATATTCATGCAGTCGCTTAATTTGCATATCAAAAATTGATTCAGGATTAAGCGCTACACCGTAATTGCTTTTAACATAGTTAGAAAGACGAACCTTATTGGCGTTTTTAATCTCGTCAAGACGAGAGAGAACATCAGCATTATCTTTAAATGCTTCGAGCTTTGATAATTCAGAAGCATCTTTAATAAAGCCGTCGCCGATGAGCTCGGTTAAATATTTAGTAAGCATCGGGTTTGCTTGGCACAGCCAGCGACGATGAGCAATACCGTTCGTTACATTTGTGAACTTATCAGGAGTAATTTTATAAAAATCATTAAATAAGGTATCGGTTAAAATATTGCTGTGCAACTTTGATACGCCGTTAACTGTGTGGGAGGCTGCAACGCAAAGGTTTGCCATATGCACCATTCCGCCCTTAACAATAGCTGTTCTTTCAACAGCCTCGGCAGAGTGTGTAGCATTCCAAATTTCCTCACGGAAACGGTTGTCAATTTCCTTAATAATTTGGTAAATACGCGGAATTCTGTGCTTGATAAGGCTTTCCTGCCAGCATTCGAGTGCTTCCTTCATAACCGTGTGATTAGTGTAAGCGACAGTGCCCTTAACTATCTCCCATGCCTTTTCCCAAGTGTATCCGCATTCGTCAAGTAAAAATCTCATTAACTCGGGGATGCAAAGGGTGGGGTGAGTATCGTTAATGTGAATAGCTACCTTTTCAGGGAGGTTTTCGAGGGTGTTATAGGTGCGCAAATGGCGGTTGAGTATATCCTGAACAGATGCAGAAACCAAGAAATACTGCTGACGGAGACGCAAAGACTTGCCCTCCATATGATTATCCTCGGGGTAAAGCACCTTGCTGATAACCTCTGTGTTGGCCTTTTGTTCGAGGGCTTTAACATAGTCGCCCTGGTTGAAGGCAGACATATTAATGTCTTCATATTCGGCGCTCCAAAGGCGCAAAGCATTGACCGTTTTGCCATCTTTACCTGCAACCATAAGGTCGTAGGGCATAGCCTTAACAGTAGTATAATCATCGTGTGTGATATTGTGGTGCTCTCCATCCCACCATTCATTAATTTTGCCGTCGAACTTAACTTCAACTGCAGAAGCAGGGCGGGGTTCAAGCCAAACGCTGCCACCGGGTAGCCAGAAGTCGGGCATTTCGGTCTGCCAGCCATCAACTATTTTTTGGCGGAAAATACCAAATTCATATTTAATACAATAGCCCATTGCAGGGTAACCGCCGGTAGATAGACCATCTAAAAAACAAGCTGCAAGGCGACCAAGACCTCCGTTGCCAAGTCCGGCATCGGGCTCTAATTCGTAAAGGTTCTCAAGTCTAACCTTGAATTTGGAAAGAGCTCTTGAAACAATGTTTTCAAGCTCCATGTTGAAAAGGTTGTTTTTTAGCGAACGACCCATCAGGAATTCCATACTTAAATAATAAACGGTTTTTGCCTCTTGCTCTGCGGTTGCCTTTTTAAAGGCAGTTCTGCGTTCACGCATTATATCTAGCAGCACAAGTACTGTTGCTTTATAAAACGCTTCATCAGATGCTTGCGAGACTTCAATACCGAAATGGTGAAGCAGCTTCTTTTCAATTAAATTAGCAATCATCTCGGCTGTATATTTTTTCGCCATATTAATTTTCTCCTTTTAAAATAGTGTTTGTAAGTATTGTATGTTATTAATGATACTATATTCAAACGAATTTTGCAAGCACTTATAGTTAATTTGTTAAATATTTTTATGTAAAAAGAATAAAATTATTTAATTCAAACTGAATATTTAAAATATTTTTGTGCATATTGCCCAAAAATACACAAAAAACAGGACACAGCAAAGGCTGTGCCCTGAAAAATTATTCAGCGATTTCATCTTCTGTGCAGTCGCACTCAATGTAGCCCTCATAGCATTCGCGCTTTTTAAGAACTTTATCAACAACGACAGCAACACCAACGAGAAGTGCGAAAAATCCAACAACAACTGATAGTGCGATTAAAATATTTTTAGCTTTCATAAAATTACCACCTTTCGTATGCATTATATCATAAAATTTATCTCTTGTCAATTACATTAACGGGGCAAACAAATGAAGAATTGACTGTTTAAGACGCGTTAACGCGGGCCGCTTGTCCCAATCTTCCTTTCTAATTTCAGAGGATTTTTCCGCTATATCAAGAAAACTTGCTTTAATATCGTGTATAGAGCCGGTACCCGAACACCAAACGCCGCATTCAAAATGGAAATTAAAACTTCGGTAATCCATATTCACAGTACCGACGGTCGCAACGCTATCGTCTGAAACGAAAAGCTTTGAATGGATAAATCCGGGAGTATATTCATAAATTCGAACACCTGCATCTAATAGCTCCGAATAGTAATACTGTGTTACGGGATGCACATACCATTTATCGGGTATGTGCGGTGTGATAATACGAGTATCGATATTCGATTTTGCTGCCAGGCATAAGACAGATAGCATTGAGCTATCAAGAATCAGATAGGGCGTAGTAATATAAACATATTTTTGAGCCGTACTAATAATCTGCATATATATTCCTTGAGCAGGATTAGTAGAATTTAAAGGATTATCGCAATAAGGGATATAAAAGCCGTCATAGGACTTTTGATGCTCTGCTAAAAAAGCGGATATATCAATTGACTTTTTGGTTATGAATTCCCACATACTGCAAAACATAGCAACAAAGCTGCTTACGGCTTCACCTTCAAGCTTTATTGCGGAGTCAGACCAGTGTCCGAATCGCTCAATTTTGTTAATGTATTCATCGCCAATGTTTACGCCGCCCGTAAAGGCGACCGTACCATCGATTATAACAATTTTTCGGTGATTGCGATTGTTCATAAAAATATCTATTGATGGGCGTATTGGGTTAAAAACCGATATCTCAATATTTTCATTTTTAAGCTTTGCTAAAAAGTCCTTGCTTTGCCGCTTGAGGGAACCAAAATCATCAAAAATTATTTTAATTTGCACACCTTTTGAGCTTTTTTCTTGGAGAATTTTGAAAATTTCTTCCCACATAACCCCCTCGGCAATAATAAAAAATTCTATAAATATATATTTTTCGGCTTTGCGCAGTTCGGTGAGCAATGCCTCAAAAAAAGATTCGCCGCTACTGTAAAACTTACTGGTTGTATTTTTATAAACCGGAAAACCGGAATCGTTTTTAAGGTAGGCGGCTTGCCTAAAGTGCAGCATATCATTAAAAATAAGGCTGTTTGATGCATCGCTTTTTATTAATTTTGAAAAATATTTGCGCTCGCATTCTGACATTCTTTTCTTCACGCCGGGCAACATTCTGCCGCCTCCCCATAGCATATAAGCCAAAACTCCAAAAAGCGGGATAGCCATTATGAAAATTATCCACATTATTTTATAGCTTTGATTACCGCGTTTTGTAATAATGTGAATGACGGTTATTAAGCTTAAAATTTCAGCCGCGGTATATACCCAAATCAGCGTGCTTGCGAATGAAATCACAGCGTTAATCAACAGAAAGATTTCGATAATGATTAATATAGCGCTGATTATTATGCGTTTTTGCATTCTGAAGCCTAAAGAGGCGTTTTTAATACTCATTTATATCACCTTAAGCGAATTGTAGCACACGAATTTTAGTTTTTCATTAGTTTTTTAGGAAATTTACTAAAAATTCACAAATAATTGTAGAGAAAAAACTTTAAGTGTGATATAATAGCATCATAAATATATTGGGGGATTATGATTTGTCTTACAAAGTGTTTGAGATTTCAAAGGGTATGGATGGCGTTTTCATTGAAAACAGCAGATTTAACACAACTGTTTTGTCGCTGAATTTTTATTTGCCGCTATCTGCCGATAATATAACCGAGAATGCACTTTTGCCTTATGTGCTGGCTTCGTGTTCTGAAGAATATCCGGATTTTACTGAACTTAATTTAAAATTAAGTATGCTTTATGGTGCCGATATTTCGGTATCTGCCGAGAAAATGCGCGATGTTCAGCATATTCGTATTGCGGTATCTGCCATTAATGATGAATGTATTATTGATAATGGAGTATCGGTGTTAAGCGAGGCTATGGAGCTCTTGTTGTCATTAGTTTTTGAACCAAAGCTTGAAGGTGAAACGCTATCAATAAGCGATTTTGAGCGCGAGAAAAGAAAACTGCTGGAACATATCGCTGGTGAATTTAATGATAAGCGCGCCTTTGCAAAAAATCGTTTAACCGAGATTATGTTTGAGAATGATGCCTATGGTATGTCAAAATACGGAACTTTGGAGATGGCAGAAAAGCTAACGGCATCTGCTCTATATTCGGCTTGGCAGCGAATGCTGCGTACAGCCTATATTCGAGTTCAGGTTGTCGGCAAGACTTTACCAAACGGCGTTTTCGACCTTGTGCATTCAAGACTTAAAAATTTTGAGCGTGATAATATAACCGATTATACTTTGAGTCGCCCGGTAGCTGCCGTAGAGAATGCAAAGAATGTTACAGAGTATTATGATGTTTCTCAAGGTAAATTGGTAATGGGATTTTCGAGCGAAACCTGCGGAGAAAATGCTTATAACTTTACGGTTATGGCTGATATTTTCGGTGGCGGTCCTTACTCGCATTTATTTACTAATGTTCGAGAAAAAATGAGCCTTTGCTATTATTGCTCTGCTTCGGCAATTCGGTCAAAGGGCTTTATGCTTGTGCAGTCTGGAGTTGAGGCGCAAAACGCAGAAAAAGCCGAAAAAGAAATCCTTAATCAGCTTTTATTGATACAGCAGGGCGAGTTTTCCGATTTTGCCTTTGAAGCTTCTAAAAAAGCTATTATTGGCTCGTTAAAATCGTATAATGACAGTATATATGCGCTTGATAAATGGTATGCCGCAGGCATTATGCGAGATGGACTGAAAACCCCCGAAGATATCATTGAACTAATTTCCGATATCACTCGCGAGGATATTATTGAAGCCGCACGCGGCGTGAAACTTCATACAGTTTATAAACTTATGCCGAAGGGGGAGAACAAATAATGAAAACCGAACTCTTCACAAATAAAGTTTTAAATTTAGATTATTCCGCGACAACTCTTGATAGCGGACTTACTGTTTATATTTGTGAACGCCCTGATTTTAATTCTGTATATGCTGCCTACGGCACTAAATACGGATCTATTGACTCAAGCTTCACAGTAAATGGAGAGGAAATAACCGTACCTGATGGAATAGCTCACTTTTTAGAGCATAAGCTTTTTGAAAGTGAGGACGGTGATGCATTTTCAAAATATGCTGAAACCGGCGCCTACGCCAACGCTTTCACTTCATTTGATAGAACCTGTTATATTTTCTCTTGTTCAGAGCTTTTTGAAAAAAATCTTGATATTCTGTTGGATTTTGTTCAAAATCCATATTTTACTGCCGAAACGGTTAAAAAAGAGCAGGGAATTATTGGGCAGGAAATAAAAATGTATGATGATTCTCCTAATTGGAGCGTACTTTTCGGTATGCTTGAGGCTATGTATTATAATAACCCTGTAAAAATTGACATTGCAGGTACAACCGATTCCATAGCAAAAATAGATGATACAATTCTCTATAAATGCTATAACACCTTTTATAATCCTAAAAATATGTTTGTTTGCATTGCGGGTAATGTAAACAGTGCAGATGTGCTTGAAAGAATAGACAAAAAGGTTAAAAAGTCCGCGGATATTATGCTTGAGCGCGCTAAATTCGACGAGCCGCAAGGAGTTATTAAAAATTATACCGAAAAATCTTTAGAGGTCGCCTTGCCTTTGTTCTGCTATGGATTCAAGCAGGATGTATCAGCGGGAGATCCAACCTTTAAACAAATGATTGCTATGAATGCGTTTATAAAGCTGCTTTCGGACAATTCGTCGCCTCTTTATAAGCGTTTGATCGAAAAAAAGCTAATTAATGATGAGTTCGATGCCGAGTATTTTAGTGGTCGTTCATTTGCTTCAGTGATTTTTGAGGGAGAGTCGGCGAATCCAAAAGAAGTGGCAGAGCAGATTGATCTCGAGATTGAGAGCATTAAGAAAAACGGAATAGATGACAAACTGTTTTTAGCAGTTAAAAGGGATATGTATGGTCAGGCTGTTAAGCGTTATAACAGTGTAAATTCTATTGCTATGATGCTTACCGACTGTGCAGTTTTCGGATATGATTATTCTACAGAGTTAGAGGTTATTAACAGTCTCGAAAAATCTGATTTGATAGAACTTTTACCTGTGTTCAACAGCCGGAATGCAG
The DNA here is from genome assembly GCA_045647785.1 of Acutalibacteraceae bacterium. Taxonomy (GTDB): domain Bacteria; phylum Bacillota; class Clostridia; order Oscillospirales; family Acutalibacteraceae; genus SIG565. The sequence continues at coordinate 10,332 of JAZRMU010000008.1, forward strand.
TGCTATCTGTTATAAACAAGAGGGATTAACTATGGAAAATTATATAATTTTGTTTGGTATTAAATTTAATATTAATCCTATAGCATTTACGCTTCCAATCGGCGACGGCTGGAGTGTGTATTGGTACGGTATTATTATTGCGATAGGATTTTTAGCGGCAATCGTTTACGGTTATTTTATGGCAAAAAAAATGGGTATTGATATTGATAGAATGCTGGATGCAGTTTTGGTAACTACACCTGTAGCAATCCTGTGCGCCAGAGCCTATTATGTTATTTTTGATACTAATAAAATAACGAATATAAAAGAATTTTTCGGGCTCGACGGTTCAGGCTTTTCGGGTCTGGCAATATATGGCGCTGTTATAGGTGCATTCGTTTGCGGGTTTATTATGTGTAAAATCCGAAAGCTGAATTTCCTTGATATGTTCGATTTGGCTTCTGTTGGTTTTATTTTAGCGCAGGGTATTGGTCGATGGGGCAATTTTGTGAATCAAGAGGCATACGGAATCCCTACAGGAAGCGACTGGTGGGGTATGTCGGGCAGCCGGATTGGCGATGAATTGGTGCACCCCTGTTTCCTTTATGAGTCATTATGGTGTATTGCAGGTTTCTTTGTGCTAAACTACATAATTCGCCATCGCAAATTTAAGGGTCAGACCTTTTTAGGCTACTGTATCTGGTACGGCTTTATGCGCGGCTTTTTAGAGCTTTTAAGAACAGATAGCTTAATGCTTGGTAATATCAGAATTTCCTCACTTTTATCATTTGCTATTTGTATTGCCGGGGTGGTGCTGACTGTTATAGTATTAAACCGTCAAAAAACCAAAGCAAATGAGACAGCGTATGTACCGATGTTTACCGAAAACGAGGTAACAGATGGGTCAGAGGATTCAGAAATTTTAAAGGAGGAAATAACCGATGAGCAAGCTGATTAATGGAAAAGAAATTTCCGAATATATTAAAAATAATGTAAAAAATGAAGTTGAACTGTTAAAGGAAAAGGGGATTAGTGTCGGACTTGCAGTAATAATTGTTGGAGATAACCCCGCCTCAAAGGTATATGTTGCTAATAAGGAAAAGGCTTGTGAAGCCATCGGTATTAAGTCTTTTAAATATGCGTTAGATGAAAGCACAACAAATGAACAGCTTTTAGAGCTTATTGATAAACTGAATGCTGATGATGAGGTTGATGGTATTTTGTGTCAGCTGCCTCTTCCACGCCATCTTGATGAAAAGATAATTATCGACAGAATTTCGCCCTCAAAAGATGTAGATGCATTCCACGCGCAAAATGTTGGCAAGATTATGATAGGGGATTTCGATTTTCTGCCATGTACACCTGCCGGTGTTATTGAAATGTTAAAATACGAGAATATCGACATAACATCAAAAAATTGTGTTGTTATCGGTCGCTCAAATATAGTTGGTAAGCCTATGGCAATGCTGTTGCTCCATAACAATGCAACAGTTACTGTTTGTCATTCAAAAACTAAAAATCTTGCCGAAATTTGCCGTGAGGCAGATATTTTGGTGGTCGCTATCGGTAGAGCAAAGTTTGTTACTGCAGATATGGTTAAAGATGGCGTAGTTGTTATTGATGTGGGTATGAATCGTGATGAAAACGGAAAGCTTTGTGGAGACGTCGATTTTGAAGATGTAAAAGATAAGGCTTCTGCTATTACACCCGTGCCCGGTGGAGTCGGACCTATGACTATTGCTATGTTAATGAAAAATACATTAACCGCAGCCAAATTAAAGAATATAAATTAAAGGGGCAAAAAAGTTGAAAAAAAAGCTTATATGCTTTGTTTCGGCAATTTTAATACTTGTAAGCATATTCACCGTAACTGCTGCCGCAGAAAAGATTGATGATTATAATTTAGAGTATAATTTGCCGAAGGAATTCGTTGTTCTTACAGAGAAAAATGCCGATAAAAACGATGCCGCACTCAAATCGCTCGGCTTTTCGGTTTCCTCTTTTAAGAGCTACCTTAAAAATAATAATATAGTCTTATTTGCAAGCCTTACTGATAAGAGTTGTCAATTAACTGTTAACATTAACACCACTCAATTCAGCCAACAGACTGAAGATTTTGCTTTTTTGGATAATGAGCAAATTTTATCTTTGGCGGCTGATATATCGGGTGTGCCGATGTCAGAGATATTGGTAATCGATAGTAATTCCAACAAATTTGCCAGCTTTCAAAGCAGCGGTACAGATAAGGTGGGCAGTTTTGTGCTTCAGCAGTTTATAACTGTAAAAAACTCTGCACTTTATACTGTGAGTGTGGCGTTTTCGGGTACGGAATTAACTGCCAAAAATTTACAAACTTCAAACGAGCTTTTGGATTGTATTAGCCTACAGAATAAAAAATCGGGAATAACAATCAATGGATTCCAAAATGTGGCTATTTATATCGGAATTATTGTAATCTTATTGTTTTTATTGGCTGTTTTGGTCTATATCGTTTATACATTAGTTACCGATATTGCAGCTTCAAGAAACACAAGCGATGTAGCACCGTATGTTAAAATTAAGCGTCGCAGATTTAAATAGTTAATAATTTTTTAATACTTTGTTGTATTTTTAGTAAAAATAATGTTATAGAATACCCGCTGGAAGGAGTGTTTTTATGAGCGAAAATAACAACGATTTTTTAGAGGAAATATTCAGTTCCTCTGCAGGAAACGATGAAAATATTGATAGCGATATCGATGAGCTCAAGGATATTGATAAAAACGCCAACGAAGAACAAGTACCTCAATTTTTATATGAGGAGGGAAAAACTCATAAGCAAAAGAAAAACGGAGTTAGTTTTTCGACACTAATTTTCAGTGTTGTTGCGTCTGCTCTTGTTGCGGCAATAATCGCGACCTCTGTTAGTACTGCTTTATTAAAAAGAAATGCAGCAGAAGTTCCAAATAATCCTTCTAATGAAAACATCGGCAACTCCGGTAATACGGATAATCCTTTGGGCGGCAGTACCTCTATTGAGATTTCCGGTGTTACCGAATCAGTTATCGAGGCTGTTGCTCTAAAAGTAAATCCCAGCGTTGTTGGCATTGTAACAACCGCAGCCACCACCAGCTTTTTTGGAGGCGGCACCGAAACGACCGGCGAGGGCTCCGGCATTATATACACTGCCGATGGCTACATCATCACAAACTATCATGTTATAAAAAGCGCTGTAACCTCTGCAAATACAACTATAGAGGTTTATCTTGCTTCAAACACCGAAAAGCCGTATACCGCATCGGTTGTAGGCTATAACATTTCCTATGATTTAGCCGTTATTAAAATTCAGGCTAATTCATTGCCGAAAATCGATTTCGCAGATTCATCTGAACTTAAGGTCGGTCAATATGTTGCTGCCGTTGGAAGCCCTGGCGGCATGCAGTTTATGGGCTCGGTAACCTATGGTATAATAAGTGGACTTAATCGTGTAGTTTCAGATAGCTCCAGTAGCTCCTCGGTCGAACTTATACAGACCGATGCTGCAATTAACCCGGGCAATTCGGGTGGTGCGCTTGTAAATACCAAAGGTCTTTTAATCGGTGTTAACAGTTCAAAAATTGCAGCAACGGCGTATGAGGGTATGGGATTTGCAATTCCTTCGAATACCGTTAAGGAAATTTGTGATAATATTATCGCTAAAGAAAATGACCCGAACCCGTATATCGGTATTACAATTAGCGAGCGTTATAACGCCGCTACGCTTACACAGCTAGGTTATCCGGTGGGTGCGGTTGTCAAGAGCGTTATAGGCGGTAGCCCTGCTGAAAATGCCGGAATCAGAAGCGGTGATATTATTGTTAAATTCGGCGAAACCGATATAACCGAATATACCGTTCTTACCGACGCTATTAGTAAATCGAAACCCGGTGATACTGTTGCTGTTAAAATATATCGCAGTGGCAGGTACTATTCAACCTCGCTTAAGGTGGGTTCAAACAACTCTCAATAATTTAGTTCCGCAGAGCTTTTGCTCTGCGGTTTACTTTTTGCTTGTATTTTATAAAGTTTTAATATATAATAGAAATATTAGATTGGAGTGGTGTGTCTTGTTGATAGATGCTTTGCGTGGAAATATGAGTTTTATGAGCTTTTTAGCCTCGGCGCTTTCAGCATTAATGGTAATATTTTTAACTATGCCTATACATGAGTTTGCACATGGTTTTGTAGCTTCGCGCCTTGGAGACCCAACGCCTAAATTTTCGGGCAGACTGTCGATAAATCCATTTGCACATATCGATTATATGGGCGCACTTGCTATTTTGCTTTTCGGTTTCGGTTGGGCAAAGCCTGTTGGTGTTAATCCACGATACTTCAAAAATCCAAAGGCGGGCATGGCACTTACAGCTTTTGCAGGACCTATATCAAATATTTTAATGGCATTCATTTCATATATAGTTATGAATTTTGTTGTTCTTTTACCTACGCACAATACTATCGTTTTGTTTTTGTTCTTTTTCTTTTATTATTTTTCTTTAATAAACATTCGACTTGCGGTGTTCAATTTAATACCTATTCCACCGCTTGACGGTTTTAAGGTTTTAAGTGCAGTGCTTCCAAGCAGAATTTATTTCAGAATTATGCAGTACGAAAAATATATTGCTCTCGGTTTATTGCTGCTTTTATATACGGGTGTTCTTTCAACTCCGATAAACCTTGCCGTATATTATGTAGATTACGGCATCCATTGGCTCGCAAGTCTTCCTTTTAGATTGTTTATATAATTATTTTTTGGTGATAATATGGAAACTGCTTATGTTTATAAGCTGGAGAATTTTGAGGGACCACTCGATTTATTGCTTCAGCTTATAGCTAGAAACAAACTTGATATTTATGATATTCAGCTATCTGTTCTAATCGACCAGTATTTAGAGCAGGTAGAGCTTTTGCAGCAGGAAAATCCTGATATTGAGAGCGAATTTTTAGAAATGGCTTCGCGCCTTATTTATTTAAAAACCGCAAAGCTTTTGCCTAAACACGAGGAATATGAGCAGTTGAAGGACGAGCTTTCGGGACAGCTCATTGAGTATCAGCTTTGTCGTCAAATTGCTGCAAAGCTTTGCTTGGTGTCGGACGGGTTCGATAAATTTATTAAAGGTCCAAGCGAGGTTGAACTACCAAAAACCTATATTTTAACGCACGATAAGCAAATGATATTTGATGCTTATATTTCGGCAGTAGGTCGCGGTCAGCGCAAATTGCCGCCGCCAACGGGTGCATTTGTTAAAATCGTTGCTAAAAAGATAGTTTCGGTATCAAGTAAAATCGTTTTTGTAATGCGCAATTTATTTAAGCGCGGCCCGCAAAAGCTTTCAAAGCTTTATAAATCTTCAAAAAGCCGTTCGGAGCTTGTTGCAACATTTTTAGCAGTGCTCGAGCTTTGCAAGGCTAACCGTGTGGAAGTTCGAGGCGAGGGCGAAAATACCGAAATAGAACTGATAAGAGAGAGGGATAAGCATTGAAACTGGGTAATTTAGTTAATCCGCTGTTTGCGGTGATTTTTGCAAATGGTGAGCCGATAAGCATTCGAAGGCTTTGTGAAATATTTGAGGTTGAAACCCGTGATATTATCACTGCGGCGGAGCTGCTTTCAAAAAATCTTGAAGGAACTGCGCTGGAGCTTTTAATGCTTGATAATGCATATCAGTTATGCACCAGAAAAGAGTATGGCGAGTTTGTTAAAAAAGCTTTCGACATTAAGCGTAAAGCACCGCTATCGCAGGCAGCCTTTGAGGTGCTTGCTGTAATAGCCTATAATCAGCCCGTTACTAAAGCGTTTATAGAACAGGTGCGCGGTGTTGATTGCTCGGGTGTTGTTACAACACTTATCGAAAAAGAACTCATTGAGGAGCGCGGCAGACTGGAACTGCCGGGTCGACCGCTGCTTTATGGTACTACTAAAAATTTCTTGCGGGCGTTTAATTTAAGCTCACTCGAGGATTTGCCCGAGCTTCCAAAGGTTGAGGGAGTAGTAGCACCCGATATTGCAGAACAGATTCCCTTTGAGGAAGCTGAAAGCGAACAGTCAGCCGAATAATTAGCATTTTTAAGCAAAGCATATAAGGGGTGATTAAGTGATAGTGCTGTATATTTTATTGGCGGTTTTTCTGCTACTTTTGGCATTGTTGCTTTTGCCGCTTGAGCTTAAAGTTGAGTATTTGGATGAATTTAATTTTAAGCTTACTTATATAGGTATAACATTAATTAATTCCAAAAAACAACAAGCAAGCAAAGAGCAGAAGTCGGGCGAAAATACAAAAAAAGAAGAAAACTTTTTTGTTCGATTGTTTAATGAAAAACCGTTCCCAGATTTTCTGAAAATTATTATCAGCTTGCTTAAAAAAGTGGTTTCCACTCTGCGGTATATTCTAAAGCACATAAAAATTCGAAAATTAAGTGCCAAAATAATAGTTGCCAGCGGCGATGCTGCAACAACCGGTATTTATTACGGTGTAGTTTGTGCGACCTTATATACCTTCTTGGAGTTTTTGGAAAGTAATATCGATATCAGCTTTAAAAAGGTAGATGTTAATGCTGATTTCGAAAACAACAAATCGAGTGTTCAGTTTAGTTCAGTCATTAAAATTTCACCGCTGTTTTTGATTATTGCTGCTGCGGTATTTTCAAAATATTATTTAGAGATTACTAAAAAAGAGGGAAGTGCTTCAAATGAGCGAAAATAATATCAAGGGTATTATGGATGTTACTATGGATAAGCTTCGTGCCGTTGTTGATGCGGATACCATTATCGGTAGCCCCGTAACGGTAGGAAACTTTACTTTAATTCCTGTATCAAAGGTTTCTTTCGGTGTAGCCACCGGCGGCTCTGATTTTGCTACTAAAAACCAAAACGGACTTTTTGGCGGCGGTGGCGGAGCAGGTGTTTCAATTGCTCCGATAGCTTTCATTGCTGTTAACGGAGATAATATTAAAATGCTTCCCGTTTATAATGAGCCTATGGCGGTTGAGCGCGCAATAGCTATGGCGCCCGACCTTATCGAAAAGGTTAAAGAGCTGTTCGGTAAGGATAATAAGGAAGCGAAATAATCATACATTAAGGCCGCTCGTAATAAAATATAACATAGTATTTTATTGCGGTGATTTTGTGAGATTATTTAAGTTTTTTGTTTGTGCATTAATATTAGTTTTAGTTAATAATTTAACTGTTTCAGCGCTTGAAACCTCTGCCAGGGCATCCGTTTTAATAAATGCCGAAACAGGAAACGTTATTTATTCTAATAATATGAACGAACGGCTGCCTATGGCAAGCACAACTAAAATTATGACTGCCTTGCTGCTTGCCGAGCAGGGAACACCCGAGCGCGTGGTTACTGCTTCGAAAAACGCCGTTTATGTCGAGGGCTCATCTATGGGATTAAAGGTGGGCGATACAGTTAGCTTCGGGGATTTACTTTACGGTATTTTATTGCCGTCAGGCAACGATGCGGCAAATCTCGCAGCGATATCCATTGCAGGCTCAACCCAAAAATTCGCCGAACTTATGAATAATAAGGCGCGCGAACTCGGTTTACATAACACTAATTTTGTAACTCCGTCGGGGCTTGATGCGAATGGGCATTATACGACAGCGTATGATTTAGCTATAATAACAGCGCATGCGCTTCAAAACGAAGCCTTCGCAACCGCTGCTGCAACCTATTCAAAGCGCGTTAAAATTAGCGATAGGGAAGTAACGCTTATTAATCATAATAAGCTGTTAAAAAAGTACGATGGCGCTATTGGCGTCAAAACGGGCTATACCTCTCTTTCGGGTAGATGCCTTGTATCTGCGGCACACAAAAACGGTGCCACGGTTATTGCAGTAACCCTTAATGACCGCAACGATTGGAACGACCATTCCAATCTTTTGGATTATGGTCTGTCTGCGGTTAAAAAGACCGCGATAAAAGCCGAAATTCCTAATACTATTAGTTTACTTTCTACCGATATGGCACAGCTTAATATTTCGACCGAGCCTTTAGAAATAGGGCTAACTGATAGTGAACACATTTCGAGCAATATCTTTATCAGGCAAAATATCTTTGCACCTGTTTGCGAGGGCGAGAGTGTGGGATATGTGAATTTCTGTGTTGGCGAGCGAGTGGTAAAGCGGCAAGAAATTTTAGCCAGTGAATCTGTTAATTTACCGAATATTTCGGAAAATATATTTAAAAAATTTATAATCAATTTTGTTAATTTGTTTAGGAGTATCTAATGAGAACAGTTAAAGTAAGACTACAAAAGCATTTATCAGCTTGCGGCGTGGCTTCTCGCAGAAAAGCGGAGGAGCTGATTGCAGCAGGCAAGGTTAGAGTTAACGGACGCGTCGCAAGCATTGGAGACAGTGTCGACCCTAAAAGAGATAAAATCACGGTTTCCGGAAAAACGGTTGTAAATGTAAGCGAAAAGGTTTACATAATGTTGCATAAGCCGCGCGGCTTTGTTACAACCTTGAGCGATGAGTTTTCGCGTAAATGTGTAGCCGATTTGGTTAAGGATGTTCCAGCAAAGGTGTTTCCCGTCGGAAGGCTTGATAAGGATTCGGAAGGTCTTTTGTTTTTGACAAATGATGGAGACTTTGCAAACCGACTGACACATCCGAGTAGTCATGTAAATAAAACATATCGCGTTACCGTAAAGGGCGAGGTAAATGATGAGAAGCTGGACAAGCTTTGCACAGGTGTTGTTATAGACAGTGTTAAAACCTTACCCGCCGAGGTTTTTATTGCTGAAAAGAAAGAGGACCGAACTGTTCTTATTTTTATCATTCACGAGGGTCGAAACAGGCAAATTCGTAAAATGTGTGAGGCAGTAAAGCTTGAGGTTATAAGGCTCAAGCGCACCGAAATTGCCGGCGTAAAGCTTGGAATGCTGGCTCAAGGCAAATGGCGCGATTTGAACGAAAAAGAGCTGCATCGTCTGGAAAATATAAGCTCATCGAAAAAAGAGGTGTAGTATGATAACCGTTCTACCTGTCTTGGATAAAAATGAGCTAGAGGCTATATATAATGAATACAATAAGCCGTTTTGTGAAAACTCCTCTGCAACTGTTGCGCGACAGGGCGATGAAAAACTTGGAGTTTGTCTTTTCGATATATCAAATGAGGAGATAACTATTACCGAAATTTCTCCTTTAGAGGATATTATGTTGGTTGACGGAATTTTGCGTTCTGCTTTGCATATAGCCGATTATCGCAGCATAAATAAAGCGTATTACAATAATGAGCGCTTAAAAAATGTTTTAGAAACGCTAGATTTCATCAAAAACCCCACCGAAAACAGCCTGAAAATTGAGAAATTGCATCAAAGTAGCTGTAATTGCGAAAAAAATATTAAATAATCCTTGCAAATTCGATTTCATTGTGGTATTATATTGCTGTTGATTTAAAAATTAATTGGAGGTGCTATAAATGTCAGTTTTAGAGTACATTGTAGGTGCAGCTATAGCTTTAGTTTCATTAGTTGTGATTTTTGTTGTTATTTTGCAGCCCGGTCATAGAAGCGGAATCAACGGTGCTATTTCGGGTGGTGCAGATACATTCCTTTCCAAAAACAAGGCTAGAGATTTCGAATCTTTCCTAGCAAAGTGGACCAAGGTTATTGCAATTGTTTTCTTTGTTTTAGCTTTAGTTGCTAATGTAATTGCTTTTGCATAAAGTAGTAAAATTTAAGTTTGTGTAGCAAGGCGCTGTGAGTTTCCTCACAGCGCTATTTTTTATCTCATAACTATTTTGTCTTAAATTAACAAAATTTAGCCTATTTTTTCAAAATTCACTTGACAAATTTTCGGGTATGGGAGTATAATAATTTTGACAAATTGTATATATTTATAATGAAAATATATACGATTTCATTTTAAGATTAGATTTATCGTTTAATCCTTGTATTTTAAGTTGAAAAACTCAAAATTAATTACTTTTTAAAAAGGAGGTTGTTTCGTGGAGCTTAAAGATAAAAAGGAATATTTAACCCCCGAGTTAGATGTTTACTTTTTCAAATCGGATGACATTATCGTTACAAGTGGTGGTGATAATGAAGCCGAAGACGGTTGGGAAAACGGCTGGTACTAATATTAATTTCAGCCAAAATAATTTATAAGGAGAATAGAGTATGCTAAACAAAAAAATTGCTAAAAGACTTTTGGCT
>JAZRMU010000009.1:0-15655 GCA_045647785.1 Acutalibacteraceae bacterium
CCTTTGAGGATGTATATTTAACCTTCCAAGAATATTTTGAAAGCCCCCGCAAGGATGGCAAGCGTTGGGGCAAGCCGCTCGCAGCGCTGCTTGGCGCATTTAAGGCACAGCTAGAGCTCGGAATCGGTTCTATCGGTGGTAAGGATTCGATGAGTGGTTCGTTTGAAGATATCGATGTACCGCCTACGCTCGTTTCCTTTGCCGTTACAACCGGTAAGGTGGGCGAGGTTGTATCGCCCGAGCTTAAGAAGTCCGGCAATAAGTTGGTTTGGATTTCTGCCGCTTATAACGATAAGGATTTACCCGAAACAGCATCGCTCAAAAAGGTGTTCTCAACCGTAACAGAGGCGCTGCGCTCCGGTAAGGCTGTTTCCTGCTACACTATGGGTCTTGGTGGTATTGCCGAGGCTGCTATGAAGATGGCATTTGGTAACGGTCTTGGCGTGCGCTTTGCCGATTTTGTAACCCCCGGTAAGCTGTTCAACGATTGCTACGGCTCATTCCTTCTCGAGGTAGAGCCCGATGTTGAAATCGAGGGCGCTATTGAAATTGCCACTGTTACCGATGATGCTGCTATTTCGCTCGGAAACGAAAAGGTAGAACTTGCAGAGCTGCTTGAAATCTATGAAAATAAGCTTGAAAGCGTTTACAGCTGCAATATCGAAAACAATGAAAAGACAAACGAAAACTTCCGATATGAGGCTACATCTTATCCCGCACCCGCAATCAAGGTGGCGAGGCCGAAGGTGCTTATTCCCGCATTCCCCGGTACTAACTGCGAGTTTGACTCTGCAAAAGCAGTGCGCGATGCAGGCGCTGAACCGAAAATTCTTGTTATTAACAATTTATCTGCCGAGGGCATTAAGAAGAGTGTTGAAAGCTTTGCAAACGAGCTTAAATCCTCACAGATGATATTTATCCCCGGCGGCTTCTCGGGCGGCGATGAGCCCGACGGTAGCGGTAAGTTTATAACCGCATTCTTCCGCAATGCTGAAATTAAAGAGGGTGTTATGGATTTACTCAATAATCGCGACGGTCTTATGTGCGGTATCTGTAACGGCTTCCAGGCACTTATTAAGTTAGGTCTTGTGCCGTACGGTAAGATTATCGATACAGATGAAAACTGCCCGACACTCACCTTTAATACAATAGCACGCCATCAGTCGAGAATTGTTAGAACACGAATTGCATCTAACAAGTCGCCCTGGCTTAAGAACACCAATGTAGGGGATATCTACAGTGTGCCGATTTCTCACGGTGAGGGTCGTTTCATTGCCGACGAGGCACTTATTCGTCAGTTGGCAGCCAACGGTCAGATTGCTACGCAGTATGTTGATTTATCGGGCAACGCTACAAACGATATCCGTTTCAATCCTAACGATTCAATGTATGCTATAGAGGGTATTACCTCGCCCGACGGCAGAGTATTTGGTAAAATGGGTCATAGCGAGCGTATCGGTGCAGGTCTTTATAAGAATGTGCCGGGTGAATATGATATTAAAATGTTCCGCAGTGCGGTTGAGTATTTTAAATAATCGGAGGAGCAAAAATGAACTTTTTTGATGAGCTTCAGAATTTTGATAGCGAGGTTTATGCCGCTTGTAATGATGAACTATCCCGTCAGCAGCATAATATTGAGCTAATTGCAAGTGAAAACATAGTGTCAAAGGCAGTGCTGTTGGCTGCAGGTGGCGTACTTACCAATAAATACGCCGAGGGTTATCCCGGAAAACGCTACTATGGCGGTTGTGTTCATGTGGATGTTGTAGAGGATATTGCCCGTCGCCGTGCTTGTGAATTGTTTGGCGCTGAACATGCAAATGTTCAGCCCCATTCGGGCGCTAATGCCAATCTTGCAGTTTTCTTTGCCCTCTTGCAGCCGGGCGATACCGTTATGGGTATGAATCTGTCTGAAGGCGGCCATTTATCGCATGGCTCACCCGTTAATATTTCAGGTAAATACTTTAATATCGTGCCCTACGGTGTTAACAAGGAAACCGAAACTATTGATTATGATGAAATGGAAAGAATAGCGCTCGAGTGCAAGCCGAAGTTAATTGTTGTTGGTGCCAGCGCATATTCCCGTATTATCGATTTCCCGCGTTGCCGCGAAATTTGCGATAAGGTTGGCGCATATTTAATGGTAGATATCGCTCATATTGCAGGTCTTGTAGCTGCCGGACTTCATCCGTCTCCCGTGCCCTATGCCGATGTTGTAACCACTACAACACATAAGACTCTTCGCGGTCCTCGCGGCGGTCTTATCCTTTGCAAGGAGGAGCACGCAAAGGCTATTGATAAAGCTATTTTCCCCGGAGTTCAAGGTGGTCCCTTAATGCACATTATCGCCGCCAAGGCTGTGGCACTCGGCGAAGCACTCACCGATGAGTTTAAAGAGTATCAGCTTCAGGTTATTAAGAACGCCGCCGCTCTTTGCGAGGGTCTTAAAAAGCGCGGTCTTGAAATTGTGTCGGGTGGCACGGATAACCACCTAATGCTCTTGAAGCTTGTTGGCACAGGCATTACAGGCAAGGAGCTTGAGCACCGACTTGACGAGGTGCACATTACCGCAAATAAAACACTATCCCCGGCGAGCCGCTTTCTCCCTTTATCACAAGCGGTGTAAGACTTGGTACTCCCGCTGTAACAACACGCGGCTTCAAAGAGGCTGAAATGGATTTGATTGCCGGCTGGATTGCTGATATTATTAAGGATTTTGAGGGTAATAAGGAAAGAGTTAGCCGCGAGGTTCAGGAGCTTTGCGCTAAATTCCCGATTTACGCGTAATGATTTTTAGAAGGTGTTAAAAATGGCTTATTTAAGTGATATTGAAATTGCACAAAATGCAAAAATGCAGCCTATTACAGAAATCGCAAGGGTTTCGGGCGTTGATGAAAAATATATTGAGCAGTACGGTAAATACAAGGCTAAAATTGATCTCTCTCTTTTAGAAGAGGAGGGAAGACAGAATGGTAAACTGATTCTTGTTACCGCAATTACCCCCACCCCCGCAGGCGAGGGCAAAACCACAACAACCATCGGTCTTGCCGACGGAATGAAAAGAATAGGCAAGAATGTAACCGTTGCTCTGCGCGAGCCCTCCTTGGGTCCTGTTTTTGGCGTAAAGGGCGGTGCTGCGGGCGGCGGCTATGCTCAGGTTGTTCCGATGGAGGATATAAATCTCCATTTCACAGGCGATTTCCATGCAATTGGTGCTGCAAACAATTTGCTCGCAGCAATGCTTGATAACCACATTCAGCAGGGTAATCAGCTTGGTATTGATGTTCGCAAAATCACCTGGAAGCGCTGCGTTGATATGAACGACCGCCAGCTTCGTTTCGTTGTGGACGGTATGGGTGGCAAGGCAAACGGCGTGCCGCGCGAGGATGGCTTTGATATTACGGTTGCGAGTGAAATTATGGCGGTACTCTGCCTTTCAAATTCTATCACCGATTTAAAGGAAAGACTTTCGCGCATTATTGTTGGCTACAATTATAATGATGAGCCCGTTACCTGCGGTCAGCTGAAGGCAGCAGGTGCTATGACAGCACTACTGAAGGACGCTATTAAGCCTAACCTTGTTCAGACTCTTGAAGGCACACCCGCCTTTGTTCACGGCGGACCGTTTGCTAATATAGCACACGGCTGCAACTCTGTAATGGCAACAAAGCTAGCCCTTAAAATGGGGGACTATGCCATAACAGAGGCCGGCTTCGGTGCTGACCTTGGCGCTGAAAAGTTCCTTGATATTAAGTGCCGTATGGCAGGACTTACCCCCGATGCTGTTGTTATGGTGGCTACCGTTCGTGCTCTTAAAATGCATGGCGGTCTTGCAAAAACCGAGCTTGGCAGCGAAAATCTTGAAGCACTGGGCAAAGGTATTCCGAACCTCCTTCGCCATGTTTCCAATATAAAGAATGTTTATAAGCTGCCTTGCGTTGTGGCGGTTAATCGCTTCCCAACCGACACCGACAGCGAAATAGAATTTATCATAAACAAATGCCGCGAGCTTGGCGTTAACACCGTGCTTTCCACCGTTTGGGCAGAAGGCGGCAAGGGTGGCGAGGCTTTAGCCCGCGAGGTTGTGCGCCTTTGCGAAGAGGAAAAGGGCGACTTCACCTTTGCTTATGAGCTTGATACTACTATCGAGGAAAAAATTGAGGCAGTAGTACGCAAGGTTTATGGCGGTAATGGCATCAGCATTCTGCCTGCTGCCAAAAAGCAGATTGAGAAATTAGCCGAAATGGGCTTTAACAATGTGCCTATTTGTGTTGCTAAAACACAGTATAGCTTCTCGGATAACCCCGCTCTTCTCGGCGCACCCGAAAACTTTACGGTTACCATTAAAAATGTTAAGGTATCTGCTGGTGCAGGCTTTATAGTTGTTATGACAGGCGACATTTTGACAATGCCCGGTCTTCCAAAGGTTCCTGCGGCAGAAAAAATTGATGTTGATGAAGCCGGAAAAATCACAGGACTTTTCTAAAATGAAGTTGTTTGTAAAATTATTGGCGGCGGTGCTATCGGTTGCGCTCTTTTTATCGGCGTGCGGCGGCAGCACCATACCGCATGATGATAATGCTCCGCCCACTCCAAGCGAGCAGGGTGGAGAAGAACTAAAACCCGAGACTCCTTCCGAGCAGCCGCAAAAAAAAGAGCCCAGCCCTTATGGAGATTTGCTTTCTCAAATCGGAGAAACGGGCAAAAATCTGGTGGCACTTGGAGACCTCAAAAAGGGTGAGTATTCAGAGGCTTTAGCCGAGCTAGAAGCTGTGCTCAAGGGCTATTCAAGAGAGGTATCGCTGACGGTTTATTCGCTTGATGACTATAAAGCGCTCTATTATAATACTTCTTCGGGTATTTTCTCTGCCTGTGCGGTTAAGGCGCCCTATTCACTCTATTGCTGCAAGCAAATGGAAAGTGGAAAGGGCACGCTTGATACCGAAATGGTGTATGAGAAAAAGCATTACGAAACCGGTACGGGCGATATGCAGTATTCGCCGCTTGGCACTACCTTCGATATGCGAACCATAATAAATAAGAGTATGAGCATCAGTGATAATGTGGGCTATTTAATGCAGGTCGATTATTTCGGCAGAGAGGGATATAATTCTTATGTTTCCTCGCTTGGCTGCGATTCGCTTAAGATTAAGCCGACTGTATGGAGTCTTTATACAAAATCGCACCATTTAGCTGTGGCTTGGCGTGAGATCTACAGGTATTTTAAAACCGAAACCGAGTTATCTAGATTCCTTTATTCAACCTGTACCAACACTGCAAACAATTATGCTACTGCCGCACTCAAGGATATTGATATCTCGCATAAGCAGGGGCATAACCGTACGGGCGACTGGAAATCGTATAGCGATGCCGGCATTGTTTGGAACGGAGATAATCCGTATATCATAGTTGTGCTTACCAATGCACCCGGACCCTCGAGCTCCGATGCTGAATTTATGGCGAAAATAATAAATATCGTTCATAATAAGCTTATAAATAGCGGTGAATATGTAGACCTGACAAAAAAGTGCAATTAATTTCACGCATCGCCTTGGGGGCAAAAAATGAAGAAAAATTATATTTTAGCCTTTAGTGCCATATTCTTTTGGTCTACAATGGCTACAGTCAGCAAGCTGCTGCTTAATAACTTTAACAGCGTTTTTGTGCTGTGCATAAGCTCGCTGTTCGCGTTTTTATTTCTGCTTTTCAAGAATATAATCACACACAATATTTTAAAGTTTTCGGAATATTCCTTTAAAGATTGTGCTGTTATGGTGCTGATAGGGCTTCCGGGTATACTTGTTTATAATCTGCTTTATTATATAGGGGCCGCTGTAATGCCTGCTTCCCAAGCGTTTATAATTAATTACCTTTGGCCGATAATGAGCATCATTTTTGCGTGTGTTTTGTTAAAAGAAAAAATGAATTTCCGCAAAATAGTGGCTATATTGATGTCGTTTTTAGGTGTTATAATAGTTGCCGGTACAGGCGATAGTGGTTTTGGTGGAACTACTGTTTTTGGCGCGATTAGTATATTCTTTGCAGCTATGAGCTACGGAATTTTTACAGCGCTAAACCAAAAATTCCAGTATGATAAAAATATATTGCTAATGCTCGTTTATGCTGCAACAACCGGAATAACTGCGGTTATATGTGTTTTCACAAACGCCTTTGCCGTGGTAAATGCAGCCGACATTTTAGGTTTTGCTTGGAATGGAGCGCTTGTGATGGGAGTTGCTAATACTGCGTGGGCAATAGCGCTTGAATCGGGTGAAACGGCAAAGATTTCAAATCTTGCCTACATAACCCCATTCGCCTCGCTCATATGGATAGCTGTTTTCTTGAAAGAGAGCATAAATCCGTTTGCATTTTTAGGACTTGTAATTATAGTTGCAGGGATTCTTATCCAGCTGGGCGGAAAAAACGAAAATAATAAATCGGTTAGGTAAAACCTAACCGATTTTCTTATGCTTTTTTAGTAAAGATTTTTTTAATAAGCATTGTCACAAGTAAAACTATGTAAGCTGCCGCTGTAAATCCCGCGATATAAATTATCAGATTTAGCGGGTATGGTACTATTGGCTGAACAAGACTGTAAACAGGTAGGTGAGGCGGCTGGTGCGGGCTCACGAAGAACATATTAAAGGATTCGCTTTGCAGCAGCCCCGAGGCATAGGCAATTTCATTTAGTATGCAGGCAATTGCCACAGCGCTTGAAAAAACAGGTAGCGCCTTTAAAATAGTTTTATGCTCTAATTTCACATATTTGGAATAAAGCAGGTATATAGCAACAACTATCATTGAGCCGTGGCAGACCATTGTTTGGATATTGATTCCTATTGTGCCGATAAATACATCGCCGGCGTAAATCATAACGCAGCTACCTGCAAAAAGTGCAAAGGTTGCAAGATAGGCGGACAGGCATTCGTGCACCCTTCCTTTTCGGAAAATTGCAGTCAGAAGTCCTACATACATAGGGGTCGAGCAGAATTGAAATGGGAATGCATACCATTGGTAATCGGCATTTATTACTCCGTCAGTAACGGTAAAAGTGTAGTTGATTTGCTTATATATTTCAAAGAGAGCTACTATTACCGCGACAATGAACATAACGCGCCTTGCGCGAGAACCGCCTTCGTCGGGCTTGTAAAAACGGCAGAGTAAAATGGTTGCTACAATAGTTAGTATAAGACTTAAAATGTGAAACCAGCCGAAAATCTGCGGTGTTGGCATAGATAGGTCTAAAAACTCGATAATTTTTACTAAAATTTTCAAAATTGCTCATCTCGATTAATAATGTTTTAGCTTTCGCTTAATTGAATTGTAGCACAAAATTCGGCAAAAAACCACAATAATTTTTCACAAAAGTTTAAGCGAATTTTTGTAACATATTTTCTCTGCCACGCTAAAGCCCAGCTCTTTAATAAGCGCTTCAGCAAGCAACTGCATATCAGCAGCGTCTTTTATAAAGAGCCTTGTAGTCATTCCGTCAAAGTCGGTGCCAATGGCGGCACACTCCTCACCTCCCAAATTTATAATGTGTTTAAGGTGGAGTATAATATCCTCGGCAGTAGCACCGCTGCCGCCGTTTAGAAATTTGCCAAAAAAGGGTATGCCTATAATACCTCCGCTGTTGGCGATAGCAGTAATTTGTTGGTCGGTTAAATTCCGCCTGTGGTCGAGCAGACCTCTTGCGGCAGAGTGGGTTGCTATTATGGGGCGGTGTGAGATGCCTACAGCATCCCAAAAGCCCGCTTCGTTCAGGTGCGATACGTCTATGTAAATATCGGTGCTGTTAAGTTCCGCGACAACTTCTCGCCCGAAAGGCTTCAGCGGCATTTCGTTTTGGCTCACCGCAGGGTAGGCGAGGCAATTTTCCGCGTTATGCACAAGCCCTAAAATACGAATGCGGTTATTGCGCAACAGCTGCAGCCTATCCAAATCGCCGCCTAAAAATTCGGCGTTTTCCACCGTCAGCAGCGCAGCAACCTTATTAACATTATTAGCCCCTATAATATCGCCGGAGTTAGCGGCAAAGCGGGTGGCAGGGGCTGTGGCTATTTGCCGATGGAATTTATCGAGCGAAGCGTTAAAATATTTTAGCGCGGCATTCCCTCGCAAATTTGCGGGCGTGTAAACAGCAAAGCATTGCGCCATATATCCGCCCTTTTGAAGTTTGTGTTCGCTTATTGCGCCGTCATTTTCCAAATAGGTGTGGCTATCGTGTTCGAGCATCTTATAAAGCGTATCACAATGTAGGTCAATGATTTTCATACAGTCCTCCCGAAATTACTCAAAAAAGTTGAAAAATATTTAGTTTTGATATAATATTATATTGTACGAGGTGAAACTATGCGAATTATAGATAAAATTCAAAAGACGCTGAAAGAAAACGAGGCGGCAATAATTTCCTCACCGATTTCTTGCCGATATTTGAGTGATTTTAATATAAGCGACGCGGTAGCCGTGGTAACCAAGGCTTCAGCAGTACTTTTTGCCGATTCAAGATATTTTGAGGCGGCAAAAAATTCTATCAAAGCAGTGCAGGTGTTGCCCCTATCGGGGCTTAAAAGTGTTAAGGAGTTTTTAGAGGGCGCAAAAATAACTGCCGCATATTTAGAAACCGATTATATAACGCTTGATACATTTGCCACCTATCAAAAAGCGCTACCTGTAAAGCTTTATAAAAGGAATAAAATAACAAGGCTGTTAAAAGAAGGTCGCGCCATAAAAAGTAAAGACGAAATAAGGTGCATAAAGGCTGCTCAAGAGATTTCCGAAAAGGCATTTTCACATATTTTGAAATTTATAAGGGTCGGTGTAACCGAGAGAGAAATTGCCATAGAACTGGAAGCCTTTATGAAAAGAAGTGGCGCCGAGGATATATCCTTTGCCACAATAGCTGTATCAGGAAAAAACACCTCTTTGCCGCACGGCGAGCCGAGCGAAAAAAAGGTGGAGAGCGGCGATTTTGTAACGCTTGATTTTGGCGCTGTGGTCGGTGGCTACCATAGCGATATGACAAGGACTGTAGCTGTTGGTAATATAAGCGATGAGCAAAAAAGGGTTTATAATATAGTGTTGTCGGCACAAAAAGCGGCGCTTGAGGCTATAAAATCGGGCAAGGAATGCGCCGAAATTGATAAAATAGCCCGAGATATTATTGTTAATGCCGGCTATGGCAGCTGCTTTGGCCATGCGCTGGGGCACAGTGTGGGACTGCAAATTCACGAGTCGCCTAATTTTAGCCCAAGGGAAAAAGCCAAGCTAAAAAGCGGAATGGTGTTAACTGTTGAGCCCGGAATTTATATTGAAAACCGCTTCGGTGTCAGAATTGAGGATATGGTGAGGGTTACTCGCTCAGGCTGCGTAAATCTCACAAAAGCCCCAAAGGAGCTTATTGTGTTAGATGCTTGAAAAAACAAAAAAATAAGTGTATAATAGCAATAGTATAATTTTTGGAGAGTTAAGATGGATATATATTTTGAACAGTTGGTAAAAATTAAAAGAACACCGCTAAAAATAGCGCTAATGCTGCTGTCTATCATAGCGGCGGCAGCCTTGGCAGTATTATGCTTTTGGCTGTCGGAATACTATTATATGCTGATTTTCGGCGTTGTAGCCGTAGGCTATGGCGAATGGAAGCTGCTCGGCACCTTTTATAAGGAATACGAGTATATAATAACAAACGGCACTATCGATATTGATTGCATTATAGCCAAGCAAAGCCGTAAGCGCATTATTAGCTTCGAGGCTGCCGATATTTTAAGAATCGGTAAATACAATCCGTCGCATCCGCCCGTTACAGATGCCGGCGAAAAACTGATTTTAGGAAATGTTGATAATGCATATTTTTTGCTGGTTAAAAAGCCCAGTAAAAAATATTTAGTGGTGGTGTCGTTAGAGCCGAGAATGCTTGATGCAATAAAAAATTCACTCCCCCGCAATATAGCTACAACACTTTTCAGCGAAATATAGTATAATGTAAAGCGCTCCGTAATATATTTTTTACGGGGTGTTTTTTATGCGGAAAATTATAGCGGCAGTACTCGCCGTCTTCCTTTTATTCTGTGTCGGATGTTCAAAGCCTGTGAAAGCGAATTTAAGAGGAATCAGCTTTGATTTCACGCTTCAAAACGGCGAAAACAGCGTAGAGGTGAATGCTGTTTGTGCTGAAAACGGTGATATGCTCTTTAGTGTCAGAGGCGGCGATATAGATGGGCTCAAGGTGCGGTTTTCGGAGGATAAAATCCAAACCGAGCTTGCCTCGATAGTTGAGGAATTTAAAGGTGATACCGATTTTGGAGTTTTAAGTGCGATTTATAAAGCCTTTGCAGGTTTACATAATACTGAAGCCGAACAAAATGACGGCGAATATGTTTTAGAGCTTGATTTAGAAAATGCGAAGGGAACGCTGATTTTAACCGAGTTAGGGTTACCCATAAAGCTGATACTAGGTCAAACAGAAATACAGCTTAATAATCTAAAAGTAATCTAAAAAGCCTATTTACATATAGGCTTTTTTTTAGTATAATAATTTGTTAGAGAAATATTTTTTGGAAGTGATTAAAATGTATAAAGTGGCAAGGAAAAAGGAGCTTAATAGCACTGTTACTTTAATGGAAATAGTAGCGCCCGAGGTGGCGGCAAAGGCAGAGCCCGGTCAGTTTATAATTTTAAGGGTCGATGAAAAAGGTGAGCGAATTCCATTGACCGTTGCGGATTATGATAGAGAAAAGGGCACAGTAACGATAATATTCCAAATTGTGGGAGCAACAACCGCCAAGCTGAATATGGTAGCCGAGGGCGGCTTTATTGCCGACTTTGTGGGACCGCTGGGCAAAGCCACCGAAACCGAGGGGCTTAAAAATGTTGCAGTTGTCGGTGGCGGCGTTGGCTGCGCTATAGCCTATCCCGTTGCCAAAAAGCTTTATAAAGAGGGCTGCAGAGTAACCAGCATAATAGGCTTTAGAAGCAAGGAGCTTGTTATTTTAGAGGACGAGTTTGCAGCGGTGTCGGATAATATTTGTCTCATGACTGACGACGGCTCTGCCGGTAAACAGGGTCTTGTTACCGACGCGCTTCGCGGTTTTATCGAGGGCGGTGAAAAATTTGACCGCGTTATAACTATAGGCCCCTTGCCGATGATGAAATTTGTGAGCCTACTTACTAAAGAGTACGGTGTACCCACCGTTGCATCAATGAACCCGATTATGATTGACGGAACAGGTATGTGCGGTGGTTGCCGACTGACGGTTGGCGGCAAAACGGTGTTCGCCTGTGTGGACGGACCTGAATTTGATGCTCACCAAATTGATTTTGATGAGGTTATGGAGCGCTCCAATATTTATGCCGATTTTGAAAAGCATAAATTCACCGAAGCGTGCAATCTGTTTAAGGGGGCAAAAAATAATGGCTAATATGCGTGCAACCAGAAATGAAATGCCTGTGCAAGCACCCGAAGTGAGAAATAAAAACTTTTCCGAGGTGGCTCTCGGTTACACAAAAGAGCAGGCTATAGATGAGGCAAAGCGTTGCCTTAATTGCAAAAACAAGCCCTGCATTGCGGGCTGTCCGGTTAAAATTCATATTCCCGAGTTTATTGAAAGGGTAGCCGAGGGCGATTTTGAGGGTGCTTATAAAATTATTTCTCTTTCAAGCTCTCTGCCCGCAGTTTGCGGCAGAGTTTGCCCGCAGGAAACCCAGTGCGAGGGTAAATGCGTGCGCGGTATTAAGGGAGAAAGCGTTGCCATTGGCAGACTTGAGCGCTTTGTTGCCGATTATCATAATGCCAAGGGCGAAGAGCTGTCGGTTGACATAACACCTAACGGGCACAAGGTGGCAATAGTCGGATCAGGACCTGCCGGACTTACCTGCGCGGGCGACCTTGCAAGACTCGGCTACAGTGTTACCGTATTTGAGGCGCTGCATATTGCAGGCGGCGTGCTGTGCTATGGTATACCCGAGTTTCGCCTGCCGAAGGCAATAGTGGAAACCGAAATCGGCGGACTAAAGTCGCTTGGAGTAGAGTTTAAAACTAACACTGTAATAGGCAAAACCTTTTCGGTGGACGAGCTTTTTGATAGCGGATTTGAGGCTGTATTTATAGGCTCGGGTGCGGGGCTTCCGAAATTTATGGGTATCCCCGGTGAAAATCTTAAGGGTGTTTATTCGGCAAACGAGTTCTTAACCAGAATTAATCTTATGAAGGCGTATTTGCCCGATAGCGACACCCCTGTTCAAAGGGCAAAATGTGTTGCCGTTGTCGGTGGTGGCAATGTGGCTATGGATGCCGCGCGTTGCGCAAAGCGACTCGGTGCAGAGGTTTACATAATATATCGCAGAGGTATGGAGGAGCTTCCTGCCCGTCGCGAGGAGATTGAACACGCTATAGAGGAGGGTGTTATATTCAAAACCTTATGTAACCCCACCGAAATTATAGGCTTCAGAAACGAAGCCGACCGCCGCGACCCCAAAAACGGTACAGTAAAGCAGATAAAATGTGTGGAAATGACTCTGGGCGAGCCTGATGCTTCGGGCAGACGCCGTCCGATTGTGAAACAGGGCAGCGAATTTACAATTGATGCCGATTGTGTTATTATGGCGCTCGGCACTTCGCCTAATCCTCTTATAAAATCCACCACAAACGGACTTTTAACCGAAAGCTGGGGCGGAATTATAGCGGACGGTGAAACGGGTGCAACCTCTCGCGAGGGAGTATTCGCAGGCGGCGATGCGGTAACGGGCGCTGCCACAGTAATTCTCGCAATGGGTGCGGGAAAAAATGCAGCAAAGGCAATGGATGAGTATATAAAAGCAAAAAATTCCTAAAGGGCAATATATTATTTGTGAGGTTTGAGCAATGAAAAGAATTTTAGCATTAATTTTAATGTTTTCTTTCATATTTGCGCTGTCTGCTTGTCGCGGCAAACCGAACATAGAGCAGCCTTCCGGCGCAGAGCAAAGCGGAGCACAGTTGGAAAATGACACCTCAAAAATAGAGCCCACAAAGGCTTATGAAAATCTTAAAAAGATATTCCCCGATAAAACCCTTCAGAATTTATCGGGTGATTCATCAGACCCCACCCGCCATTTTGTGCGGATTGAGGATTCGGGTATCAAGGTGCGCTATGCAACAATAAAGGGTCTAAAGTCGGGCGATGCAGTTAATATTATGCAGGTGAGCGACCTGCATTTATCAAGCATCAACGACCGCGACCGTGCCGAGAATAATCCTGTGGTGGCAAGCGAACTTGAAGCAAATCACCATACCTTGAATGAGGCGTTTTTGCCCAATGCAAAAAACACTTTATCACTTCATAAATATTTTGATGCCACGGCAATAACAGGGGATAACTATCATTTTATAACCCACGGCTCGCTCGAGCTTTTAAAAAAGAATGTTTTTGATGTTATTCCAAATGTTTTGGTGGCTCTTGGTAATCACGATATTAATCGATATGTATCGGGAAAAGTGAAGGATACTTCAACCATTGAATCTCGTTATGAGATAATCAAGGAGTATTGGTATCACGATACAGATTACACCTCTAAAATAATCAAAGATCGTGTAATGATAATACAACTTGATAATTCGCAGAATAGATATTATGGCGAGCAGGCTAAAAAGCTTGCTGCCGACATTAAAAAAGCAAGGGAAGAAAGTCTTGCGGTTTTAATATTCCAGCATTTTCCGATTGCAACGGGAAACAAAGAACAGGTAATGATAAAACCGATTGTTGGCACCAGTGCCCATTCCGAAAATTTTTATAAATCTTATATTGGCGGCAGTAAATTTGCCTCCGACCAGGTAACAGATGAGGTCTATAGGCTGATAACAACAAATGCCGATGTTGTAAAGGGCGTTTTCTGCGGTCATATGCACACTGATTATTATATGGAAATTTTGGGTTCTTATCAAAAGAACGGTGAAACCGTACAGCAGACCATTCCACAGTATATTTTATCATCAAATCAGTATGACGCAGGTTGCCTGTTTGCAATAACTGTTGAATAAGAAAAAGCCTTGGGAAACCCAAGGCTTTTAATATTCTATTTTTGTGAATTTTATAAAGAGCTTTTTTATCGGCTTTAATTTCAGTATTATAAAGGCAAGCGCCGCGCCCGCTAAATTTAGTATCAGGTCATCAATGTCGCAAACACCTGTTTTGAAAATAAGCTGGATAAGCTCGGCTGAAATTATAATGCCTGCCGTGGTGCAAAGAAAGGGCAAGGGGGAGCGAAGCGGCTTTGCAAATAGCGGCAAAAAAAGAGAAAACGGCATAAATGCCAGCAGGTTACCAAGCAGATTTGTTACAATCATCTGCACCGAGTGCCCTCCCGTTTTAATGCTTTTCAAAAAGCTCGTTATTGTGGAAAATGGCGTAAGCCGTAGTCCAATTTCGGCGCCCTCCTTTGAAGAAAAGCCCGACCTTCCGAAAAATTCGTTGAAAAACAGCAGGTTGCCAAGCAACAGTATATAAAGCGCGAAAAAGATTGCAAAGGTGATTTTCATCGTCTTTTCAGTATCGGCTGATTTTTTAATAAGCAGCAGACTGCCCGCATAGATAGAAATGCAGGATGCAAGCATAGCCAGCACCTCGTAAAGAGGGGAAACAGCGAGAATGCCGAATGCAATATAAAAAACAAAAAGCAGACCCGCAAGCGTATATAAAGTCGCGACTGCCGCACGAGAATATTTCCCCATAATCCACCCCTCAAAACAAAAAAAGTGCTACCTAAATGATAGCACATTTTTATTTGTTTTTCAATGCGATTATTTTATGCTCAAAGCTAAAATATCAGCCGTTTTAATTTCCGTTGCCGTTTGCGGGGAAATTATTGTCGGGTGTGCTGTGTGAATTATCGCCCGAGCCACCGTTTGTACCGCCGTTTTCAGGACCGCTTGCAGGTCCGTTACCTTTTTCGTTGTCCTCCGTGCTGTTTTGATTTCCGCCGCTTTCCGTGCCTCCCATTCCTTCGCCGTTATCACTGCCCATCATGGAGCAGCCCGCAAGTGAAAGTGTAAGTGCTAAAACTAAAAATAAAGCTAATATTCTTTTCATAAAAATCCCTCCAAAAAGATGTTTACCCAAAAAGGGGATTTTATACATTAAATAAAATAGATGCCAACGAGCGACCGCCAGAGAACAAAGCGAATTAATCAGTTAAAAAACACATACAAATAATCAAAACCACCGGTTGAACCGGTGGTTTTGATTCATATTAACCGAAAAAGTTTTGTGTAATACAAATGGTAAAATTATCTTCACCATACTCAATAGCAATGGCAATTTTAGTAAAGTTGGAATTTAGAATATTTGCTTTATGACCAGGTGAATTCATCCAACCATTTACTGCATCTTTTGCAAGGGTTTTCATAGTTGTGTAACCTTGGAATCGTGCAAGGTTTTCACCAGCATTTCCCAATATAACACCAGCATTAGTGTAAACTGTACTCCAAGGTGACCAATCAGGTCTTACATGTCCCCAGTCAGTATATATCTCAACCGAGCGAATATGGGTAAAATAGTATGCATCTTCATACCAAGTAAGAGGTGCAAGACCAACCTTTGCACGCTCTTCGTTACATAAACGAAGAATCTCAAGTTCGATTTCTCTATATGGACTATTGATTTTCTTTGTTCTTAATGCC
>JAZRMU010000010.1:0-16467 GCA_045647785.1 Acutalibacteraceae bacterium
ACGGCAAGCACCGTTATATCATCCTCGTGATAGCCCGCACGGCGGCGACGCGCAATATTGCTGATATGCTCGGCAAGCTGTTGGGCCGTTCCGTCTCCCCAGCGTCCTACCTCCTCGCATATCCATTCGTAATTTTCTCCAATTGCGCCATCGGTAAGCATTAAAAGTATATCGCCGCGCTTTAAGCGAATGGTTGCTTTATCAAAGCCTATATCGCGCAAAATTCCAACCGGCAGCGATTTGCTTTCTGCCCTGCCCGCACGCCCTGCGCGGCGAACTATAGTTGGAGCTGCCCCCGCCTTGAGCAAATCGGTTTTTCCGCTGCAAAGGTCTATAACCGCTATATCAACCGTGGATAGTGATTCATCTGTCGATTTAAAAAGCATGGATGAATTGAGTATTTTAAGGGCTGTATCATAGCCAAATCCCGCTCGCAGCAATCTGCCTATGAGCCCCGATGCCATAGCGCTGTCTACAGCCGCCCTGCCGCCCGTACCCATTCCGTCAGCAAGGGTTAACACCAGTTTTCCCTTGCCATCCAAAAAATAATTATAGGCATCTCCGCACATATTTTTACCCGAACAGGTTATTTGATTGACCCCAATATCGGCAGAGAGCACCGCACGTTCACAAAGCGTTATAACGCTGGTATCCCCCACCGTTTCAATATGCGGCTTATCAAAATCGCGGTCGCAGCAGGCGGAAATTGCCGTCATAATATGCATTCGGTTTATGGGTGCATCGCTGTTTTTTACCCTCGCTTCAACCCGCATTCTACCCTCATCATCGATTTTGCAGGTAACATCCAGCACACGCAAATCTGCAGCTTTAAGCTGATTCGCCACCGCTTGAGCGGCAGAATTATCATATATTTGTTCACGCTCTAAAGATGCTGATAAATCACGAAGCATATCGGATATACCGTCGAACTGGTCAGATACCACGCTTCGCACCTCGTCGATTCTGTTTTCTGCGCTGATTCTCGCCGCATAATCGGAATAGCGGCGGTTTACCGCTTTCCCGACAATACTCGGTCTCTGGCATCGACCGCGAAATTCCTCTGGCGCAAATATTTCAGGGGTTGCTTCTCTATTTTTAACCGCTTTAGTCATTTCAATCACTGCCGACAGCGTGTCGGCTTTTTTTGTTTCCCAACAGTGAGTTCTAAGCGCGCAGCCCTTGCAGGCATCGTTTTCTATACTGCTTAAAACGCGACTGAAATCCGGAGCATTTATACGGGAAAGCTCGGTGGCTATCTGCTCAACAGTATTTGATACATCGGTTAGCGCATCGGCCGCAAGATCAAGGCGCATTTTAACTGCGCGCTTCGGACCCTCGCGACTTGCCATGGAAATAGGGCTTAAATACGCGCCAACCCTTGCCCCTAAATTTTTAGGAATGAGTATGAAAATAACCGAACCCAGAGCTGCTTCAACTATAAAAACTATTGCGCCGACCGTTCCTATCAGTGCCACCGAAACAAAGGATGAAAGCATAAAGCTCAATATCACGGCATAACGATTAAGCAGCGAGAATGCGCCCGCAAGCATTCCGCCGAAAGCTAAAAATAATAATATGTTGCTGTCATAACCCGAAAGCACCGCTGAAAACCCGAGCGCTACTCCGCAAATAGAACCAAGCCCCGCACCACCATAGCGTGCAGCGAAAAGTATGAGAGCTACTGCAAAGGTAACGCCCAGCGATATATCGCCGGGTTTCACCGAAAAAAGTCCTGTGAAAACGCAGGCCACCGATATTAAAATAGCGCCAAGCTGCGAGCTTGTAAAGCCCCTCTTTTCTTTTTCAAGCGACAAACCGGCAACCCCTATAAAGTATGTGCCCGATGCGGCAATCAGCGTTTCTGCCGCCGCCATAACTATGCTTAACTCCTCCTGCTTTATGGTAACTATTGCCGTAATGCCCGTTACAAGCGCTGCGGCGAGCGCCGAAAAAACAGGCTTAATTTCGCCCTTAAAGGAACTGCAAAGCAAGATTTTAATTGCAGCGACACTCAAGGTGCTTGCAATATACCTAAAGGCTGCCCCTGAACTTATGTAGCCTATGGCGCTTCCAAGCGCTGCCGCAGGAGAAAACATAACCGTAACGCCGCCTGCCAGACTAACGCCAAACGGCAGCATGGCAGACAAAAGAGTGCCCTTGCTGGCAAGAAACCCGAGTAGCCCCACTAAAATATGCTTTGCCACGGCTTCGAGCTTTTCCGTTCGGCTTGTCCCCACCGCCCGTTCCTTAAATTTTACTGCTTCCTTCAAAAAAATCACCGCCGATAAATTTATTTATGCAATTATTTGTGCAAAATAAATTATACTCGGTCGGTGATAAATTTTTTGTCAAAACAAATATGAGAATTTCATAATCTTTTGGGCGTTATGTAAACCTATTGTCGAATAGTTTTATTTATTGTTGTCGCGCAGATAGATTGTGCGAGAATTGCGGTGCGAATAAACACTCAACATAAGTCCAACGCAACCAAACATACATAAAAGCGAGGTGCCTCCCGCTGAAAAGAACGGCAGCGTTATGCCGATAACCGGCAATATCGATATGTTCATTCCAACATTTATAATAATGTGCGAAAGCATCATTGTGAAAAAGCCCACACACATATAGCTGCCCGATTTTTTATAGCACGCTCTGCCCACAAACAGCGCGCGCAGCGCGATTGCCGAAAGCAGCAGCAGCACAACCATACAGCCTAAAAAGCCCAATTCCTCGCCGATTGATGCGAATATAAAATCGTTGTAGCCCTCGGGCACACCGCCTACTTGAGTCAGCTCACCTTTTGTATAGCCCTGTCCGAAAAAGCCTCCGTTTGCAAGCGCCACTCTGCCTCGGTACTGCTGATAGCCCGCACCCTGAATGTCGGCCTCCAAATCAAAAATGCTCATTATACGCGAGCGCTGGTCATCGTTCATAACAAAGAAATAAACGAACGGAGACGCCACCACCGCAGCAGAAAGCGCCGCTATTAAATATCCGTAATGCAGCCCTGCCGCACAAAGCATTCCCACCGCCATAAGCGCGAAAACAAGCGCTGTGCCGTCGTCGCCCTGGAAATGGATAAGCACTGCAGGCGAAAAGCCGTGCAGCAAAAGCGGAATCAAGGTCTTAAGATTATTTATTGTATCCTTCACCGCATTTAAATGTGCTGCAAAGGTAACCAAAAACATCATTTTAAGCAGCTCTGACGGCTGGAAGGAAAAACCGAAAATCATAAGCCAAGCCTTATCATCGGTACCTGCAGGGGCAAAGCCTATAAAGAAGGTTAAAATAACGGGGATAAAGCCTATTGCTGCCGCTAAATACCAATATTTAAAAAAGGTCGAAAAATCGAAAAGAGAAATGAATACAGCTGCGCAAATGCCCAAAAGCATCGAAAAAAGCTGGGTTTTAAAGTCGCCAAGCGAGCCGGTATATCGGGTTGCAGAGAGCACTGCAAAGCAGCCGAAAAAGGACGCAGTAACACAAAGCAGCAGCATTACCTTATCGCACTCACGGATATAGTCGGCTATTCTTCCGAAAATTCTTCCCACTTTTCTCACTCCTTTTAGA
This sequence comes from Acutalibacteraceae bacterium, assembly GCA_045647785.1. GTDB lineage: Bacteria > Bacillota > Clostridia > Oscillospirales > Acutalibacteraceae > SIG565. The sequence continues at coordinate 3,571 of JAZRMU010000010.1, forward strand.
CTTTACTACTTATATTGTAATAATATTTATAAATAATTGCAAGTAAATATTTGCTATTAGAAAAATTTGTGGTATAATTAATATGTATCTTTATGTAATACCGAGGTTATTATGATAGAATTCATTTCTAATTCCGCAAATGAAACCGAAACTTTTGCCCATTCCCTTGCTGCCCGACTTTCGGGCAACGAGGTCATTGCCTTTACGGGCGACCTTGGAGCCGGAAAAACCTGCTTTACTAAAGGTCTTGCGCGCGGCATTGGATATAATGGCGAGGTAACCTCGCCCACCTTTGCTATCGTAAACGAATATTTGGGCGGTAAATTCCCGCTCTATCATTTTGATATGTATAGAATAAGCGGCTGGGATGACCTGTATTCGGTTGGATTTTTCGAATATATGGATAATGGAATTATCGCCGCAGAATGGAGCGAAAATATCGCGGCGGCACTGCCCGATAACACAATTTACATAAATATTGAGAAATTATCGGAGGAAAGCCGAAAAATTACGGTTACGGGAGGTAATTTATGAAGCTTTTAGCTACCGAATGCTCGGCAGGTCCTGCCTCCTGCGCAATAGTTGAGGACGGCAAGATTATAGCCAGCGCATTCGTAAATATTAAAGTAACGCACTCTCAAACGCTGATGCCAATGGTAGAAGCAATGCTTAAAAACGCGAATTTAACAATACATGATATCGATGCCTTCGCGGTATCGAGCGGACCGGGCTCGTTCACGGGCATTCGCATCGGAATTGCCTTGTTAAAGGGCTTGGCGCTGCCGACAGGTAAGCCGATAGCCTCGGTTTCAACCCTTGCGGCTATGGCGGAGCTGCACCGCGATACCGACTGTATTCTATGCTGCACAATGGATGCCCGCTGCAATCAGGTTTATAATGCACTCTTTCGCATATCGGGCGGAGAAATTACCCGTCTCACCCCCGACCGCGCACTTTTTTGCGAAGAGCTGTCCCGCGAGCTTGCCGAGAGATATAAAGGCGAAAAAATCATTGTTACGGGCGACGGCGCTTATGTCTTTTATCCCTTTGCAAAGGACTTTGCCGTTTTGGCGGCAGAGTCGCGACTTTTCCAAAAAGCCGAGGGCGTAGCCCTTGCGGCTAGAGCGGAGGACTTTATGCCGCCCGCCGAAATAAAACCGGTATATTTACGCCTGCCGCAAGCAGAGCGAGAACTACAAGCAAAACAAAAGGAGAAATTATTATGATTATTGCATTAGGCTGCGACCACGGTGGTCTCGAACACAAAAACGCTATCAAGGAGCATCTTGAGGAGCGCGGCTTCACCGTTACCGATTGCGGCATTTACGAGCAGAAATCGGTCAACTACCCTGATATTGCCGAAAAGGTTGCCCTTGAAATCACCGAAAACAGAGCCAGCCTCGGCATTCTTGTTTGCGGTACAGGTATTGGTATGTCGATTGCCGCCAACAAGGTTAAGGGCATTCGTGCTGCTGCCTGCAGCGAGCATTTTTCGGCTAAATACACCCGCCTTCACAACAACTCCAACATTCTTTGCCTGGGCGGAAGGGTCATCGGTGTTGGCACAGCACTTGAGCTTGCCGATTTATTCGTTGACACTAAATTCGAGGGCGGCAGACACGCTACCCGAGTTGATATGATTACCGATATTGAAAACAGAAATTAGTTTAGGGTGAAAAATACAGTGTTTGAAAATATAGTTGTGGTTATCCCAAGCCTCGACCCGGATGAAAAACTGCAAAAAACAGTAACCTCCATCCGCGAGGCAGGATTTAATAATATACTTATTGTAAACGACGGAAGCCGAAAGGAAAATCTTAAATTTTTCCCTAATGCAGACGAGGTTACACTACTTAATCACAAGGTAAATAGGGGCAAGGGCGCTGCGCTTAAAACTGCATTTCGCTATATTGAGCGCAATATGCCCGAAATTGATGGTATAGTTACCGCCGACGGAGACGGTCAGCATTTAGCTACCGATATTGCCAAATGTGCCGAGGCTCTAAACCCTGAAAAGGATGAGGCTATTCTCGGCTGCCGCGATTTCACAGGTGAAAATGTACCACCCCGCAGCCGTTTTGGCAACCACACCACCTCGCTCGTATTCCGTTTGGTGTGCGGACTTAAAATTTCCGATACCCAAACAGGTCTTCGCGCATTCCCAAGGCGATTGCTGCCGCTGCTCAGCAGCATTGAGGGCGATCGTTTTGAATATGAAACAAATATGCTGCTGAAATTCGGTCAGAACGGCGTTACTATTCGCGAAGAAAAAATCGAAACGGTTTACATTGAGGAAAACCGCACCTCACACTTCCGCACAGTTCGGGATTCATTGAGGGTATACAGCTTTATACTCTCGTTTGTTTTAAGCTCGGCGATATCGTTTGTTGCCGATTTATCGATTTTCTATATTATCCGAAAGCTGTTCGGTTTTGCTCTCGGTGCTTCGGCAGAGCTTGTGGCAACAGTTGGTGCGAGAGCCATTTCCTCTCTTATTAACTTTACCATAAACAAGAAAAAGGTTTTCGGCAACAAGGGGTCTGTGAAGTCGACCCTGCCGCGCTACTATATGCTGGCTATACCGCAGATGCTGGCATCCGCAGGGCTGGTAACTCTGCTTTGCTCCTTGCTTTCGGCCAATGCGGAGGGCGCTACCATCATTAAGATTATTGTTGATACGGTGCTTTTCTTTATAAGCTACCGCATTCAGAACAATTGGGTTTTTGCCGACGATGCACTAAAGCCCAAAAAAGAAAAAGCAAAGCTTCCCGCCAAGAAAATAGTTTTGCGCAGCCTGCTGGCATTTGGCACCGCCATCGCTATGGTGCTCGTAACAGCGGTCGGTGCTTGCCTTACCATAGTTCACGGACCGAGCAAAAGCATTAGAAATATGCTGGTCATTTCGGCAAAACAAGCCAGTGCTACAAAATGGGTGCCGCACCTATTTATGAGCAAGACCACCATTGATGAAATAATGAGGAATAGCGAAAAACTCAATACCGATATAGTTGATATCGACGATATCACTACCGAAACCGACGAGGGTGAATGGGATGATGCTATCGATGGAATGAAGCTTATTTTCGCAAGCAAGCCTAATTTCAAGGCATATATAATACTGCTTAAGGATCCCTCGCGCATATCGGTCGGCGTTTCGAGCGAGAATTTCGCAAGTGCCGATAAGGGTATGCGAATGTTCGAAATCGTTGAAAAATACACCGCCATTGCCGCTATTAATGGCGGTGAGTTCTGGGATGTTGGCGGTATGGCGACAGGTGCTCAACCTATGGGTATTACATATTCGGGCGGTAAAATGGTATGGAACGATAATGCCAAGCGCACCTTTATAGGCTTTGATAAAAATAACCGCCTTGTTGTAAATGAAGGTATGACTGCAGGCGAGGCTGATGCTCTGGGCATTCGCGATGCTGTTTCGTTCCAGAACGGAAATGTTATTATTAAGCAATCGGGCGAGAGCGTTAATCTATATTATAGCGACAATAATACAGGCACCGCACAACGCACCGCTATCGGTCAGCGCAGTGATGGTACGGTTATTATGATTGTTACCGATGGCAGAACTGCCGACAGTATCGGCGCCACCAAAAACGATATGATTGATTTAATGGTTGAGTATGGTGCGGTTAATGCGGGTATGCTTGACGGCGGTTCATCGGCTATGATGTACTATCGCGATTACGCCACTAAATACGGAATCGACACTTCCGCCTTCGACCAGTATCAACAGCAGGGTCTTGTTAACCGCTACAAGGCATTCACAAAGCCCAGAAAAATTCCGACATACTTTATCGTAACGGGGGAATAAAAAATGTTCAAATCGTTATTTTATAAAATTTATTTCGCCGTTATTGCAGCTTTTGCAGTGTTGCTTACGGTCGGTCTTATAATACTTAATGGCTGGCTCGCTGGCTATGAGGCGGGCAGACCCGAAAACATTATAGAGGGCGTTATAGAGGACTATGTTAAAACCGGCAAAATTGTGGAAATGCGCGATGAATTAGGTCTTCAGCTTTCACCCTTCGAAACCTCCGATAACACAAAGCTGTTTTTCGAACAGAATATAAAAGGGAAAGACCTCACCTATGCTTCCATTTCAAAAAAGGGTGAAGAAAACCTTGAGGGCTACGGTATTTCAGCCAACGGTGAGCGCCTTATGAATATATACCTTTCAAAAGGCGACAACGGATATTCCGTGCATTCCGCAGAGCTTGCAAAGACATTTTACCAGTCGGTTAAAATAACTATGCCTGCCGACGCCGAGGTTTTTGTGAACGGTATAAAGCCGTCAGAGAGCGACCGACAGAATCTGGAATTACCCACACTTCCCGCAGGCTATGTTGGCGAAAGCATTATAAACAAGCAGGTTTGCACCATCGAAAAGCTTTTAAATCCCGAGGTTTCGGTTACTGTAAGTGAGGGCTTTGCTGTTTCACAGCACGACGGCGGAATTTTTGCCGTTACCAAGGGGGACGACAGCGTCATAACCGATTTTGCAGCTAATGCAGCTAAAACCTACGCTTGCTATCTCCAAAAGGACGCAGGAATTGGCGATGTGCGCAAATTCCTTGCAACCGATACCGAATTTTACAAGAATGTAAGCACCAGCTATATAACCTATGTTGCAAAGCATATCGGCTACCGCTTCGACGATACCGAAGTCAGCGAACTGCATCGTTATAGCGACAATCTTTATTCCTGTCGCGTTAAAATGACACATATTATTGTGTCGGAGAACGGTGAGGAGCATAGCGATTTCTTCGATAAATATGTTTATGTTTACAAAAACGGCAGCACCTTAAAGGCTATTGATATGCAGAACTTCGCGGGGGAATAATATGAACGGCTTTGAACTTTCTATTCTCGACAGCATAGCCAATATATTCGGGTGCAAGCTTCTTGATACCGCGATGCCGATAATCACTATGTTTGGCGACGGAGGCATTTTTTGGATAGCGCTTTCGGTAATTTTCCTTATATTCCCGAAAACCCGCAAGATGGGACTTACAATGGGAATAGCCCTTGCTATTGGCTTTTTAGTTGGCAATATTTTTCTTAAAAATGTTGTTGGCAGAATAAGACCTTATGACCTAAACCCCGAATTCCCACTTTTAATAGAGCGGCTGCACGATTATTCCTTCCCCTCTGGGCATACACTTGCCTCCTTTGAGGCGGCAACCGCTATCTTCCTCTACAACAAAAAAATTGGAATTCCGGCTCTGGTATTGGCAGTGCTTATTGCATTTTCAAGACTTTACCTTTATGTGCACTATCCCACCGATGTTCTCTGCTCAATAGGGCTCGGCATTGGTTTCGCATTACTTTCCTTCTTTTTGGTTAAAAGGCTTTACGAAAAATTAGATAATAAATTGGAAAAGTAAAATTAAAGCGCATTCCTTTGGAATGCGCTTTTTTATAGAAGTATTCTAACATACAATATAAAAATAAATTATTTTAAAAACTTTGAATATCCGTTTCCGTATTGCAAGCTTCGGGATATTCGGGAAAGAGTTGCCGAGGAAATGTCGGTTTCATTAATTATCTCGGTGTAGGTTTTTCCGGCTATCAACATTTTTGCGGCGCGCACGCGTTCCGCCATTTGTTCAACCTCACGGATGGTGCAAAGGTCGTTAAGCAGACTCTCACACTCTTCCTCGGTTTCAAGACCTGCCAGCAATTTATATAGGGTGCTGAAGTCTTCCTTTGATAATTTTTTAGCCATACTAAAATACCTCATTAGATTTATTAAGAAATGCTCGCGTTTTCTCGCTCTTGGGGTTACCGAAAACCTCCTCGGGCGTTCCCATTTCCTCGATAATGCCATCAGCCATAAAGATAACCTTATCCGCCACCGAACGCGCAAAATCCATTTCATGGGTTACGACAATCATTGTACTGTCGTGGCTTTTAAGACCGCGAATAACCTTAAGTACCTCGCCGGTAAGCTCGGGGTCAAGCGCACTTGTAGGCTCATCAAAGCAAAGGATATCAGGTTTCATAGCGAGCGCTCTCGCTATTGCTACACGCTGCTGCTGACCTCCCGACAGCTGGCATGGATAAAAATCAGCCTTTTCGGAAAGCCCAACACGCTCAATCAGCGCTTTAGCATTGCTTTCGATATTTTCATCTGTATCGGTTTTGAGTAATCTTGGAGCCAGCGTTACGTTCTCGAGCGCAGTATACTGCGGGAACAGATTAAAGTTCTGAAAAACAAGACCAAAGTGAAGCCTGTTTTCACGAAGCTGCTCATCGTTTAATTTCTCGGTTTCACCGCGGGAAATAACCTTTCCATCAAGCACTATTTCACCCGAATTATGGGTTTCGAGAAAATTCAGACAGCGAAGCAGAGTTGTTTTTCCACTTCCTGACGAACCTATAATTGCCAGCACCTCGCCCTTTTCAAGCGAAAAGTTAATGCCCTTTAGCACCTCGGTTTTACCGAAGCTTTTAACAATATTTTTAACCTCTAATAATGCCATAATTAACTCCTGAAATAGTCGAGCTTCTTTTCAACCTTGCCGAGCACAATGGTAAGGAAGCCTACAAATATCAAATAGAATAAGCCCGTGTAGAAAAGCGGCCAAACAAGCGCCTGTGTTGCAGCAAGCTCTTTTGCTTGCTTTATAATCTCGGGCAGCATAATGCAGTTGGCAAGCGCTGTATCCTTAATTAGGGTTATAATTTCATTGGACATAGGTGGCACAATGCGCTTTACAACCTGCTTTAAAACTATATTTTTAAACACCTGTTTTTTTGTTAAACCCAAAACATAGCCCGCCTCATACTGTCCGCGCGAAATGCTTTCAATGCCGCCGCGATATATTTCACTGAAATAGCAGGCATAGTTTATAGCAAAGGCTATGAGCACCGCTACTAGCCCACCAGCATTTGTGAGCAGCATTTTCACTAGTCCGCCATCCTGCGGGATATTAAAGTTTCGGATAATAAATCGGTCTATCTGACTGAAAATAGGATTACCAAACAAAAGACCGGGGATATAGTAGATTATAAAAATCTGCAGCATAAGCGGCACACCGCGAATTATCCAAACAAAGGTCTTTGCAACAGAGCGAAGCGGCGCGAATTTGCTCATAGAGCAAAATGCTATCGGCAGACCCAGCGGAACACCAATCAGCAGCGTAATCGCAAATATTATAAGCGATATAACAAAGCCGTTTGCCAAAAAGGCAGTTATTTCTAAAAACGACATAAAATTTCCCTTTACGCAAATTTTGCTGACGGGATATAAATCCCGTCAGCTCACAATAGTTTATATTCTGTTAAATAATATTCTTATTTAGCAAAGCTCTTTAATGTGGTGTTCTCTACACCGTACTTAACAGCAATTTCCTGAATTTTTCCGCTTGCAAGCAGTTCCTCAAGTGCGCCGTTAACCTTTGCGGTAAGCTCGCTGCCCTTCTTGAAGCCGATAGCATAGTATTCAACATCGCTGGTAAGTGCATCTACAACCTTAAGATCAGCATAGTCGCCCTTGCCTACATAGCTTTCAGCAAGCTGTGCATCAAGAACTGCGAAATCAGCTGTGCCGGATTTGATTTCAAGAAGAGTATCGGTCTGCTTGATAACGCTCTTATAGGTAACTCCCTCGAAGCCCTTTGCATAGGATTCGCCTGCGCTGCCTGCCTCTGCAAGACCTATTTTGCCGTTTAAGTCAGCAGCTGCTGCAATAGTGGAATCAGCCTTAACAACTACTACCTGACGGTTCTCCATATAGTTGTAAGAAAAATCAACCTTTTCGCTACGAGCAACGCCGTCATCATCGGTGCTGTTGCAGGTGAAGCCGTTCCAGATGCAATCAATAACGCCAGAATTTACATCGGTATACTTGTTTTCCCACTGAATCTCTTTGAAGATAACATCATAGCCGAGGTTATCGAAAACAGCTTCTGCAAGCTCGGTGTCAAAACCAACAAGCTTACCATTTTCATCAAGGAAGTTCATCGGTGCGTAAATTGTGTAGCCAACAACTACGGTTTCTTTCTTTGCTGCGCAACCTGCGAAGCATGTTGCTACCAATAAGATAGCGAGGATGAGTGATACGATTTTTTTCATTTTAATTTCTCCTTTTCTTTAGGGTCTTGCCCTTTCGACGTTCCTATTATACTTCATCGAGTTAAAGTTGTAAAGTGTTTTTTTCAATTTTTTTCAAGTTTGTTGAAAATATATAGCGAAACTTAACACTTTATTGCTTTAGTTTGGCAAAGCACACAATAAAACGGCCTTCCCTTGTGCTTTTTCTGTTTTGAGACGTTCGCGGCAGCAAAAAACGCCGATTTTTTAGTGAATTTTATAAAAATAAAGCCTTGACAAGTCAAGTTTTTACTGCTTGTCAAGGCTTTTTATCTCAAAATATATCTTTTCTGCTGTTTTTTCTATAAAATCGCGCTCTTTTTTAGTAGCACTTGTGAGTTTTTGTTTTCTGGGGCTTCCCCAAATTCCGAAAATTGCGGGACCAAGCCAGCCGTTTTTATCGCTTTTTTCAAACAGCGCCCCGAAAATACTCCTTGATGCCGCTCTCGGCGACATAAATATCACTCGCATTACCGGTTTCATAACAGGGAACAGCCACTTCGGATAATGGTCGGTTATACCTGTTAGCGCAATGCCGGGGTGAGCCACCAAAATTTCAGTCGCGGTTTTGCCGCAGCGGGCAAGTGTCGCATACATTAAATATCTTTTGGAGTTACCGTAGCATTTTGCGCTGCCCCGTCTGCTTCGAAAGTCGATATCCGCCCTGTCGGTTCTTGAATAGTTGTGCGCTATGCTTCCCACAGCTATAAAGCGCTCGATTTTACCCTCCAAAGATCGCAAAAGATAATACGGAGACACGAAATTAATCGTAAAAACATTATCATAGCCAATATCTGTGATAAAGCGTGGGATATTATATGCCCCCGCATTTGCCACTACTATATCGGGACTCGCATTCATTATTTCGGGCAAAACTGCCTTTAAGCTATTGATATCCTGCATATCAGCAAAAAGCTGGGCGATTTCGGCATTTTCATATTCTGCGAGCAGTTGCATTTTGAGCGCCTCTGCCTTTTCCTTGTTTCTATCAAGCGTTATTAGGCTGCCGCTTGCCGCTAAAACGCTACAACAAAGTTCTCGTCCGATTCCGCCCGTCGCACCCGTTATTAAAACCCGTTTGCCTTTAAGCGAGCTGCCTCTTTGCTTTTTCATTATCTTATATGCTCGCAAATAAATTCTACAATATCATTCCATTTTCCCATTTTATTCGCCAATTTCCTTTACAAGTGTTTCTCTATCCTTTCGGCGCTTTGTGCGTTGCTTTTCGTCATCTGACGCATAGCCTACCGTTACAACAAGGCGAACCGGACTGTCAAGCTCGCAAATTTCCCTTATTTTCTTATCATTAAGCCACCCTATAATACAGGTGGAAAGCCCTTGAGCGGTTGCCTCGGCGGTTATATATGCCGCAAGAATGCCAATATCCATCGAGCGATAGTCGGTTTGCTTAAAGTGAGCGCCGAGTCCGGCTGTTTTACAGTACGGCTGCTCGGAAATCACAAGCAGTACGGGCGCTTTGTCGGCAAAAGCGTTAAGTCCCATACTCATAGTAGCCCTTGCTACCTCTTTTGCCTTTTCCCCTTTACACACCGTTATTAAATAAGGCTGCCCGTTGCAAGCAGATGGCGCAATTCTTGCAGTTTCAAGTATTGCCTCCAATTTTTCGCATTCAACCGCCCTATCACTATTATAATTTCGACAGGATTGTCTTTTTTCTGCTATTTCATAAAAGTTCAAGCCAATCACTTCCTTTATACAAAATATACCATTAATTATCCCCTTTTTCAAGTATTACTTGCGAAACCTTACCTTTGATCCTATAGTTTCTATATAGTATAATATATTAAATATTACTATTTCATTAAAAGAGATGAAATCGCATAAAATTTGAAACCGCAAAAAGCGGAATACGGAGAATTAAAATCAAACATTAATCTCTGCATCTCTAATACCCTTTCACAAAAGAAATTCTATCGCAATAAATATTAATTAAATAAATATTTAAAAAACACTTGACAAAAAAATGCTTATGTGTTATATTATTTAGGCGCAATTTTGCTGGTGTAGCTCAGTTGGTAGAGCAGCTGATTTGTAATCAGCAGGTCGGGGGTTCGAGTCCGTCCACCAGCTCCAGCATTTCTAGAGTTTTAATTGAACTCGGAGCTTTAAAATGGATGCGCAAAATTTAATATGGGAGAGTTCCCGAGTGGCCAAAGGGGTCAGACTGTAAATCTGCTGCTTTTTAGCTTCGGTGGTTCGAATCCACCCTCTCCCACCAAAAATCCTCGTTCGTAAGAACGGGGATTTTTACTTTTTCACTATTACCTCTTCACTCTTCACTTTTCTCTTAAATACTCGGATTTTTGGAAGGTAATAAGTAATAGTGAATAGTGAAGAAGTTCGGTGTCTGCTCCGCAGACGAATATAAAAATCTCCGTCAAGATGGATTCGAACCAACGAAGCAATTGATTGCTTGTTTATTCGATAGCTTTATGCTATAATAAATTTAATAATAAATAAGAATTTGTAAAAAAGGATAATATAAAATGGGAAAAAACATATCAGAACAAGAAAGAAAAGAATTAAACAAAAAGCTTATAAAGAGAAGTTTTGTTAGTGAATTTAAAAATGGAATAAAAACAGAAATGAATGTGATTGATTTAATCTGCGCAATTATAGCCTGTATTGTGGCAGATGTAATAGTTGAAATATTACAAATTGATTTTTGGCTTTTAGACATGGTTATTTCAATTCCAATTATAGCGATAATACTTTTTGTTTTAGAGATATTTGTTGAAAAAATAAAAAGTAAATTTTAATTTATAATATAATCAATTCAGTAATAAGATTTTTTAAGGAGACAAATTCATGGAATTATATGTGTTGATACCGCTAATTTTCACCGTATTGTTCTTAATAGTTGATGTTGCAATGTTTATTAGGATGATATCCATTATTAAAAAAATTAAAGATGACGAAACTGTAAAGGATTTGGGAAACAAATTGAATCCTTACCTTTCTGCAACAATTATTATCAGTGTACTTATGGCAATTTGTATGATTTTAATGACTGTTTTGAAATAATCATAGTTTTATATTTGTTGAATAGAATTATTTAACAATTTATCAAAAATAAGTTAACATCTAAATAGTTCGTAACAACCGAAAAAAAAGACGATTGCTTTTGCATTCGTCTTTTACAGTTATATTCGCCTTGCGGCGAGTGATATCACTTCTGCAAAGCAAAATATACCACTCATTTTTGGAATATCTCACCTTTGGCGAGGAATTCAAAAATGAATATCACTAAAATATGTATGGATTCGAACATATAGGTAATTACTAAACAACATAGAATAAATAATTTTAATTTTTATAATGTAAAACCCGACTTGCATAAGGCGGTCGGGTTTTATAGATATTTTTTGATATCATTAAGTTCTTGCTTAATGGTATCTATTTTTTTGCATATATCGTCCTTGCTGATGGTAGGGTATATTGAGTCAATTCTTCCTACTAGGTAGTCGATACTGACATTAAAAAAATTTGCCAACTGAATCAGCGAATAACTATCGGGATTAGTTTTTCCTGTTTCATAGTTCGACAGAGTTTTTTGGTCAATACCGGTAGCCTTTGCAACATCAATTTGCCTGAGTCCAGCCTTTTCGCGCAGTTCCCTTATACGATTCATTATAACAATTCCTTTACAATAAATTGCTTTTTTATTATACAATAAATACCTAAAAAATTCTTGACATACTAAAAATTCGGGAGTATACTACTAATAAATTAGTATGGCTGCAGAATAAAATTCCTTTCATTTTATTTTGCGATTATTAAAATCAAATATTAAGGAGAAAAATTATGTTTTGTAAAAATTGCGGAAAAGAAATCAATGAAGGCACAAAATTTTGTAATCATTGCGGCGCACAACAGCAAATAGTTGAGAACACAGAATCTGCACCAAAAACAACTATAAATCAGCCGAAGATTACTGATACACCAACCCAACAACCCAAGAAAGCTCCAAAAAAGAAAGCAAACATTTTCATCGTTTTAGTTGTTGTGTTATGTGCTTTTATTATTGGAAAATTTGTCATTGCCCCTTCGATGGTATCTGATTCCGGAAACAATAGCGATACGGGCAATCAGGGTAGTCAATCTCAACAAACTACCAACAACAATAACGGTTCAACTGCAGATACAGACAATCCGGCATACGAAGCAATATTTGACGATACATATATTGTTCATTTCCAAACTTTCTTTAATATGGAAATGGAAAACTTTGCAATGAAAAAGGATGACGGTATTATTGCTTGCGCTGACTACGGTTATAAAGATGATGTAGTTAAGCAGTGGGTGGAAACAGTATACATTCCGGTTTCTGAGTATACAGATGCCCAAAAGGCAGAAGTAGAAACTACGTTTAAAACTCAGTTTGCTTCTATAGATGCTCTGAATTGTTGTGTCGTAACCTATAAAATGAGTACAAATTATTTCACAATAACTTGTACTTATTCTGGTGTGGATCAAGCAAGTAACTATGCTGAATTGTACAGCGCAGGAATCTTACAGACAAATACATTTATCTCTATGTCTGCAACGGAAAGCACCTTGTTAGGTCAAGGCTTTGTTAAGAAGTAAAGGAGAATATGAATATGAAAAAGATATTAGCAATACTTTTATCGTTGATGTTGCTCGTTTCCGCTTTGGCTGGATGCAACAACAATAACACGGATACCAATAAAGACACTTCAAACAATCAAACGGAAAATACTGATTATGAGTATTTATTCCGTGATTTACCCGAAGCAAAATATGTAA
>JAZRMU010000011.1:0-13516 GCA_045647785.1 Acutalibacteraceae bacterium
CAGGAGGCGTACACCTTTGCTCGCACTGCATTTGAAATTTCTGAAAAGTACGATACTCCCGTGCTGCTGCGTATGTGCACCCGAATTGCGCATAGCCAGTCGGTCGTTGAAACAGCAGAGGCCATCCCCGCAGTGCTTAAAGATTATGAGAAAACTCCTGCTAAATATATTATGATGCCGGGCAACGCTATCAAGCGCCACCCTATAGTTGAGGAGCGCACCGCAGCCCTTGCCGAGCTTGCCGAAAACTGCATTTACAACACCGTAGAATATGCCGATTCTGAAATTGGTATTATCACCTCGGGCTGCTCCTACCTTTATGTTAAGGAGGCACTTGGAGATAGCGCAAGCATTCTTAAAATCGGTATGCCCCATCCCCTGCCCGAAAAAACTATTCGCGATTTTGCTGCAAAGCATAAGAAGCTTTATGTAATTGAAGAGCTTGACCCGATTATTGAAACCTATGTGCGCTCTCTCGGAATAGAGTGCATCGGTAAGGAAAAATTTTCTATTTTAGGCGAGTTCTCACAGCAGACCATTCGTACGGCATTCGGCATTGAGGGTAATGTCGGCGTTAGCGCCGATTCGGTGATTCCGAACCGCCCGCCTATGATGTGTGCAGGCTGCCCGCATAGAGGTATGTTCTATACTTTAGCCCGCCGTAAAATCACCGTTCACGGCGATATCGGCTGCTACACCCTCGGCGCAGTTCCGCCTCTTTCGGCTCTTGACTCCACCCTTTGTATGGGTGCTTCGGTTTCAGGACTTCACGGCTTTAATATCGCCCGTGGCGAGGAGGCTGAAGGCAAATCGGTTGCCGTTATCGGCGATTCAACCTTTATGCACTCGGGTATGACAGGTCTTGTAAATATCGCTTATAACGCAACAAATTCCACCGTTATTATTCTTGATAACTCCATTACCGGTATGACAGGACACCAGCAAAACCCAACAACAGGCTATAATATTAAGGGCGACCCCGCCGCAAAGGTGGATTTAGAGGCACTTTGCCATGCTCTCGGAATTCGCCGCGTGCGCGTTGTTGACCCGTATGACCTTGCGGCTTGTGATACCGCTATTAAAGAGGAGCTTGCAGCCAAAGAACCGTCTGTTATTATTTCTCGCAGACCCTGTGTTCTGCTAAAATCGGTTAAGCCGCTGCCCGCACTTCGTGTAGAGGATGATAAGTGCCGCAGTTGCAAACGCTGTATGGGACTTGGATGCCCTGCTATCAGTATGAAAGACGGCAAGGCTAAAATTGATGCTACATTATGTGTAGGCTGTGGTGTTTGCCAGCAGCTTTGCGCATTCGACGCAATAAATTAAGGAGGCGCGCTATGAATACTAAAAGTGTAATGATTGTCGGCGTTGGTGGACAGGGTAGTCTGCTTGCCTCGAAACTGCTTGGTAATCTTTTAACCGCCGAAGGCTTTGATGTTAAGGTTAGCGAGGTTCACGGTATGAGCCAGCGTGGCGGCTCGGTTGTAACCTATGTTCGCTTCGGCGATAAGGTTTATTCCCCCATTGTTACCGAGGGAGAGGCCGATATTATAATCTCATTTGAAAAATTAGAGGCTGCAAGATACGCTAAATACCTAAAGCCCGACGGTGTTATTATCGTTAACACCCAACAAATCGACCCAATGCCCGTTATAATCGGCGCAGCAGAGTACCCCGACAATGTTTTAGAGGAGCTCACAAACAAAGGGCTCACCGTTGAGGCACTCGATGCTCTCTCTCTTGCTGAACAGGCAGGCTCTTCGAAGGCAGTTAACATTGTTCTTATGGGTAAAGCCGCAAAGCGTTTCGGCATTGACAAGGAGCGTTGGCTTACCGCCATCGAAAACACAGTGGCTCCGAAATTCACCGAAATGAATAAGCAGGCATTCGAGCTCGGCTACAACCTCTAAAAATTTTTAAAAAAACACTTGACTATAACTGTTCGAAGTGCTAAAATGTTAAACAATAAAGATGCTTGAGCGAAAATTAGTATCCGAAAATATCATTTTCAGAGAGCTGCGGTCGGTGTGATGCAGCAATGTAAAGTCGGTGAATTCCTTTCGTTAGTCGTTGGCTGAAGGTTTTCTGTGTAGGTCAAACGGGTTCGACCGTTATATCGACATGAGTGTGTTTGCACTTGGAGGCTGCTATCGTGAGGTAACAGCAAATAGAGGTGGTACCACGGGAAATTTCTCGTCCTCTGTATTCCAAACGGAATGCAGAGGACTTTTTTGTTAGCTTCTGCAATCCAGCCACTTATTCCATACATATTGCAGAAAGGATGAATTTAAATGGAAAAGCGTTATTATCAAAAAGAATTCGAAACAATGCCCGTTGATGAGCTTAAGGCTTTGCAGTCCGAAAAGCTTGTCCGTCAGGTGCGCCATGTCTATGAGAATGTTGAATACTACCGCCATCTTATGGATGAAAAGGGCGTTACCCCCGACGATATTAAAGGTATAGAGGATCTGCACAAGCTGCCCTTTTTAACCAAGAGCGACCTGCGCGATGCTTACCCCTATGGACTGCTGGCGAAGCCGCTGAATGAGTGTGTTCGCATTCATTCAACCTCGGGCACAACAGGAAAAAGGGTTGTTGCCTTCTACACCCAGCACGATGTTGATTTGTGGGAGGACTGCTGCGCAAGAGCTATTGTTGCTGCAGGTGGCAGCGAAAACGATGTTTGTCAGGTAGCCTACGGTTACGGACTATTCACAGGCGGTGCAGGTATGCACGGTGGCTCACACAAGGTAGGCAGCCTAACGCTGCCCATGTCGTCGGGCAACACCGAAAGACAAATTCAGTTTATGATGGACCTTGGAGCTACCATTCTTTGCGCTACCCCATCTTATGCCGCATATCTAGGCGAATCGCTTACCGAGCAGGGCTACACCCCCGATACAATTCCGCTAAAAGCGGGCATTTTCGGTGCCGAGCCTTGGACAGAGGAGATGCGCAAAAGCATCGAAAACACCCTTGGAATTAAAGCCTATGATATTTACGGTCTCACCGAAACCAGCGGTCCCGGTGTCGCCTTTGAGTGCGAAGAGCAGTCAGGCATGCATATTAACGAGGACCACTTTTTAGCCGAAATTGTTGACCCCGAAACCCTCGAGCCCCTGCCCGAGGGTGAAAAGGGTGAGCTTGTTTTCACCGCCCTTGATAAGGAAGCCTTCCCGTTGCTTCGCTACAGAACACGCGACATCTGCGTTCTCTCCCGCAAAAAATGCTCCTGCGGCAGAACGCTTATAAAAATGGCAAAGCCGATGGGCAGAAGCGATGATATGCTCATTATCCGCGGTGTAAATGTTTTCCCCAGCCAGATTGAGGCGGTGCTGCTGGCCGAAGGCTATCAGCCCAACTATCAGATAATTGTTGACCGTCAGGGCAACAACGACACCTTTGACGTTAATGTTGAAATGAGCGCCGAGCATTTCTCGGATACCGTAAGCGGTGTAACCGCGCTCGAAAAGAAGCTTTCGACTGCTATGAAGACCATGCTTGGCATTAACCCGACCGTTCATCTGGTAGCGCCGAAGAGCATTGTCAGAAGTGAAGGCAAGGCAGTACGCGTTATCGACAAACGCAAGCTACACGATTAATAGGAGGTAGTAAAAATGGCTATTAACCAACTTAATGTTTTTGTTGAAAATAAGCAGGGGGCTCTTGTATCAATCACAAGTGCACTGGCTCGCAGCGAAATAAATATCCGCGCATTATCCATTGCCGATACCGAGGAGTTTGGTATTCTGCGACTGATTGTTAACGATACCGAAACTGCAAAGGAAATGCTCGAGGAGCTGGGCTACCTTATCAAAATAACCCCCGTTGTAGGCGTTAAAATAGGTGATGCACCGGGAAAGCTTTCCACAGCTCTTGAGGTGCTGGATAAAGAAAGTATAAATATGGAATATTTGTATGCCTTTATGGCGCGTACCGAACGCCACGCGTATGTGGTACTCCGCGTTGCTGATAACGCACACGCCGAGGCAGCTCTTGAGGCTGCAGGCTTCCACATTATCACCGATGCCGATATAGAAAAGCTTTAAAATTTAGCATCTGCCGAATTAACGCATTGCGTTAATTCGGCTTTACTTTTATATATATTTGTGGTATAATAACAAAAATAGGGCAGGTATGCCCAAAATACATTTTTTGGAACGGAAAGTGTTATTTATGTATAAAAATTTTCTCAAAAGACTAATCGATATTTTTCTTTCCCTTTGCGGAATTGTTGTGCTGGCTCTGCCCATGCTCATTATCGCGGTTGTTATTAAAATCGACGACCCCGGTCCTGCTATTTTCAAACAAAAAAGAGTTGGTAAGAACAAGGAGCTTTTCTGGCTTTATAAATTCCGCAGTATGAAGGTCAGCACCCCCGATATACCTACCCATCAGCTTGAAAATCCCGAGCAGTACATCAGCCGTGTCGGCAATTTCATAAGAAGAACAAGCCTCGATGAGCTTCCGCAGCTTTTCAACATTTTTATGGGAAAAATGAGTGTTGTAGGTCCACGCCCCGCTCTTTGGAATCAGGACGACCTTATTGCAGAGCGCGATAAATACGGCGCAAATAGTGTTCGCCCCGGTCTTACCGGTTGGGCACAGATAAACGGTCGAGATGAACTTGAAATTCCCGATAAAGCGGCGCTTGACGGAGTTTATATCGAAAAAATGAGCTTTCTGTTCGACCTGAAGTGCTTCTTTGGCACATTTATTTCGGTGTTTAAGGGCGACGGCGTTGTTGAGGGCGGCACAGGAGAGCTACACCGCGAGGCGGAGAAAAACAAGAAGGAAGATTAAATGAAAAAAATTCTTATTACGGGAGCAGGCAGCTATATCGGCTGCGCAACCGAAAAATATCTTAACAACTTTTCCGGCGAATATCAGGTTGATACACTCGATATGCTCGACAGCGGTTGGAAGGAAAAAAACTTTTCAGAATATGACAGTGTTTTCCATGTTGCAGGAATTGCTCATTCCGATGGCGGTAAAATAAGCCGTGAACGCGAAGCACTTTACTATGCAGTTAATACCGACCTTACTATCGAGGTTGCTGAAAAGGCCAAGGCTGACGGTGCCCGCCAATTCATTTTTATGAGCAGCGCCATTGTATATGGCGACAGCGCACCGATCGGCAAAACAAAGCGCATTACTGCCGATACCCCGTTATCTCCTGCCAACTGCTATGGCGACAGCAAGGTTCGAGCAGAGCGCGGCATTCTTCCGCTGCAGAGCGATAGCTTTAATGTGGCTGTGCTCCGCCCGCCTATGATTTACGGTAGCGGCAGCCGTGGCAACTATCCCATTCTTCGCAAATTAGCGCTAAAGCTGCCCGTTTTTCCAAAAGTTAAAAACGAGCGCTCTATGCTATACATCGAAAACCTTACCGAGTTTGTAAGGTTAATAATTGACAACTGCGATAAAGGCATTTTTTGGCCGCAAAACAAGGAGTATTCCGACACCTGCGAGCTAATATCCCTAATCGCTGCAGCACACGGTAAAAAGCCTCTGATGATCGGCGGCTTCGCCCCCGTTCTCAAAGTTTTAAGCCATATTACAGGGCTTGTAAACAAGGCGTTCGGCAGTCTCTCTTATGACCAATCGATTAGTGAGTACCACACCGAATACCGCAAGTTTTCTTTAGAGCAATCCATAAATAAAAGTGAAAAATAAGGAGCCAAAATGAAAAAACGCGCCTTGATGTACGCTTCCGTAGCGTCAATGATCCAACAATTCAATATGGGGAATATCCGTCTTTTGCTTTCAATAGGGTACGAGGTAGATGTTGCTTGCAATATGCTGCACGGCTCTTCCATTTCAGCCGAACGAATCGCCGCCATGGAGCAAGAGCTTGAGGAAATGGGCGTTAAAACCTATCATATTCCCATTCCGCGAAAGATAACAGCGCTTGGCGATATTTTTCGCTCACTTAAAGAAACTCGCCGCCTTATGAACGAGCGTGAATATTCCATTATTCACTGCCATTCCCCTATCGGCGGTATGATTTGCCGCATAGCGCACCGCGTAAGCCGCGGATACAAAAAAGCAAAAATGCTCTACACGGCTCACGGCTTCCACTTTTTCAAAGGCGCGCCTAAAATCAATTGGCTGCTCTTCTATCCTGTAGAAAAGCTTTGCTCACGCTTCACCGACATTCTGCTTACAATAAACGGTGAGGATTATGAGCGTGCAACAACTAAATTCCACGCTAAAAAAACAGTTAAGGTGCACGGAGCAGGTATTTCGCCCGATAAGCTGGCAAGCGGCTCGGTGGGTCGCACCGACAAGCGCATTGAACTCGGACTTACCGACGAAACCACCATTATCCTCTCCGTAGGAGAACTCAACTCCAACAAAAATCATTCCTTGGTAATTGAAGCACTATCCGATATTAAGGATCGCGATATCCACTATGTAATCGTAGGTCAAGGTCATTTCCGCGAGGCTCTGCAAGCCAAGGCAGAGGAGTGCGGACTTGGCGGCAGGGTGCATCTGCTCGGATTCCGCACCGATGTCAGCGAATTATACAGTATGTCCGATATATTTGTTCTGCCATCGTTCCGCGAGGGGCTCTCTGTTGCCCTTATGGAGGCAATGGCAAGCGGGCTTGCCTGCGCGGGAAGCCACATTCGCGGTAATACAGATTTAATAGATGAGCAGGGCGGCACATTGTTCGCTTCTGGAGATAAGGATAGCTGCCGCGAAGCAATTATAAAGCTGCTCGACAGCGACTGCCAAAAGCTAGGCAGCTATAACCGCGAAAAAATCAAGCCCTTTTTTATAGACTCGGTGCTTGAGGAAATGCGCAGCATTTATGTTGAGGCGGAGGCTTAAACTATGGAAAAATTGCTTTTCAGCATTATTGTTCCCGTTTATGGGGCTGAAAAATACCTATCTCACTGTGTTGAAAGCCTTTTGGCACAGACCTATCAAAACATTGAAATAATCCTCGTGGATGATAGCTCGCCCGATAATTCACCCGCTATTTGCGATGAATTCGCAAAACAGGATAGCCGTGTGAAGGTTATCCACAAAGAAAACGGAGGCGCTACCCTCGCTCGCACTGCAGGTGCCGAGGCGGCGCGCGGCGAATACATCTGCTGCATTGATGCCGATGATTATGTATCGCCCGATTATATCGAAAAACTCGCTGCCCCAGCTTGCGCTAACGCTTCAGACATTGTTTGCTGCGGACATTATATATCGTGCGAAGAAAAATTGACGGCTCGCCCTCTCCCTAATCGCTCCGGCTTTTACAGCAAAGAGCAAATCGAAGTTGAAATTTTCCCCGAGCTTATTCAAACGGTTAATGCCACCTATTTTGCCCCCGCCCTTTGGGGTAAGGCAATAAAAAGAGAGCTTTTCCTCTGCGAGCAGCGCAAAACTCCAACCAATCTTAAAATTGGAGAGGATGGCGCTTGCATCATCCCCTGCGTCTACAAAGCAGCTTCGCTATCAGTCATTCCCGAATGCCTTTATTTCTACCGCGTTAACCCGCAGTCAATAACAAAAAACGGAAAGGCGTTCCGCTTTGATGGTCCCGAGCTTATCGCTAAACACCTTGAAAATGAAATTAACTTAAACGAATTCGATTTTAGAGAACAAATGCACCGAAAAATCGTGCACGAACTTTTCACCGTTGTTAAATCACAGTTTAATCGCAAAGAAAAGTACAGCGTTATTGTTAAGGATATTAAAGAAAACCTTAAAAACCCGCTCTATGCTGCCGCACTTAAACACGCGCGCTTTACTTCGCTTTCGGGAAGACTCGCACACGCAGCACTAAAATATAGGCTGTACCCCTTGATTTGGCTGTTCAGTAAAATCAGTTAATTCCTTTGGAGGTAAAATATGAAAGTTATAACCTGTGCAAGCTATTACGGAACCGGCTCAAGCGCCGTTACCGACTATATTTCGGAATTTAATACCGTAGCTTCCCTTGGAGACTATGAATTTCGCTTTTTACACGATACCGATGGTATTGCCGATTTGGAATATCATCTTGTTTGGAATCATAACCGACACAATTCGGGACATGCTCTAAAGCGCTTTAAGAAGCTTGTGGATTTCCACGCGGGAAGCCGTTTGGTATCTCGCTATGAGCCGTTTTTTGGCGGTCGCTGGCGCGAGCTTGCCTATAAATATATCGATTCCTTAACCGATTTTACCTTTACGGGTTGGTGGCAGTATGATTTGCTTGATAAAGGGATCCCCTTTTATTACCGCAAGCAGCTGTTAAGCAAGCTATACCGTATGACGGTTGCGCGCGGCACCGAAAAAACGCTTAATGTGCTGCCAAATGAAATCACTTATTGCTCACGCCCGAGCGATGCTGAATTCACCGCTAAAACGAAGGAGTTTTTAAGCGAGCTTTTAGCGGCGGGCAACAAGGAAAACAAGGAATATTTAATGGTTGACCAGCTGCTTCCGTCCTCTAACCTTGACCGTTTTTGGAAGTTTTTCGACGATATTAAGGCTATTGTTGTTGAGCGCGACCCGCGCGACCTTTATATACTTGAGAAATTAGTGTGGAAGGGCAGCGTTGTGCCCTGTGAAAATGCCGAGGTTTTCTGCAAGTGGTATAAATACACCCGCGCACACAGAAGCTACGAAACCTTTAATCCCGAGCATGCGCTGTTTATCCGATTTGAGGATTTAATTTATAAGTATGACAATACTACCTCCATTCTTCGCGACTTTTTAGGGCTCAATGAAGCCGATCATAATTCTCCACGCTCGAAGCTCGACCCATCACGTTCTATAAAGAACACCCGCCTTTGGGAGAAATATGATATAGGCGAGGATTTAGCATATATTGAAAACGAACTCAAGGATTATCTTTACGATTACAGTTTTTTAGAGGTGAACAATGAAAATTAAGTCAATCTTCAGCAAGGCTTTAAATATGGACACTTTCAAGGCAATATTCTTCCTTGTGAGCATCCTTGGAATCTGCCCCCTCATAGGTGGGATTGTTACGCCACTGTTAAAATTTTTCCATATTTACGGCTTGGCAGTAGTGCTTTTCGACCTTTTTGGTGAAAAACGCCTGCTCAAAAATAGTGGCAGACTAATTTTGGTGCTGTTTTCTCTTTCCTATTGCATGACAATACTTACAAATTTAGAACTCTTAAATTTTTCAGGTATCTCTAACTTTGTTTACCTATTTTGGGCGCTCGCGATTGTTTTTTCTTATGGCAAAATGAGCGAAAAACATAATAAAATTACCGCTGCGGTGCTCTGCTTTGTAGTTACCGCCGCTAACATCGCGGGAATCATTATGTTCTATCTTAAATTCTGTATGTATGTGCATCCCTTCGGGTATGTTGGTATGTATATTTTCGAAAACCGCCTTTGCGGACTTTTCGGCAACCCCAATGTGCTTGGCATGGTATGTCTTATCGGAATTTGCCTATCAGCTATGCTGTACCTTTATACAAAGAAAAAGTATTCCTTTATTTTTATTGTAACCGGTATTATAAATATGCTGACCCTGCTGCTTGCAAATTCCCGCACACAAATAATATCCGTTGCTGCTATTGCAGCAGTTTATGTGTTTCTTATTCTGCTTAAAAATAACATTAGCATTAAAAAGTTTATTGTATCGGCACTTGCAGCAGTGCTTGCTGCCGCTATTGTTTTGGGTGGCGGTAAGGCTGTACAGCTGGGCCTTGCCTTCACAGATTACCGCTATGGCTACTATTTAGCCCATATTGATGGCGGTGAGGAGGTGCACAGCAAATACCCGCTGCCTAAATTTGATAAGGACGATTACGAAAACGGCTTCGGGTTTGGGGGTCTTGGCGGTCTCGGTGGCATTATCGACCGCGAATCCACAGGGCTCAACGGTCGCCCCGAGCTTTGGGCAGCAGGCTTTAAAATCTTTTCGGCATACCCGATTTTCGGCGGTGGTCTTGATAATCACAACAACTCCCTGAAAGAGCTTGACAGCGACACCATCGGCATCAGCGGAAATCTGCACAATGCATACCTCGACCTGCTTGCCGCCTGCGGCATAGCCGGCGTTGCCTGCTTTATTGCATTCCTTGTGATTATGCTGCTTAAAGCCAAAAACTACTATTTATATTCAGATAAAAACGGTTATAAAAAGGTTGCAATGCTCGCAGCTATTGTACTCGGCTTTATGCTCGATGCCGTTGCCGATTCAACCCTTATAGCCTCCTTCTATCCAACCTCTATAGCTTTTTGGTTCTTTATAGCTTGGCTTGCGGCACTTTTAGAAAACGCAAACATCAAAAGCGGCAAGCACAATCCCGAACCTCTTTTCACACTTTATAATCGCTTCACAAATAAGCTAAAAACCAAAAAGGAAGATTAATTTATGGTTGTTTTGCATTATGTAGCCAAAATGGACAGAGCTGGTCAAGAAACCTTTATAATGAACCTTTTCCGCAAAATAGACCGCGAGAAAATCAAGTTCAAATTTCTTTGCACCGATAGCTCTAAAGGCGATTTTGATGATGAAATCTATTCGCTCGGCGGCGAAATTTTCTATACCGCGCCACAAACCCGTCGCGGTGTTGTCGGTATGCTTTTGGCCGCGTATAATCTGCGCAAAACCTTAAAAACGCTTAAACCCGATGTTTTTCACATCCACACCCATCATGCACTCAACGCGTTTTTAGATGCCGCTGCCGCAAGGCTCGCAGGCATTAAAACCGTCGCAGTGCATTCTCATAATACCAGCGCTCTCTTCCACCTTGGTGCACACCGTTTTTGCAAAAAGCTTTTGCCTCTTCTTAAAATCCGCCGCTTTGCTTGCGGTAGCGATGCAGGTTATTGGATGTTCGGAAAATCCAAATTTCAGATATTGCATAACGGACTTGATACCGATGTTTTTCATTTTAGCGCTAAAAAACGAAACTCAACGCGCGCTAAAATGGGCTGGGATAATAAAATAATCATAGGTCATGTTGGCCGTTTCAACGCGCAGAAAAACCACCTTTTCTTAATTGATGTTTTTTCGGAAATTACGAAAATTGAGCCGACCGCGCACCTTGTTTTAATCGGCAAGGGTGAATTGGAATCTGAAATCCGCCAAAAGGTCGATTCATACAACCTTTCTGACTCGGTAAGCTTTTTTGGTACTCGCACCGATATACCCGAACTTTATCAGGGTATAGATTTATTCCTTTTCCCTTCCCTGTTTGAGGGCTTACCTGTTGTTCTCGTTGAGGCGCAAGCAACCGACCTTCCCTGCCTCATAAGCGATACCATAACCGACGAGGCAGTATGGAATAAAAACACCTTCTCTTATCCACTTTCCGCCAAGGCGGCGGATTGGGCTGAAAAAGCCGTATCCTTAACAAAAAGCACCCGAGGCGATACCCGCAAAGCCGTTCGTGCTGCAGGCTACGATATCGCCGACCTCGCCGCAAGGCTTGATAGTATTTATTTAGGAAAAGAGTAAAATGAAAAAGATTTGTTTGCTTTTTAATCACTTTCAAATTCCTGACGGGGTTGCCCGCACTGCAGTTGGTCTTGCCAACGAGCTGGCAACTAGAGAGGATATTGAAATTACACTTCGCCCAATTTTCAAATTCGATAAAAAAATGCTCTCCTGGCTCGGACCACGAGTTAAAATAAAACCCTTTTTCGGCTTTTATTTTAGGGGCTTTGCAAAAATCGTCGATTATATCCCCGATGCTCTGCTTCATCGCCTGCTTGTTGGGAATAAATACGATATTGAAATCGGCTTTTGTATGGAGCTGCCGATAAAAATTGTGGCAGAAGGAAAATCAAATGCCCGCAAGCTTGCCTGGATGCACGGCTATGATACAGGCATCACATTGTATGACTACTATAAAAAAATGGAAAAAACCGTCAATGTATCCCGCGAGGGTGCAGAGCGCTTTGTTCGCGATACAGACGGCAAGCTCGCAGGAGACTATTGCTATAACCTTGTCGACGATAACAAGGTGCGCAAAATGGGCGCAGAGGAAATCCCGATTTCCAAAACAGAAGCTATTACTTTTGTGGCAGTCGGCAGACTTGAAAGCGGCAAGGGTATCTATCGCCTTATAGAATGCGCCGCAAAACTCAAAAACGAGGGTTATAAATTGAACCTTTGGCTGATAGGCGACGGCGAGCAGCGCAGCACACTTGAAGCACTTGCAAAGCAGCACGGTATGGAAAAAAATGTTCTTTTCTTGGGCACTAAGGCTAACCCACACGCCTACACCGCAAAAGCCGATATGCTGGTTTGCGCCTCTTACAGCGAGGGCTACAGCACCGTATGCACCGAGGCTATTATGCTCGGCACACCCGTTATCACCACTTCTGTTAATGGCGCTAAAGAAATTATCGAGGATGCTGAAAGCGGGCTTTTAGTCGGTATGGACGACGAGGATTTATATAAAGGCCTTAAACAAATTCTGGATAATCCCGAGCAAATTTCCGAATGGAGAAAAACGCTTGAAACAACAAAGGAGCGTTTTTCTTATAATGCGCGCGCTAAAAAGCTTTGGGAAACACTAGGTATTTAAAGGAATTTCTTTTATGAACAAGATGGTTAAAAACGCATCCTGGATTATTTCAGGAAAAATAGCACAATCAGCATTAAGCTTCATAGTATCGCTTTTAACGGCGCGTTATTTAGGACCGGGAAACTACGGTCTGCTTAACTATGCCTCCTCGCTTGTAGTATTTGTAACCCCGATTATGACCCTGGGACTCACGGGCACACTTGTTCAGGAGTTTATTAATCACCCCGAGGACGAGGGCAAAATTATGGGCACCTCGCTGCTCTCCTGCTTTGCCACCTCCTTTTTATGTATGCTTGGCGTTGTTGGATTTTCTTTTATCGCCAACCCGAACGAGCCCACAACCGTTATCGTTTGCGCACTTTACAGCCTACTGCTCATTGTTCAGGCGCTCGAAATCTCGCAATATTGGTTTCAGGCAAAGCTGCTTTCAAAATACACCTCTATCGTATCACTCGTAGCATACATTATCGTTTCGGCATATAAAATTTACCTGCTGTGGTCAGGAAAAAGCATTTATTGGTTTGCCGTTTCCTACGCGCTCGATTATCTTATAATATCGGTCGGTCAGATCTATTTTTACAAAAAGCTGGGTGGCGGTAAGCTCGAGTTTTCCTTCAAAACCGCAAAGGAGTTATTTAACCGCAGCCGCCATTATATTGTTTCTAATATGATGATTACCGTTTTCACACAAACGGGAAATATCTTACTTAAATTAATGCTCGACGAAAGCGCAACCGGATTTTTCTCTGCGGCTACAGTTTGTGCGGGTATAACCTCTTTCGTATTTGCGGCTATAATCGATTCCTTCCGCCCTGCAATCTTCCAAAGCAAAACCGTAAGCGAGGAAGCTTATCAGCTAAACATTAAACGCCTTTATAGCGTTGTTATCTACTTAGCCCTGGCACAATGCATTGGTATGACTGTGCTTTCATCATTTATTATAGGGCTTACTTACGGCGCAGATTTTGCTCCCGCTACCGTAGTTCTACAGATTGTTGTTTGGCAAA
>JAZRMU010000012.1:0-2461 GCA_045647785.1 Acutalibacteraceae bacterium
TAAGGTGGTCGCAATAGGTGAAATTGGACTTGATTATTATTGGGATACTACCTATAAGCAGCAGCAAAAGCAGATTTTGCGCGAGCAGATAGCCTTCGCAAACGAAAATGGCTTACCTATAAGCTTTCATGACCGAGAAGCACATGCCGACAGTCTTGAAATTTTAAAGGAAATGAAGCCGCGCGGTGTAGTTCATTGTTTTTCGGGCTCAAAGGAAATGGCAGAGGAAATACTGAAGCTTGGCTTATATATCGGTGTTGGCGGTGTGATTACCTTCAAAAATTCAAAAAAACTTGTTGAGGTCGTCTCGGCTATGCCGCTTGAGCGCATATTGCTCGAAACCGATGCTCCGTATTTAGCACCAGAGCCGTTTCGCGGAAAGCTTAACCATTCGGCACTAATAAAATATGTAGCCGAAAAGGTAGCCGAAATTAAAAATGTTTCTGTTCAAACGGTTTTAGAGCAAAATCTAAAAAATGTAAAAACTCTTTTTGAAATTTAATGAATAATCCCTCCCTAAAAAGCTAAAAATAAAGCTGCAAGGGAGGGATTTTAAGTGGAAAACAATCAGAACAAAAACAATCAGAACAAAAACAATCAGAATAATAGCTCGTCAAACAAAGAGAACAACCAAAATAAAAACTCTAAAAACGAGCAGAACAAAAAGGATAACAACCAGAACAAGCAGTAAAAAAGAGGCGCGCAGCGCCTCTTTTTTGAAAGGAAGAATTTTATGGCTAAAATTTCAAAGGTGAAGGCCGTCGAGCTGCTTGATTCCCGCAGCAACCCAACGGTTGGTGTGCAGGTTGTGTTGAGCGATGGCAGTCGCGGCTTTGCGCTAGCCCCCTCGGGAGCCTCCACAGGCGCATACGAGGCACACGAGCTGCGCGATAAGGCGTCTCCTCGCTATCTCGGTAAGGGCGTATCGGGTGCGGTTAGTAATGTAAATGAAATTATCGCAAATGCACTCATTGGGCAGGAGGCTGCCGACCAAAAACATATCGATAAGCTGATGTGTGAGCTTGATAATACGCCGAACAAATCGGTGCTGGGTGCTAATGCAATGCTTGCAACCTCGCTGGCTGTGGCGCACGCGTCAGCCGCTTCGCTGTCCGTTCCGCTTTACCGCTACTTGGGCGGCGAAAATGCGGGTGCAATGCCTCGTCCTATGATGAACATCTTAAACGGCGGTGCTCACGCAAAAAATAATATCGATATTCAAGAGTTTATGATTTTCCCACCTGTGGAAAACGGCTTTGCCGAGGCGCTGCGAATTGGCAGTGAAATTTATCACACGCTTTCTCAAATGCTGGCTGCTCGCGGTCTTTCAACCGCCGTTGGCGATGAGGGCGGCTTTGCCCCAAACCTCCAAAGTGATGAGCAGGCAATAGAGCTTTTGTGCGAGGCTATTGAAAAGGC
Source organism: Acutalibacteraceae bacterium (assembly GCA_045647785.1). Classification (GTDB taxonomy): domain Bacteria; phylum Bacillota; class Clostridia; order Oscillospirales; family Acutalibacteraceae; genus SIG565. The sequence continues at coordinate 1,420 of JAZRMU010000012.1, forward strand.
GGGCTACTCGGTAAACGATGTAAAAATCGCTCTCGACATAGCTGCAAGCGAATGGTATCAGGGAGAGGGACTTTATTTGCGTCCGAAACGACAGGAAAAAATAACCTCGGAGGGTCTTATAGAATACTATCGTACCCTTGTCGAAAAGTACCCGATAGTATCTATTGAGGATGGTCTTTCCGAAGATGACTGGGAGGGGTGGAAAACCCTTACAGATGCCTTGGGCAGCAGCATTCAGCTTGTCGGAGATGACCTTTTCGTTACAAACAAAACAAGACTCACAAGCGGTATTGAAAAAGGTGTTGGCAATGCGATTTTAATAAAACCGAATCAAATTGGAACCCTCACCGAAACACTTGAGGTAATCCGACTGGCGCAGGAAAACGGCTATAAAACCGTAATTTCACACCGCTCGGGTGAAACAGAGGATACAACAATTGCCGATTTGGCTGCTGCAGTAAATTCAGGGCAAATTAAAACGGGCGCACCCGCAAGAAGTGAGCGCGTGGCTAAATATAACCGATTATTGCTCATAGAGCAGGGTCTCGCATAAGTAAACGCGATAAATATTCATATTGTATGGTCGTGGGCAAAAACACTTGTGCCTCTACTAAAAAACAAAATCCTGACTACCGGCTAAGCCGGGAGGCAGGATTTATAAAGAAAAAGAAACTTTCGGAAATTGAAAGTGTCATAGTGGGTTACATACTTTGAGAAAGGTAATATTACCATGCTCAAATCAATGGTTATCACTTGTTTTTATTGTGAAGTTTTTGCTGTCGCAAAAGTAAAATTGTTCATTTTATTCGCAGTGAAGTTTGCTCTGCAAGACCAAGTGAAGTTAATTTTGCCCATCTTCGCCGAAGGCGAAACTTCACTATCGAAGATAACGTCTCTTGCCCGTAAGGGTAAACTTAGTTTAGGCACCTTCCTTGCTTGCGGAGGGTGCCTCACACGGAGAATGTTTTTTATCCCAAATAAAAATTTTAGGGGGCGCACTTTATAAATATTCTCGTATATTCTCTGCCAGCTGCGCTTCACT
>JAZRMU010000013.1:0-12626 GCA_045647785.1 Acutalibacteraceae bacterium
TTCTGCCCTTGGGCACGCCGCCGATACCGAGTGCTAAATCGAGCGATACCGAGCCGGTTTTTATGTGATCTACAGCCATTCCAAGGTTTTCGCCGAGCTTCATAACGGCACCCTTTCCGAACTGTTTTTCAAGCTGGCTTATAGCCATATCCAACGCTTTTTGTTTTTCTTGATTTGCCATAATTTTACCTACCTTTTTTAGAATATATCTTAAGTATAATTATTTCACTGTCCCGAAAACGACTCTTTGGTTGCCGCCGTAGTCATTAATGCACTCAATATTCATAAATCCTGCATCTTCAAAAAGGGTTTTAACGGCATCGCCCTGTGCGCAGCCGATTTCCATAATCAGTGAACCGCCCGATTTGAGGTGCGGCAGATATAGGGGGATGAGTTTTTTATAGAACTCGAGCCCGTCGTCCTCGGCGAAAAGCGCTTCGCGCGGCTCAAACTCGGTTTCCTTGTTCATAAGGGATAGTTCACCCTCGCTGATATACGGTGGATTGCAGGTTATTAAATCAAATTGCCCGTCGGGGATGTATTCAAAAACATCGTTCAGCACGGGAATTATGCATTCGTCGTGCCGCCGATTGTTTTTCACTAAATATTCGTATGCCGCCTCTGATTTTTCAACAGCTGTTACGCGGCAGTTAGCATTTTTTGCGAGCGCAATACCTATGCAGCCGCTGCCTGCACATAAATCAAGTACAGTTGCTTTTTCCTTGCCTTTTAGGAATTCAAGAGCCCTATCCACTAATATTTCGGTGTCGGAGCGCGGGATTAGAACGCCCTTGCCCACAAAAAGGTCAAGCCCATAGAATTGCCAAACTCCCAATATGTACTGAAGCGGATAGCGTGTAGCTCGGCGCGAGACGATATTATTTAATACCGTTTGTTGAAGCGGGGTGAGCTCATCGGCATAGCTTGTTAAAATTTTTGCATTATCGTAGCCTGTAACATGGCGGATTATGTAGCGCGCCTCGGTGGCATAATCCTCAACACCTGCAGCACGGAGCAGCTTTTTGGTGTTGTTATAGGCAGAAAAAATTGTTAGTCTACTCATTTTCCGCCTCGGCTTTCGGGGTTTCGCAGCACGCCGGCACAGGGATAACCTCTCCCTCGGGCAGCACGGCGTTCATAGCGGCGATTGCGATTTCCAGCATATCGTCGGTCGGCTCCACGGTTGTGATGTTTTGCAGCCAAATACCGGGGGCTGAAATAATGCGGGTTAATGAGTTATCATATTTGCCGCAAATCTTAATGAGCTCGTAGCCGAGACCGCAGATTAGCGGTATCATAAGCAGCTTAATTGCCACCCAAAGAACTCGGCTTGCGCGAAGCGCGGGGAAAATCAGCGCCAAAGCGGAGGACACAAGAATGCTCACTAAAATCATAAGTGTAAGAAAAGAAGTTCCGCAGCGTGGGTGAAGCCTTTTCTGCTCGCGCGCGTTCTCAACGGTTAGCGGAAGCTTTGCTTCAAAGCAGAAAATGGTCTTGTGCTCGGCACCGTGGTACATAAAAACGCGTTTAATATCGGGCATACGCGATACAAGAAGCATATATGTTACGAGTATAATAAGGCGAAGTACACCTTCGAAAAGGCTTGCGAGTGGTGTTATAGCGCCGCCCGCCAAATAGTTTATACCATCGAAAATAAGCGAGGGAAGATAGATAAAAAGGAACACCGAAAGAGCAACCGCGAGCACAGAGGCTATTGACATAATAGCTGCCATAACGCCTGTGGCGGGCTTTTCGCCCTCCTCCTCGGCAAAGCCTGATATTTCAGCCGACTGCATAAGTGCTTTATATCCATCTACCATCGACTGCACAAAATTCACAACGCCGCGAATAATGGGTAGCCCAAAAAACTTGTATTTCTTTGACAGAGGAACGGAATTAAAATATTTAATTTCTATTCCTTTGTCGGGTCGCCTTACCGCCATAGCGGTTTTTTCGGGACCCTTCATCATAATTCCCTCAATTAAGGCTTGACCGCCGATTGAGGTGTATTTCGATTTTGACATATTAACACCCTTATAATAATTTTTTACATTTGCTGTGCCTGTTCGGAATCGGTTTCCTCGCTTACCGGCAGAGCGATGGTAACGGTTGTGCCAACACCCTCGGTGCTCTCAAGGAACAAGAGACCCTTGTGTTGCTTCACAATCTCATCGGCAACGGCGAGACCAATACCCGAGCCGCGAACGGTTTTATTTGATTTAAAGAATTTCTCCTTAACGCGGTCGATATCCTGCGCGGGAATGCCAATGCCAGTATCCTTAACGGTGATTCGGGCAACTCCGTCCTCCTCGAGCTGTTCTATCAGCACCTGACCACCTGCCTCGGTGTACTTAATCGCATTATCAATAATGTTTATAAACACCTGTTTAATACGGTCGCGATCGCCGAAAATGAGCGAATCGGTGCGTGGAACGGGAAATTCAATATCAATTTTTTGCTGATTGGCAAGTTCGTTATAAATGTCGGCAACCTCGCTGATAACCTCGGAGAGTGGAAACAGTCGCATATTAAGCTGCAACGCGCCATTTTGCATACGCGAGAAATCGAGCAGCTCCTCAACCAAAGACGATAGGCGCTCGGATTCGCGCAGAACGACATCCAGACCCTTTTCGACAATCTCCTCATCGGTGCCAATCGACATTTTAGCGGTTTCGCCCCAGCCGCGAATGGCGGTAAGAGGGGTGCGAAGCTCGTGGGACACCGAGGAAATGAAATCATTTTTCATGCTGTCGGCAGCCTTTAGCTCGGTTGCCATATAGTTTATGGAATCGCACAGTTCGCCGATTTCGTTGTTGCCGGAGATGGAGATATCGGTATCGAAATTTCCTGCTGCAATATTTTTAGCCATAAGGCTGACTTTGCGTATTGGGCGAACTATAGAAATAATGAAGAAACGACTTGAAACAACAGTTATGGCGATAATGGCAACACCTACCGCTATCATAATGAGATAGAGCTTGAGGCAGTAATTGTTAACGCCCTCGAGAGAAACTCGCCAGCGCACTGCGCCATTTGAGCCGTTCCCAAGATCGGCAAGCAATATTGTGCCACAAAGCAGCGGCTCTCCCTCCGGAGAAATCGCTTCGGCAAAGGCAGAGCCTGAAGCTGATCTAAGAGCTGCGTGGTAGTCGGGCATATCATCGGATGCGGGAACGAAGCCCGAGGTCGAAATAAAGGCAATACCCTCGTTGTTTATAATTTCAATTTCGACCTTATCCTTGTGCTCAAAGGATTCGATATAGCTGCGCGAGGCATTATAGAAGCTTGTTTCGTCGGCAGCGGCAAGCACTGAAAACTGCTGTGCATAATCGTTTGCGCGGGAGCGCACATTTTCAATATTTATTGCACGCAAAAACGAGCAAACGATTATTTCGGCTATAATGACTACAACGGCAATGAGAAAAAACATCTGCCAAAACCATTGGGCGGCAATGCTTTTAAATTTAAGCTCAAATTCCATAGCTTGCTCCTTTCGCGTAATTTCTAAAGATTTTAGTTATTTGTCGGCAGGCTGTGATGCCCATTTGTAGCCCATACCCCAAACGGTCAATAAGTAGCGCGGGTGTGAGGGTTCATCCTCCAGCTTCATACGAAGACGGCGCACATTAACATCAACAATTTTTTCCTCGCCAAAGTATGCGTCGCCCCAAACGCGGTTCAGAATATCGGTGCGGTCGAGTGCAGTGTCAGGGTTTTGGAAGAAATATTCCATAATTTGGAACTCAACCTGTGTAAGCACAATATTTGTACCGTTTTTAGTGAGGGTGCGGCGGCGTGTGTTAAGCACAAACTCGCCGATAACAATCTCATCCTTTGGCTTTTCCTCGGCGGGCTTGTTGGTGAGCATTTCAACTCGGCGGTAAAGCGAGTCTACACGCGCGAGCAGCTCGGTGGGTGAGAAGGGTTTGGTAATATAGTCGTCAGCACCCATCATAAGACCGCTGATTTTATCCATTTCCTGTGTTCGGGCGGTCAGCATAATAATTCCAAGTGTTACCGAGCGGCGGCGCAGCTCCTTGCAAAGCTGGAAGCCATCCATTCCGGGCATCGAAATATCGAGCAATGCGATATCAAAGCCCTGCGGATCATTATCAAAAATATCAAGAGCCTCCTCGCCCGAGCCCGCCTCGATTGTTTGATAGCCGACACGGCGAAGGTTAATTGCTTCAAATTCTCTTATTGCGGCTTCGTCCTCTACAATAAGTATTCTTTTCATAGCTTCCTCCTTAAATAATCATCGTAAACATATCTTTAAGTTCGTCTTTAGTTATGGCTTCAGGACCTGTGTAGCTGCCAAGTGCTGCATAATAGGTGAATTTATCACTTTCGCCCAGCTTGAAGCTACCGTCGTAGGTCGAGGTGTGCCCTGCCGATTTTGGAATTGCCTGAATTTTAAGAAGCTCCTCCGCAGAAGTGCCCGTTTCCTTATCAAGGCGGAATACAGTTCGCAAATGCTCGGCCGAGTTGCCGGTAACGGCAATGCTTGAGTCCCATTTTTCGGGGATTTCAAGATAATAACCGTCGGCGCTGTTCATAATTGCCGAAAGCGACATCATTATTTCTGTGCCGCTAAAGCAATACCAGTTGGTTTTATAAATATTATCTGCCGCTCCCGAGAGAGAAGCTGTGAGCAGATAGGAAATAGGGATATCATAGTTTCCGTCGGAATTTATGTCAGCAATAGGTGTGTTGCCGGCTCGAAAGGTGTTAAACACCGTGTTGTTGCCATCGGTATAGGAAAGATTTATAAGCTGTGAATCAACTAGCAGCATTTCGGTTATAGTACCGGCACCCTTAACACCGTCGATATAAACGGCGGTTCTTCCCGAAAGGTGGAAGACAACCGGCTCTCTATATTCGCTGACTGCGGGGTCGAGCGGGCATGAACCGATTTCGGTTGCCCCTTCATCTGTAAGGTCGAGCAGCTTTGCGGTTGAAACGGAATTTGCGGCATCCTGATGAATTATGAGTATATCAGGGGTGGAGTCTCCGTTGAAATCGCGGTTCAGGTAGCTTGTGTAGTTTTCTTGAATACGGCTGACGATGCTGCCGTTTTGCAGCGCATAAACCGAAAGGCGCTTTTCTACCGAGCCATAAACGCTCCAGCCAACGAGGATTTCTAAAACACCGTCGCCGTTAAGGTCGGCAAAGTCAATTTTCTCAACACCCGAGGCGACAATGCTCGATTGTCCCTTGGAGGTCCAGCCATCATCGGAGAGGGTTATATAGTTTATGTGCATACTTGTTGTATTATCAAGCGTTGTTGAATAAAATGCGAAGGCTTCATTTGCGCCGTCGTTATCAAGGTCCTTTAAAACAATTGCCGAGCGGTGTTCGCCGCTTGTGGGGTATTTAAGGGTATAGCTGCTATTAACCGATTTATTCAGCGCCGATTGCACATCCTTAAGCACTCCCGACGGTGCGGGAGGAGTGAGCAGGGAGTCTATATTGCCGCTAAATGAATCGCAGCCGCAAAGGCAAAAAAGCATTGCCGCGCACAAAATTAATGACAGCAGTTTTTTCATAAATTTACCCCCTTTTCTCAGAGCTCGCGCGCGCTACGCGCAATATATAACTATACATAATGAATTATATCATAAAACAAAGTAAAAATAAAGCAAAAAAGCAAACAAATTAAAAAATTATTTTAATTGAAAAAAGCGTAGTAATATGTTATTATAAAAAATTAGAGAGAAACAAAAAAAGGGGTGTTTTTGTGAAAAGCACAGTTGCCGCTATTGCTACAGCTTTAGGCGAAGCATCAGTTTCGGTTATCCGTATTTCGGGCGATAACGCAGCCGAGGTTGCTGACCGCGTTTTTCGCGCAGCATCGGGCAAAAAGATAGCCGACCAAAAGGGTTATACAGCGCTTTACGGAGAGATAGTAGATAAAGAGCAGGTACTCGACACCGCAGTTGCCCTTAATTTTCGCGCTCCCAAAAGCTATACAGGTGAAAATGTTGTGGAATTGAGTGTTCACGGCGGCGCGTTCATAGCAAAGCGCGTGCTTCGCGCGGTGCTTGAAAACGGAGCGGTGGCAGCAGCCCCCGGAGAATTTACAAAACGCGCCTTTTTAAACGGCAAGCTTGATTTGGCGCAGGCGGAGGCGGTAATGGGCGTTATCTCCGCGGGTAGCGAAAGCGAGCTCAAGTTCACGCTTTCGGCACTTGCGGGCAGAGTCAGCCGAGAAATCGAGCGGTTAACAGCTCGACTTTTGGGGTTATCCGCCAAGGTGGCGTTTTTTAACGATAATCCCGATGAGGAGATACCTGAACTCGGAGAGGAAAACTTTTCGGCCGAGCTTTTTGAAATTTCCAAGGAAATTAATAAGCTTATCGCCGATTACGATAGCGGCAGAATTATAAAAAGTGGCATTGACACTGTTATTGTGGGTAAACCGAATGTCGGCAAAAGCACGCTTATGAATCTGCTTTCGGGGCGCGATCGCTCGATAGTTACCGAAATTGCAGGCACAACACGCGATGTTATTGAGGATATGGTGAGTATTGGAGATTTGACACTGAGACTTTCGGATACTGCAGGCATTCACGAAACGATCGATGAGGTAGAAAGCGTTGGAATCCGTTTGGCGCGCGAGCGCAGCGAAACCGCACAGCTGGTGTTGGCGGTGTTCGATTTATCTCGACCGCTTGATAGCGACGATATGGCTCTGATAAATGAAATTCGCGGCAAGAATGCGATAGTTGTCCTTAATAAAAGTGATATAAGCATTGGCGACGAATTTGATGCCTTCGGCGATACTCCTGTGGTTGAAATTTCGGCTAAAAATGGCATAGGAAGAGATGCTTTAGCCGATAAAATATCCGAGGTTGTGGGGGCGCGCCGCCTTGACCCTGATTCGGCGGTGCTCGGCTCCGAAAGGCAGCGCGACTGTGCATATCGTGCAGGAGTGGCGGTGAAAAATGCGCTCGAAGCGCTGCAAAGCGGACTTACAGTGGATGCTGTTGGTGTGCTGATAGATGAGGCGCTGTCCGAGCTTTATGCCTTGACGGGACAAAGGGTTACAAATACTGCTACCGATGAGGTTTTCAAGAGATTTTGTGTTGGAAAATAGAGGGATATAATGAGTTATAGGGCTGAAGAATACGATATAGCCGTAGTAGGCGCGGGACATGCGGGCATTGAGGCGGCACTGGCTGCTGCAAGGCTTGGCAAAAAAACGGTAATGTTCACCGTTAGTGCCGACTGGATAGGTAATATGCCCTGCAATCCGTCAATTGGCGGAACGGCAAAGGGACATTTGGTAAGAGAATTAGATGCGCTTGGTGGAGAGATGGGCAAGGCGGCAGATGCTAATATGCTGCAAAGCCGAATGCTTAATCTCGGCAAAGGACCTGCGGTGCATTCTTTGCGCGCGCAGATCGACCGCCGTGCATACAGCGGATATATGAAGCACGCTGTGGAAAAGCAGCAAAACCTTGATGTTAAACAGGCCGAGGTTGTGAGCGTTATACCAGAAAACGGTGGTTGGCGCGTTGGCACGCGCCTCGGAGCAGAGCATTTTTGCCGTGCAGTTATTTTGGCAACGGGTACATTTTTAGACGGTAGAATTTTTGTGGGTGAGGTTAATTTCTCATCAGGTCCTGACGGACAGTTCCCCGCGGTAATGCTTTCAGATTCTCTAAAGGCGCTGGGGCTACCCTTGCGCCGATTTAAAACTGGCACACCCGCACGAGTAGATCGCGCTAGCATCGACTTTTCAAAAATGGAGGCACAGGAGGGCGACGCGCGGGTTGTTCCCTTTAGCTTTTCAACCGAGAAACCGAAAGAAAACACAGTTTTATGCCATATTTCGTACACTACCGATGAAACAAAACAGGTTATTATGCGCAATCTGCACCGCTCGCCTTTATATGCCGGCGATATTGAGGGCATAGGTCCGCGCTACTGCCCGAGCATTGAGGATAAGGTTGTTCGCTTTGCCGATAAGCCGCGCCATCAGCTATTTGTTGAGCCGTGCGGAGCAGATACAGAGGAGATGTATCTACAGGGAATGTCATCATCGCTTCCCGAGGAGGTTCAGCTTGAGTTTTACCATACAATTCCCGGACTTGAAAAGGTTAAAATGATTCGCAATGCGTATGCCATTGAATACGATTGCATCGACCCGCTTGCGCTTGAGAGTACGCTTGAATTCAAAGATTTCAAGGGGCTTTACGGTGCGGGACAGTTCAATGGCTCATCAGGCTATGAGGAGGCTGCGGTTCAGGGCTTTGTAGCGGGTGTTAATGCAGCTCGCTCTTTAGATGAAAAGCCGCCGCTGATATTGTCTAGAGCATCGAGCTATATCGGAACGCTGATTGATGACCTGGTAACTAAAGGCTGCGCAGACCCTTATAGAATGATGACATCACGCAGTGAATACCGACTTCTGCTGCGACAGGATAATGCCGATGAAAGGCTTATGCCGATAGGCCGCGAGTTGGGGCTTGTTGATGATGCTGCTTGGGCTAAATTTTGCAAGAACAAAGAGCTTAAGGAGCGAGAAATAGAGCGTTTGCGCGCCACAACACTAGCACCTAGTGCCGAGCTTGCAGAAATGTTTGAAAGCAAGGGTACGGTACCGATTACAACGGGCTGTAGGCTTGATGAGCTTATTCGCCGCCCGCAGCTTGGATATAAAGATTTAGCACCCTTTGATGCAGCAAGACCCGACCTGCCCGACAGCGTTGCTGAAAAGGTTGAAACCGAAATTAAGTATGAGGGATATATTAACCGACAACTCGCACAGGTCGAGGAGATGTTAAGGCTAGAGAAGCAGACTATCCCCGAAAATTTTGATTTTGATGAGGTTTACGGACTTCGTCTTGAGGCTGTAGAAAAGCTTAAAAAGGTGAAGCCTCGAAATATTGGTCAGGCATCGCGCATTTCGGGTGTTAGCCCTGCTGATGTTTCGGTGCTTGTAGTCCACCTTGAGAAAAAGCGGAGGGAAACTAAAAATGATTAATTTTCCAATAGAAAAAATCCTGCCGCAGTGCTCCGAATTCGTTTCGCTTGACAATGAAAAATGTGAACAGCTGTCAGAGTACGGCAATCTGCTTTTAGAGTGGAACGAAAAAATGAATTTGACCGCCATAACCGAGCCAGAGGAGGTCGTTTTCAAGCATTTCCTCGATTGCCTTTGGTTTTTTAAAGGTGTAGAGCTGCCCGAGGGCGCAAGTATAATAGATGTTGGTACAGGCGCGGGCTTCCCCGGAATTGTTCTTAAAATCGCTCGTCCGGATATAAAGCTGACGCTGCTTGATAGCCTTAATAAGCGCATAACCTTTTTAAGTGAGGTGTGTGAAAAGCTAGGGCTTGCGGATACACAATGTATCCACGCGCGTGCCGAGGAGGGTGCGAGAAAACCTGAACTCCGCGAAAAATTCGATTTCGCTGTTGCCAGGGCTGTAGCGCCGCTTAATGTTCTTTCGGAATATTGTCTTCCCTATGTGAAGGTGGGAGGTAGCTTTGTTAGCATGAAGGGACCTGCTGCAGCCGAGGAAATGAAGGCTGCGCAGAGGGCATACACGCTGCTTGGCGGCGGTGAGGCAACTCTCCTTCGTGAGGAATTGCCCGTTTGCGGGGAAAGAAGTCTTATAAAAATTAAAAAAATATCGCAAACCCCGCCAAAATATCCGAGAAACTCTGCAAAAATATCAAAACAGCCGCTATAAAAGTGGCTGTTTTTGCCTTTTTTAGAGGTATTTTGGCGAACGCTTTTTCTTGCAAAAATGCATTGGACAAGGTATCATATAATCGTCAGGAGGCGGTGCGATGGTGCTGTTGAAAGAGCGGGAAAAACGGCTTGTGAACATAAAAACAGAGGATATAGTACCAAATCCTAATCAGCCGAGAAAAACATTTGATGAGTACGAGCTGCATAAGCTTGCCGAGAGCATAAAGCAAAACGGTATTATCGTGCCGCTTAATGTAAGGAAAACACAAAACGGCTATGAGCTGATAGCAGGTGAGCGTCGACTTCGCGCTGCAAGTGTAGCAGGACTTAAAAGAGTGCCCTGTGTTATATGTGCTGTAAGCGATGAAGTCTCGGCAGTATATTCAATAATTGAAAATTTGCAGCGTGCAGATTTAAGCGTTTTTGAGCAGGCAGAGGGAATCAGCCGCTTGATTTCAGAATTCGGCATAACCCACGCTGACGCAGCCGAGCGTCTAGGTATTGCGCAGTCCACCCTATCGAATAAATTAAGGGTTTTGCGCCTTGACGCCTCCGAGAGACAGAGAATAATAGCGGCAAGGCTTTCCGAACGCCACGCGCGGGCATTAATCAGAATAGAAAATGCCGAGCAGCGCGGTGAGGTGTTAAACAAAGTAATAGCCGAAGATATGACCGCCAAGGAGTGCGAGGATTACGTTGAAGCTATAGTTAATCCTGAACGGCAGGTATTAAGAAAGCCCGTGCGAAAATCGGGTATTGCAGATTTCAGAATTTTTTCCAACAGCCTAAACAGGCTAATTGATACAATGTTGGCGGCGGGCGTTAATTTAAGCCGTAAGAAACAGGAAAACCGCCAATATATCGAATATAGAATTCGCATAGAAAAGCCGCAAGAGCCATCGGAGGACGAGGATAGTCCGCAGCTCAAGCTGTGCTGATTTAATTTGCCCATATTCATCCCCATATCCCTATAAAGTCAAGGACCGCAGTGTAAAAGCTGCGGTCCTTGGCGTTTATGAGGCGTTAAATTATTCGAATGTAATTGTGGATTTCACATTAGCGATGCAAACCCAGGTTTTGCCCGCCTGCATAGTGAGCGGCTTGCCGTCGGCGGTGGTAAATTTGAAGTTGTTGGTAGCAGCACCCTTTTCCCATTTGATTTCTTGATAAGTGCCGTTAACCAGATAATAACCGCTACCTGATGTCAAATCTATTTTTCTATGCGGGTCGCTCGTGTAGTAGCCCATAGTTGTTTGGATAACAATAACATTTTTAAAGGCATAAGCGGCCCCCGTCAAATTGTCCTTGTTCTGCGAGTGGCGGCTTGTTTTGAGATACTCCTTGGTAGCGGGGTCATAGGTGAAATAGGAATGGGAATTGCCGTTATATTTAACGCTTGCCTTGTTGGCAATTCCGCCTGTGAGAGATACCTCTTCTGCGGTAAATTTCTGCCAAGGTTCAAATTTCTCTTGAGTAGTTTTCCAACCCTTACTCTCAAGTGAAGCCCAAAGCTTTTCGCCCGTTGTATAAAGATTTTGCCAGCTGGCGGGCTTGCCGTATGTGTGGCGCCAGCCGCCGTTGTTTTCACCGAGAACAAAGTTGTCGGTGCCAAGCTCTTTTAGACGGTTAACAGCATAAACTGCGTCAATTCCGTGGTGGCAGTAGATAGCGTTAAAGCCGGTTGCAATATCGATGTAAACAACTCTTGCCGAGCGTACATTGCCAATTTGCGGCGCGCCCTCGCCGTTAGCAAAGAGTGCCACAAGGCGACAAATGCCGCCCTCAACCTCGGTTTCGAAAATAATATCTGCAGAGGGGACGCCGATTTGCGAATTGTTTTGTGCCAGCGAATCGTTGTCTATCATAATGGCAAGGGGGCGTACATTACCTTTATCCAGCGGCAAATCCTCAAGACCTGTCAGCGGGTTTACAAGCGCTGTAGGTGTGGGCTCGGGTTGTGGATCGGGCGTAGTATCGGCTGTGCTGCCGTCTGTCGGTGTGATTTCTTCGATTGGAGCTTGACCGCAAGCGGTAAGACAAAACACCAATACTCCGCAAAGCAGCATGCAAATTAACTTCTTGAACATTAAAATTCCCCCTTGTTAAATATAAGAATATTATACATTTATATAATATTTTTTTCAATATAAAATATACGACAAAATTTGACAATCATAGGCTAAAGCTCTATTTCCAACAGGAGCGCAGATGTCTGCCGCCGCGTTCGCGGGAGATGCGGCAAACCTCGCAGTCGCAAAACATTGAGGGAGTACCCTCGGCTGTGGCTGTGTCTAAAAACTGAAATTTTATAAAAAAGCCCCTCTTTTTTATCAATTATATAACGGGGCACTAAAACTTGCAACAAACATTTTTTTAAAATTTTAAAATTTACTATTGATTTTTTGTTTTGTTTGTGGTATCATAGTAAAACGCTGGGACAAAAAGTTCCATTTGCGCTGATAGCTCAGCTGGATAGAGCGTCTGGCTACGGACCAGAAGGTCGGGAGTTCGAATCTTCTTCAGCGCGCCAAATAGCAGTTACACCCTTTGGGTGTGGCTGCTATTTTTTTACAGATGAGAAGATTCGAACAGGAGGGAGCGAAGCGGAAGAAAACTGTTCGGTGAACAGTTTTTGCCGACGCGTGCCTGAGAGCCACGGCAGTGGCGGCGGGAATCTTCTTCAGCGCGCCAAATAGCAGTTACACCTTTAGGTGTGGCTGCTATTTTTTTATAGATGAGAAGATTCGAAATGAGAGCCACCGAAGTGGCGATGCCAGTATAGTATATTAATTTGTTGTGAGCCTGTTGCGGCGAGTGTTGACGGTTAATATTTTTTGAGGTCTGTTTTTGCATTTAACAAAAATTTAACAAAATATCCCTTGAATGCGGCGGGGTTTAGAGTTATAATATTATGGTATATTTGCGA
>JAZRMU010000014.1:0-21863 GCA_045647785.1 Acutalibacteraceae bacterium
ATTGCAGGCAAGGAAGAGGAGGAGTCCACTCCGTTCGACGATATTGTCGGTGGTGATAGCAATAACCAAACACCTGATGGCTCGGGTAGCGGCAGTAGCGGTAACGGCGGGAACGGCGGCACCTCGGGCGGCGGTCAGACCACACCCCCTGCTAGTGGAAATGGCAACAGCGGCAATGGTGAGTCGGGCAACAACGGCAGCGGAAACCAGGGTGGCGAAAACGATAATCAAGGCAATGGAAACCAGGAGAGCGGAAACCAAGGTTCGGGTACTTCAGGCAACACCGGTCTTGATGTAGAATATAATGATAAATCCGGCGGTGGCTGGGGTGCTATCCAAGGAAAATAGGTTTATTTATTAAAGCACCGAGTTCGGTGCTTTAATATTTGGAGGAAAAAATTATGCGAATGAGAAAAAAGAAAAATCTTGAGGAGCGGCTTTCGGAGTGTCGGGAAAACCTTATAATTATTGATAGGCAGGACCGAAATTTCAATTCCGTAAAAACAGAAAAGGATTATATAGATTTTACCGAGCTTTTCGGTAATTCTAATCCAATTCACCTCGAAATCGGTTGTGGCAAGGGTGGCTTTTCTTGTGAGATAGCTGCGCGCAATCCTGATATAAACTATATAGCCGTTGAAAAAACTGGAAATGTAATTGTGTCGGCTTGCGAAAACGCAAAACAGCGTGGACTTAAAAATCTAATTTTTGTAAAGTGCGGCGCTGAATATCTGCCTGCCCTAATAAAACCGCATACTGTTGGGCGCATTTACCTTAATTTTTCTTGCCCATTCCCTAAGAAGAAATATGCATCGCATCGCTTAACGGCAGCCCCGTTCCTTGAAATTTATAAGGAGTTAATGGCTGTGGGTGCGGAGATCCACCAAAAGACTGATAATAAAGGACTTTTTGAGTTTTCTATTGAGCAGTTATCTGGTGCAGGATTTCGCATTAAAAATGTCTCTCTTGATTTGCATTCCAGCGATTTTGAAGGTAATATAGTAACCGAGTACGAGGCAAAGTTTGTTGCCCTTGGACTTCCCATTTTTAGGCTAGAAGCATATTTTGGGGAAAATCAATGAAAAATCTGCGAGACTTTTAAATTTAAAATAAACAACCCCCGCAGTTAGAAATGTTCGATAAGGACATTCCTAACTGCGGGGTGTTTTTATGCCTTTATTTTGCTGTAAAACTTAAAGCCTATTTTAATAAGCTCATCACACACCATAAATATCAGCGCGAAAAGAATTATTATTGTGATGCAGGAAACGGGCAGAGCCACAATTCCAAAAAGCAAGCCTATTGGCGTTGCAAGCAGTAAAAGCATCACGATGACGCTTAAAATAGTAGTGAATAAAATGTAGCGGTTTTTAGTTATTCCGCTGCCAATGATAAACGAATCGGAGTAGCAGGCGCTTATGTGCAAAATCTGTGAAAAGCCTATTATTGCAAACACAGTAGTTCTCGCAATTTCCGGTGAATGTGCGTTGCCTATTGCATAGCCGATAATGCTTAAAATGGTTATAACCAAAGCCTCAATAACTAATTTGACCGAAGATTTAAGGGTGAATATGCGTGATTTATCACTTGTTATCTTAACATTGTCGACCGGTGTCATTCCAATAGAAAGGGCGGGGAAGGTATCTGTAATCAGATTCACAAGCAGTAGCTGTGCCGCTAAAAGCATCGGAGAGCGGAAAATTAAAAGACCTATAATAACTGTCAAAAGTTCTGCTAAATTTGTGCTTAAAATGTAGTGTAAAATGCGCTTAATGCTTAAATAGGTATTCTTGCAGGTTGCAATTGCCATCATAATGGACTGCAAGGAGGTATCCTCAATAATAATGTCAGCGGCATCCTTTGCAACATCAGAAGCGGTTGATTTAAGTGCAATACCTATTGTGGCCTTTCGAAGTGAGGGTGCATCCGCCATGGTCATACCTGTTATTGCAACGCGCTCGTTATTGTGCTGCAGTGCACGCACGATTCTGAAGCGGCTTTCGGGCGTTATTCTAGCGACCACGGCAAATGAGGTGATTTCCTTATCAAGCTCCTCATCGCTCATAAGGGCGAGCTCTTCTTCTGAAATAGCCTTTAAACTATCATGCAGAATACCGACACGGCGCGCTATCGCTTTTGCGGTAGCAAGGTTATCACCCGTAATCATAACCGTTCTGATTCCCGACTTTTCGAGGGCACGAACCGATTTTACAACATTGGGGCTAAGCTCGGTTTCAAAACCTATAAAGCCCGCGAATGTAAGATTCGTTTCAAGGTCTATTGTGTTGGGTATTGCGGGTACTTCATCAAGCTCTTTGTAGCCGACTGCGATAACTCGAAGTGCGTCCTGTGCCATCATTTCGTTAACCTTGAGCGCGGCGTTTGCATCAATGCCTATACATTTATTAACTAATTCCTCGGGCGCACCCTTAACAATAGAGAACGGCTTGCCGTTGACCATTTTAACGGTGGTTATAAGTCGGCGCTCGTTATCAAACGGAATAACCGCAAGCGTGGGGTAAAGGTTTTCTACATCACTGCGCGGTATACCCGAAAGCTTTTCAAACATATCGAATAAAGCAAGGTCAGTGTGGTCGGGGGTATCGGGATTAAAGCAGAGAGAGGATAGCTTTAATAGGCTAGAACTGTTATCATCAAGCGGCTTGTCCGTGATTTCGGTAATTCGTCTTCCGTCAAAAATTTTAGCAATCGTCATATTATCGGTGGTGAAAACCTCACCCTTATCGGCGCATATAACCGATATTTTTGAGGCTTTTTTTATAATTGAGGGCATAAGCACGATAGTGCCCACATCCTGTAATTTTCGCATACCGATAGATTTAATAGCGGCTACAATAGCGGGCAGACTTTCGGGGTAGCAGGCAATGAATATTGCCGAGCAAAGCACCACGGAATTAACAACGGTCAAAGCAAAGTTCTGCGTGATAGTGCTGCCACCGAATATAATATTTAGTATAAATACAAGTGCGCAGATAACGCTGATTATAATGCCCGAATAGCGGCAAACCTGTGCAATATCTGATTTTTTGGATTCATAAAGGTAGGACTGATTAATTTTTTGGCGTGCAAGCTCGGTTTCGCTTCCTGTTTCGGTAACAACCGCCAAGCCCTGACCGCTAATAACGCTGCAGCCGGCAAAAACCATATTTTTGCGGTCGCGAATTTCTGCTATATCCTCGGCAATATAATTGCTTTCTTTATCAGTATAAACAATCTCGCGGGTGAGCACGTATTCATCGCACCTGAGTAAATTTTCTTCAATAAGTCGCGCATCGGCTGCAATTAAATCGCCAGCATTTAAAACTAAAATATCACCGGGCACTACCTTGTCGGCAGTTGTGATAATAGTTTCACCGCCGCGAATAACTGTTGCTGAATATTTTTTATATTCGTCCGCATTGTGCTGGAATCGGTCAAGGTACATTCCTTTAACAGCCGAAAGCAAGGCGAAAACAGTTAAAACAACCACCGCCATAATGACGGTTAGGTCTACTGTGCCCTCGGTTACAGCAGATAAGATAACCGAAAGCAGAACACTGCCGAGCAAAAAGTATGTAGGTATATTAGAGAACTGCGACAGAGCGTTTTTTATAAACTTAAGCGGTTTATTTTCCTTTTCTTCATTTATAATATCGTTTAAAATAAGTTCAGCCTTATTAAGAGAAAGTCCGCTTTCTTTATCAACGCCGAAATAGTTTAGAACATCGTTTTTATCAGAGCTATGCCAAATCATAACATCCCTCCACAATATATTTCAATTATATAATACATTATTTCAACAAAATAATCAATGAAAATATGTGAAAGTTTGCAATATTTAATAATTTCTCTTGACAATGCGTTTCTGTTATTGTATACTTGTAAGGTATTCGATATACCTCTAAGAATATGCAAAAGGAGGGAAATTTAATGAGTCAGGTACGTTTGAAAGAAAACGAGTCGCTTGATAACGCTCTTCGTCGTTTTAAAAGACAGACAGCTAAAGATGGCGTTATTCAGGAAGTTCGCAAGAGAGAGCATTATGAAAAGCCCTCTGTAAAGCGTAAAAAGAAGTCGGAAGCAGCACGCAAGCGCAAGTTCCGCTAAGCGATATTTTTATCTGTAAAAAGCGGTTTTGTAAAACCGCTTTTTTATTTTGGTGATTTAGTATGTTATTCAAACCTGATATAAAGCTTGATAAAATTACCGATATATCGGTAGAACTGTTAGAGAAAAAGGGTATTACTGCTCTTATTTTAGATGTTGATAACACTCTTTCCACGCATCACGGAATGCGGCTCACCGAGGGGCTTGAGGAGTGGCTCGGTCTAATGCAGCAAAACGGAATAAGGCTCATCATTCTTTCCAACTCGAAAAGACAACGTGTTGAGCCGTTTGCCGAAAAAATTAATCTTGAATTTATATCAACAGGGCTTAAACCCTTGCCGTTTAAATTCTTCAAAGCACTCGGTAGGCTCGGCGTAAAGCGCAAAAACGCCGCAGTAGTTGGTGATCAGCTGTTTACCGATTCATTAGGTGCGCATCTTTCGGGAATAACGGCTATTATATTAGACCCTATTTTGCCCGAAACTATGTGGGGCTTTAAATTCAAGCGTTATCTTGAAAAAATCCTTTATTCAGTATATAAATTCTAGGTGGTGTTAGTGTGGCAGCAAAATTCGGTCCTGCGGGGAATTCCGTAAGCTTTTCCGAAATGGGCTATAAGCACAGTTTGCAAGTCCCTGAATATCTTGTTAAAATGGGGCTTGATGCATTTGAGTATCAGTGTGGGCGAGGTGTGAATATCGGACTTGATAAAGCCCGAGCACTCGGCTTGAAGGCGGCGGAAAGCGGCATAACCTTATCGCTTCATGCACCATATTATATATCTATGTCCTCTCTTGAGGAGGAAAAGCGTCTCAATTCCGTTAAATATATTTTGGATAGCGCTGCTGCGGTGAATGCTATGGGCGGTAATCGCATTATCGTTCACACGGGCTCTTGTGGTAAAATCTCGCGTGAGTACGCCCTGGAGCTAGCGATTGATACTATGAAAATTGCGCTTAAGGCACTTGATGAGCATGGGCTGTCCCACATCCGTGTTTGTCCCGAAACAATGGGCAAAATTAATCAGCTTGGAACGCTGGATGAGGTTTTAGCACTTTGCGAGCTGGATGAAAGGCTGTTGCCTTGTATTGATTTCGGTCATCTTAATGCCCGTACCTTGGGCGGACTTAAAACTAAAGAGGATTTTGCCGAGATTTTCACCGCTATCGAAAATAGACTTGGTATTTCAAGATTAAAGGAGTTCCACTCGCATTTTTCTAAAATCGAGTATACTACAGGCGGAGAAAAGAAGCATCTGACCTTTGAGGATTGCGTGTTCGGACCTGATTTTGAGCCTGTTATGGAGCTTACTGCTATGAAAAATTGCTCACCGACATTCATCTGCGAGTCCGACGGAACACAGGCGGAGGATGCGGCTACGATGAAAAAATATTATTTGGAGCTGATAAACAATGGCTAAAGGTAAAATACTTATTATAAATGGACCTAATCTAAATATGCTTGGCACACGCCAGCCGCAGGTTTACGGCAGCCGAACACTTGAGGATATTAATAAAAATATCTGCACCTATGCCGAAGGTATGAAGCTAGAGTGCGATTTTTTTCAGTCTAACTGTGAGGGCGAAATTGTAAGCAAAATTCAAAGCGTTGCGGTTAATTATGATGGCTGTATTATCAACGCGGGTGCATACACTCATTACAGCTACGCTATACGCGATGCGATTTCGTGTGTCGATAAGCCTTTTATAGAGGTTCATATGTCTAATATTCATTCGCGCGAGGAGTTTCGCCACAAATCGGTAATAGCTGCAGTATGCAAGGGCAGCATTATCGGCTTTGGAGATGATAGTTATCTGCTCGCAATTAATGCGATGCGCACAATAATGAGTAAATAAGCGGTTTTTGCTTGACAAACTATCAAAAAATAAGTATACTTAATTTATAAAAAATTTTGTTATAATTTGGAGGAATTAAATTATGATTACTGCCGGTGATTTTAGAAACGGTGTTACTTTTGAGATGGACGGTAATGTTTATCAGATAATTGAATTCCAGCATGTTAAGCCTGGTAAGGGCGCTGCCTTTGTTCGTACAAAGATTAGAAATGTAATTGCTGGTTCCGTTATTGAAAAAACCTTCAACCCTAGCGATAAGTTCCCGACCGCTTTTGTTGAGAGAAAGGATATGGAGTTTTCTTACAGCGACGAGGGTCTTTACTACTTTATGGATCCCGAATCCTATGAGCTTGTTCCTGTTAATGCCGATCAGCTTGGCGACAACTTCAAGTTCGTTAAGGAGAATATGACCTGCAAGATTTTATCTTATAAGGGCAACATTTTCGGTGTTGAACCGCCCACATTCGTTGAGCTTGCTGTTAGCCAGACCGATCCCGGCTTCAAGGGTGATACAGCTACCAACGCTATGAAACCTGCTACACTTGAGACAGGTGCTGAAATCCGTGTTCCTTTGTTTATCAACGAGGGTGATATGATTCGCATTGATACCCGCACAGGCGAGTATATGGAACGCGCATAATTTTAGGGGGACTGAAAAATGACTATTTCCGAAAGAATTTCTTATGTTAAAGGTCTTGCAGACGGAATGAAGCTTGATACCGAGTCTAACGAGGGCAAGCTCATCTCTGCTATTATTGATATCCTTGCTGATATTTCAGAGGAAATCGATGCTATTAATGAAGAACAGTTCGATATAGCTGACCAGCTCGACGAGGTTGATGAGGATTTATCAACTCTCGAAGAAATTATTTATGATGACGATGAGGATGAGTGTGAGTGCGGTTGTGGCTGTGGCCCTGATTGCGACTGCGGTTGTCAGGAAGGCCTTGAGTGCACCTGCGGCGGCGAATGCGATTGTGGCTGCTGCGACGATGAGGTTTATGAGGTAACCTGCCCGAACTGCAACGATATTATCTATCTTGACGCTGAAATGCTTGAGGAAGAAGGTATTGCTTGCCCCAACTGCGGCACAAACCTTGAGTTTGAATTCGATTGCGATTGCGACTGCGACTGTGCTGAAGAAGAATAATTTATAAATGTATATTTGGGGGCAGATGGTTTTACATCCGCCCCCTGTTTTTTAAGGATTTGTTATGAAAACACTTGAATACAATTTATGCTATACCGAAAATGCTTTAAACGAAAATGCCATACCGGTCGTTGTTGTTGCGGCGGGTTCATCGACCCGTATGCAGGGGATAAACAAGCCATTTGCCTCCCTTTGCGGAATCCCTGTAATTGTGCGAACCTTGTTGGCTTTTGAGCGTTCGCCTTATATTTCGGGTATAGTTCTAGTAACAAAGCAGGAATTTATAGCCGATATGCAGCACTTTTGTGAGGAATATATGATTTCGAAGGTAACCGATATTGTAGCGGGTGGAGGAAACAGAGCTGAATCGGTGCTGTGCGGTATTAAATGCCTTAAAAAAGCCGATAAAGCGCTTGTTCACGATGGTGCTCGCCCGCTTGTAAGTCAAGCGCTTATTGAGCGTGTTTGCAAGCAAATAGCAGCCGAAAAATGCGTCATTTGCGGAGTGAAAGCTAAAGATACCATCAAGAATATCAGCGGCGATGGTTATGTTAAAGAAACCTATAACCGCGATGCGCTTTTTTGTGTTCAAACCCCGCAGGGTGTTGATATTAAGGCGTATTTGCCGTTGCTTAATGAATATAACCTTGCTGCATTTACCGATGATGCCTCCCTTTTCGAGGCTGCGGGTATTCCTGTAAAAACTGTTGAGGGCGAGTATACAAATATAAAAATTACAACACCCGAGGATATTGCTTTGGCGCAGTATTATATAAGTGAAATGGGGGAGAGCGTATGAGAGTAGGCCTTGGCTACGATGTGCACAAATTGGTGGAATGTCGCGATTTAATAATAGGCGGTGTTAAAATACCTTTTGAAAAGGGTTTGCTCGGTCATTCCGACGCAGATGTTCTTTTACACGCGGTGTGTGATGCGCTGCTTGGTGCTGCGGCACTCGGTGATATCGGTAAGCATTTCCCCGATAGCGATGAAAGGTACAAAAACATTGACAGCCGACTGCTTTTGCGCCATACTGTGGCGCTGCTTGGTAAAAATGGATATAAAATCGGTAATATCGATGCTACCATTATTGCGCAAGCGCCGAAAATGGCGCCGTTCATCGGCTCTATGCGCGAAAATATAGCGGCCGACTGTGGAATTGATATTTCTGCAGTTAATGTTAAAGCCACAACCGAGGAGGGATTGGGCTTTACAGGTGCCGGACTTGGAATAGCGGCTAATTGTATCTGTCTTATAAAGTAATAAATGAGAATGCACCCTAATATTATTTATTGGGTGCATTTTATGAAGTTAATAACCTTTAGATTATCCGATAAACGCCTTGTTGCCGTTTTTTTAGCGCTTTGTGTCGCATTTTTAATAATGCTCGATTTTATGTCGCAGCCCCTTTCAAACGATGGGGTAATATGTGATAATGTGAGTAGGGTAGAGTTTATTCGCTCTTTGGGATTGTCGCCAAATGAACAGGCGGTGTCGGTTAAAGAGACGGTAATTCCAACAAGGTTTAACGATGTTTATTCAAGGTATAACGAGCTGCAAGCAGAAGCGGGCTACGATTTGCAGCCGCTTTCGGGCAAAACGGTAACTGTTTATTGCTATGAGGTGGGCTTGCTTAACGGAAGCCCCGCGTATGTTAACCTTATAATATGTGATAATAGGGTTGTTGGCGGCGATATTTCCAGCGCAGAGCTTTCGGGCTTTATGCTGCCGCTAAAGGAGATTAAGGAGTAGAAAATTGCAAAGATTAGATAAATTTATATCTGAAAATTCAGCTTTTTCCCGCAGCGAAATAAGACAACTTGTGCGTCGGGGCAGGATTACCGTTAACGGTGCGGTAGAAAGGGCGTTTGACAAGAAAATCAATCCCGAGTGCGATAAGATTGCTGTAAACGGTGAAGTGATCAGCAAAATGGGATTTGTGTATATAGTAATGAACAAGCCGAAGGGTGTAATCTCGGCATCAAATGATAAAAATGCCCGAACGGTTGTTGATTTAGTTCCGCCTGAATATAGGCATCTAGAGCTTTTTCCCGTCGGCAGGCTTGATAAGGATACAACGGGGCTGCTCATAATTACCAATGATGGTGAATTTGCCCATAAGGTAATTTCACCTAAAAACGATGTGCCGAAATGCTACGAGGCAGAGCTCGACGGCGAACCAGACGTTTCTTTGATAGAAAAGTTTGCAAAGGGGACTAGCTTGGCAGACGGCAGTCTGTGCCGCCCCGCAGTACTAGAGATAGTAGGGGAAAGGCTTGCCAGACTAACAATAACCGAGGGTAAATATCATCAGGTTAAAAGAATGTTCGGTGTGTTTGACCTCGGTGTTAATAATCTGCACCGATTGAGTATTGGAGAATTGCTTCTGCCAAACGACCTCTTGCCGGGTGAATGTATGACTATGAGTGGCGAGGAAATTATTAGCAAAGTGTTAAAACACTAGTGAATAGGCGGCTTATTGGCAATATTCAACAATTTAATTTTCATATTTTGGCTGACTTGACAATAGTAATTTTGTTTGTAACTTGGTATAATAAATGCATACAAATATGTAGTTTCGTTTATTTTGTAGGAGGTTAATAGTAATGGCAAGTCTTTCACTACGCAATGTATACAAGAGATATCCTGGCGGCGTTGTAGCTGTTTCGGATTTCAATCTTGAAATCAAGGATAAAGAGTTTATCATTCTCGTTGGTCCTTCAGGTTGCGGTAAGTCAACAACACTCAGAATGGTAGCGGGTCTTGAAGAAATTTCAGACGGTGAGGTTTACATTGGCGATCGTTTAGTAAACGATGTAGCACCTAAAGATAGAGATATCGCCATGGTGTTCCAGAACTACGCTCTTTATCCCCATATGTCGGTATTTGATAATATGGCATTCGGTCTTAAGCTCCGCAAGGTTTCTAAGGATGAAATCAAGCGCAGAGTTGAAGAGGCTGCTCGCATCCTTGATATTGAGCACCTTCTCGAACGCAAGCCGAAGGCTCTTTCCGGTGGTCAGCGTCAGCGTGTTGCTCTCGGTCGTGCAATCGTTCGTGAGCCGAAGGTATTCCTTCTCGACGAGCGGCTTTCCAACCTTGCTGCTAAGCTTCGTGCGCAGATGCGTACCGAGATTTCAAAGCTTCACCAGCGCCTTGGTACAACCTTTATCTATGTAACACACGACCAGACCGAGGCTATGACCATGGGTACTCGCATCGTTGTTATGAAGAGCGGTCTTATCCAGCAGGTTGACACTCCGCATGCTCTTTATCTGCGTCCTTGCAACCTCTTCGTTGCAGGCTTCATCGGCTCACCGCAGATGAATTTTATCGATTCTGTTATCGTTAAGGAAAAAGACGAGTTCTTTGTAGAATTCGGCTCTGAAGATACCAAGACTCGTGCAGGCGTTAAGTACAGAATCAAGCTTCCTGCATCCAAGTATGAGAACGGCAAGCTCGATGAGTACATTGGCAAGGAAGTTATTATGGGTATCCGTCCTGAAGATGTTTATAACGAGGAAGACTTTATTGCAGCACATCCCGATAGCATCGTAGAGGCTAATGTTGAAGTTACCGAGCTTATGGGCGCTGAAACCTACCTCTATATGAACTGTGAGGGTCAGGATATTAACGCTCGCGTTAGCCCGACAAATACTGCTAAGCCCGGCGATAAGATTAAGATTGCTATTGAAGCAGAAAAAATCCACATCTTCGACAAAGACACCGAGCTTACAATTACCAACTAATAGCATTAAACACCCACTCTTTGCGAGTGGGTGCTTTTTTGTAATTTTTTTGTAACTTTTTCGTGAATTCCACTTGAAAAACGCCTATAAATTATGTATAATAGATCGTGGAGTTTTATTGTCTTTAAAATGCAAATTGTTAAGGGGGATTTATAATGGCAAATAGACTTTTCCAAGGCGTAATTCATCAAATGAAGGATGTAATCGACCGTACAATCGGTGTTTTAAATTCGGAATATGATGTTATCGCCTGCAGCGATTTAAACAGAATCGGCGAAAGACTTAATATCAACTATTTTTTAGGTGATAAAGAGTTTTATACAGATAACTATTACACTGTTCATTCTTTAGGTAATAACGATAATAGCGACTATTATGTTTTCGTTGATGGCAACGATCCTATAGCAGAAAAATATTGCTCAATTTTATCGGTTTCGCTCACTAACATAAAGTTTTATTATGACGAAAAGTACGACCGTAGAAACTTTATCAAGAACATCATTCTTGATAACATTCTGCCCGGCGATATATATTTAAAGGCTCGCGAACTATATTTCAATGGCGATGTTTCCCGTGCAGTTGTTTTAGTTCGTCTGCTTGATAAGAACGATGTGTCGGTATTTGATGTTGTTCAGAATCTTTTCCCCGATAAAAACAAGGATTTTGTTATCAATATTAATGAGTACGATGTCGCTCTTATTAAAGAGGTTAAGAGCGATACCACATCTAAAGATATCGAAAATCTTGCTTCATCTATTGCCGATACTCTTTCCGGCGAGTTCTATTGCCATGTTGTAATCGGCATAGGCAGCACAGTTGAAAACCTCAAAGACCTTGCAAAGTCGTTTAAAGAGGCTCAGGCAGCACTTGAGGTTGGTAAGGTATTTGATACAGATAAAACCATCGTTAACTATGATAATCTAGGTATTGCAAGACTTATTTATCAGCTCCCCACAACCCTGTGCGAAACCTATCTTCGCGAGGTGTTTAAACGTGGCACTATTGAAAGTCTTGATCAGGAAACCCTGTTCACAATTCAGCGTTTCTTTGAAAATAACCTTAATGTTTCCGAGACCTCTCGTAAACTGTTTGTTCACCGCAATACACTTGTTTACAGACTTGAGAAAATAAAGAAAATCACAGGTCTTGACCTTCGTGAATTCGACCACGCTATAGTTTTCAAAATTGCATTGATGGTTAACAAATATCTTAAATCTAACCCCATTAAATTTTAAGAAAGGGTAAGCTTTTAATGGATTTAAATAATCAAAACGCCACGGCAACCGAGCCTATTATCGAGTTTGTCGGCGTTTCTAAAACCTATAACAGCGGAACACACGCGTTAGATGATGTTAATATAAAAATTGGCAAAGGAGAGTTCGTTTTCGTTGTTGGCTCATCGGGTGCCGGTAAGAGTACCTTTATGAAGCTTATAATGCGCGAGGAAAAGGCGAATTCTGGCAGTATCCGTGTTAACGGCTTTAACCTAACAAAAATGCCGCGCAAGGATGTGCCCCTGCTTCGCCGTACAATGGGTATAGTTTTTCAGGACTTCCGCTTAATCCCCACAATGAATGTGTTTGATAATGTTGCTTTTGCGATGCATGTTGTAGGCGCCCCCAGCCGCATCATTCGCCGCGAGGTAACAAAGGCGTTAAGTATGGTGGGCCTTGGTCATAAGGCGCGTTCAATGCCTAATCAGTTGTCGGGCGGTGAGCAACAGCGCGTAGGACTTGCTCGTGCGCTTGTCAATAACCCCGATTTAATTATTGCGGACGAGCCCACAGGTAACGTAGATCCGAGTATGTCATACGAAATAGTAAATCTGTTAAGTGCCATTAACCAAAAAGGAACAACAATTCTTATGGTAACGCACGACCATAATTTAGTGCGCGATTTCCATCACCGCGTTATAATGCTTGATGGCGGTAGAATTGTTGCTGATAATGCCGGAGGACTCGAGTAATGAAATTAGGTAGTTTCAAATATTTAACGGGCGAGGGCGTTAAGAATGTATGGGCAAACCGCCTTATGACGGTAGCTTCAATCGGTGTATTAACTGCTTGTATGGTGCTTATCGGTCTTGCGATGTTAATTTCCTTTAATGTTGATAAAGCTATTGGAACTTTAGAGCAGCAGAATGTTGTTATGGTATATTTCAACGATAAAAATTCGGTGCTGTTTGGTGATGCGTTGCCAATTTTATCGAGTGATGAAACCTTTGATGAAAACGACATTAAGGACAGCCAATACCTCGTTCATAACGAGGAGGAGGCAAGGGCTGTTTGCGATAAGATTGCAATGCTTCAAAATGTCAAGAATGTAGAATATATTTCTAAAGAGCAGGCGCTCGAGGATGTTAAATCCACAATGCTTGAGGGCAAGGAGCAGTATTTTGAATTCCTTAATGAGGAGGGCGGCAACCCGCTTTCCGACGGTGCCAGAGTTCAGCTTTCCGATATGGAGTTCTTTACTGATACTGTAAATAAAATCAAGCAGATTGAGGGTGTTAACTCAATTCAGTCGCAGGGCGACCTTGCTGAAAAAATCAATTCAATTAAAAGCGGCATCGGTATTGCAGGCTTTTGGATTATCGGCATATTGCTTATAATTTCGCTTGTAATCGTATCAAACACCATTCGCGTTACAATGTATACCCGCAAGCTGCAAATCAGTATTATGAAAGCAGTTGGCGCTACAGATACATTTATAAGACTGCCCTTTGTGGTAGAGGGTGTTGTTATCGGTCTTATTTCGGCACTTTTGTCTGAAGGTGTTGTATATTTCTGCTATCGCGTAGCAACAGATACTATCCGCACAACTCTTGGTACGGGTGAGATTATTAATTTTGGAGATAAAGCGCTGCTTCTGCTTGGCATTTTCGCTTTAATAGGCGTTTTTGCGGGTGC
This sequence comes from Acutalibacteraceae bacterium, assembly GCA_045647785.1. Classification (GTDB taxonomy): domain Bacteria; phylum Bacillota; class Clostridia; order Oscillospirales; family Acutalibacteraceae; genus SIG565. Next base: position 13,772 of record JAZRMU010000014.1, read on the forward strand.
CTTCGGCAGCTTGATTATGATTAGCAAGTACCTTAAAAAAGAGGGCAGCGAATTTTCTGCTATTTAATTTTAAACGGAGGAAAAACTCTTGAAATTCAATTCTTTAAAAAGAATTTTAGCGGTTGCTTTAGCTTTTGTTATTGCTTTCGGCTGTGTTTCTGCTAACGTTAATTTATCGGCTGAGGCATTGAGCGATGCCGAAAAGCAAAGCATTATCGACCAGATAAACGACCTTCAGCAAAAATCTGAAGACCTGCAAAAGCAGATTAACGCTGAAAAATCAAAGCTTAACGACCAGAATAAGATAAAGGCTTCGTGGGAGCAAAAAATTAATATAACCCAGCAGAAGATAGACGTTTGCAATGATTTCATCAAAAAGTGTAACGACGAAATAGCCGCTAGTGAGGCTAAAATTGCCGAGCAAAACGAGGCTATTGCCGATACAAAGGAGCGTTTCAAAAAGCGTATTCGTTCTCTTTATATGAGTAATACCGATAGCGGTTTACAGCTTCTTATGGGTGCGGAATCATTTTCTGACTTTTTATCTCTTGCCGAGCTTACAAAATGTGTTTCCGAGCAGGATAATAAATTAATTAATGAATTAGTTTCCACGATTTCCGAAATTAAAGAGGAAATAGAGAAAAACAACGAGCTCAAAGCGCAGCAGGCAGAGGTTAAAAAGACCTTGGCTGTAGAAATGGCAGAGCTTGACTCGCACGTTAGGGAGGTTAATTCTGTTATTGCGGGTATTAATTCAACCAAAAAGGATTTAGAGTCCGAGCAGCGTAAATTCGAAAACGATAAAAAAGCACTCGAAAGAGAACTTTTATCAGTAGATATGGACGACCGCCCGTTTGACGGCGTGTTCCAGTGGCCTATACCGGGCTTTAGAAGAACATCGCCTTGGATGAGTAATGACTCGGTACACAAGGGCGACCATAAGGGTATCGACCTTGGTCAGTGGGGAATCAACAATAAGGAAATTCTTTGTGCCGCATCGGGTACTGTTTCAAAGGTTGTTAATTATTGTACACATAACTACGGTAAGAGTGGTAGCTGCGGCTGCGGCGGCGGTTACGGTAACCATGTTCGCGTTTCGCACGGTGTGTATAACGGCAGATACTATTTGACTATTTATGCTCATATGCGAACAGCCATTGTATCGCTTAATCAGTTTGTTGCGCGTGCTCAAGTGCTCGGCTACGTTGGCTCAACAGGTTGGTCTACCAACTGGCATTTGCATTTTGGCGTAGCAAGAGGCTATGACCCGAACAATCTTAATTGGGTAGACCCCGAAATATTCACATATATAAATAAATAAGTTAAAGGGGCAACCTAGTTGCCCCTACAAGTATATTATGAAACGAAAAATTTTAAGATATATTTTCTTCTGCTCAGTAGTTTTCATCAGCGGATTCATATTTTATATGTCCTCGAAAACGGCGGGAGATTCCAATAAAATAAGCGGTTCGCTGCTTGAACGCATCTTGGCGGTTATGGTTAAGGATTTCGGGTCGTTTAGTGAAGAAGCGCGTGAGGCTCTTGTTACTCAATATCAGCTGTTAATTCGAAAAACAGCCCACTTTATGGTGTATGCCGCCCTCGGATTTTTTGCATCGGGCTTTTGGGCAACCTTTTCTAAAATAAAAAAATTATTGATTCCGATTTTTGCGGTCGGATATGTGTTTTTATATGCGGTAAGTGATGAGCTTCATCAGCTGTTCGTAGCGGGCAGAAGCGGTCAGGTAACCGATGTTTTACTTGATACTGCAGGCGGTTTTTTCGGTGCATTAATATTTATTACAATTATTAAATTTTATTATTGGAGGCTTAAAGGGTATGAAGCCAAACAAAAATGAAAGATTTTCTTATGTGCGCGCAGGCGTTATGTCCTTTTGCGTTATTTCAGCCGTAATTGTTTTCTTTTTTGCAATTTTTAAATTAGGCGATATACTTGCCTTTATGGGTAAAGTGGTGAATATTCTGCAACCTGTTATTTTGGGTGCGGTTATCGCATTTTTAATGAACCCAATGGTAAAGGCGCTTGATAGGAGTATAAATAAAACGCTTAATAAAATCTTTAAAAAACAGGGTCAGTTCCAAAAATTTAGTCTATACACTGCTATTACGCTCTCTCTGCTATTCTTTGTGCTTGTGATTTCGGTATTTTTCTATATGGTAATCCCCGAATTTGCAACAACCCTCACAAGCCTTATAGCTGTTTTGCCCGACCAAATTAGAACTCTTTGGGTTTGGTTAATCAATTTAATGGAGAATAATAATGCAGTGGCAAGCGTTATCAATGCAGGCTTTAATGCCCTTAATAACTGGGTGCAGGAACATCTTGTTTCCAATGCGACAACCTATGCCACATACCTTGCAAGCGGCGTTATAAATGTTGTAAACTTTGTTATCGATTGCCTTATCGGTCTTGTACTTGCATTCTATCTGTTGGCGGGTAAAGCGACAATTAAGCGTCAGATAAGAAAAATCTTGCTTGCCTTTTCAAAAGAGGAAACAACCGCAAGGGTTATTTCGGTTATGAGAAAATCAAATGCTATTTTTAGCGGATTCATTAATGGAAAACTTATAAATGCGCTAATAATCGGTATTCTTTGTTTTGTCGGCTGTTCGATAATGAAAATTCCGTATGTAATGCTTGTGTCGGTCGTAATAGCCGTTACCGATATGATTCCTGTTTTTGGACCTTATATCGGTGCAGTACCGTGTGCATTATTAATTTTGCTCAACAGTCCCATTAAATGCCTGTACTTTGTAATATTCATTATTCTCTTACAGGTGTTTGACGGTAATGTTATTGGTCCGCGCATACTCGGCGAATCAACAGGTCTTTCGGCATTTTGGGTAATGGTAGCCATTATTCTCGGCGGCGGACTTTTTGGAATTATAGGTATGCTTATCGGGGTGCCCACCTTTGCAGTAATTTATTATCTGGTTCGCGCTTTTGTTCATTCTCTGTTGCGCAAAAAGAATTACAATTTTGGGGCAGAAAAGATAGAGGTAAAGGAAGAATTTTCAGCAGAGGAAACACCTGCTATGGAGGAGAATAATGAACAAGAATCTGTTAATAAAGCAGAATAATGAGCTTTTTAGCAAAATTCAGCTTCTAAAAAAGCAGAATTCCACTTTGCTCTCGCAGCTTGAGCAGCAAAATGCTGCAACTGCAGCCTGTCTAAAGCAAATCGAGGAGTTAAAAGATGAGCTTGAAAGCATTAAGTCGGCGATTCCGCTTAATGTAGCACAAAATACCGAGGATGATGCTGTGGTGGCGGAGGAAATAACCCCTGAAGTTACCGAAAATTCAGAGTCGGATGAATTCGTGCTTCCTGACAAATTTAATGTTGCCAGTGATGTCATTGGTGATATAGTTATCAAAGCAGCAAGATATATTGATGAACTGACGGCTTCAGATAACCCCAATAAAAAAGAACTTGTGAATTTAATTCTGGGCAGAACCGAAATAGCTAAAGCTGAAATTTTGGCTATTGTTTCGAGTGATGCGGAAATTGAGGTGCAAAAGCAGCTTTTGTCGGTACAATATGATGAAGCATTATCGTATTTCAAAAGCATAAGCCTTCAATAAAAACTTAAAAAGCTAAATAAAATTTACAACTCCTGACAATACTATTGTCGGGAGTTTTTTTGTAAAGGATTTGTTTAGCTTGAATTATTATAACAAGGTTGAAATTTGCGGTGTGGATACCAGCGCTCTGCCTGTGCTTAAAGAAAGTCAGAAGGAGGCGCTGCTCATAAAGGTTAAAAACGGAGATATTGCAGCGCGTGATGAACTAATAAACGGAAACCTGCGCCTTGTGCTCAGTGTTATTCAAAGATTTTTAAATAGGGGAGAGAATGTTGATGACCTTTTTCAGGTTGGGTGTATTGGACTCATAAAGGCTATTGATAATTTCGATTTAGGGCACAATGTGCGCTTTTCAACCTATGCTGTTCCAATGATAATCGGCGAGATCAGGCGGTATTTGCGGGATAATACGGCAGTGCGTGTCAGTCGTTCTATTAAGGATACCGCGTATCAGGCGATGAAGGTTAAAGAGGAATTTTTGGCGAGAGAAAAAAGAGAACCAACAGCCGATGAAATCGCCAAAATAATGAATGTATCTTCTATTGATATTGTGATGGCGCTCGAGAGTATTGTTGAGCCCGTGTCGCTTTATGAGCCTGTTTATTCCGATGGAGGAGATACTATATTTGTTCTTGACCAAATCGGCGATAATAACGATGACAATAATTGGCTGCAGGAAATTTCCATAAAAGAGGCTATTAAAAATTTAAGCGACCGCGAAAAGCGTATTCTTTCGATGCGATTTCTGCTCGGGCGCACGCAAATGGAAGTGTCAGAGGAAATCGGTATATCTCAAGCACAGGTATCAAGACTTGAAAAAATTGCACTTAATAAAATAAAACAGTAAAAAACAGCATACCTATTAATATAGGAGGTTAATGTTATGCTGTGCAGAATTGATGAATTGAAAAATAAACAGGTGGTGAGTGTTAAAAACGGCGCGGTGCTCGGTCGTATCGATGATATAGAAATAAATACCGAAAACGGCAGTATAAATTCAGTTATAATCTTTGGCAGAAATCATGTTTTAGGCATTTTCGGCAGAGAGAACGATATTTTAATTCCGTGGAAGGATATTGAGGTTATCGGCAGCGAAACGGTGCTTGTTTCAACCGAACAGCTATTAAAGATTTAAATTAAAACCATTTCCAAAACAAGAAAATTTTCTCTTTAATAAAATATTCAAAAAGGAGAAAAGTAAACTTGTAAGGAAGTGGTTTTTTTGAAACGCGTGGCACTTTTTATAAAGGCTTTCACTGTGCTTTCACTCGTTTGTTGCATTGCCGTTTTCTCGGCAATTTTTTATTTGTCTGATAATATAGCTACAAATTATAAGGTCCAAAGCGGTGAAGCACTCGTGCTATCAACAAAGCTGCCCGTAACTGCAAAATATATGGGCAACAGTCAAGCAGAGGCGAAGCTTTATAATAGCATCGGTTCGGCTTATGAGGTGCAGCTAAAGCTGTTTGGTATAATCCCCATAAATCGCGCCAAGGTAGAGGTAGTAGACCAAATGCACGTCGCCGTACTCGGCACGCCGTTTGGCATGAAAATTTATACAGACGGCGTGCTTGTGGTGGCATTGAGTGATGTTGATACTGCCTCGGGGAACTGCAGCCCTGCAACTAAATGCGGCATTAAAATAGGCGATTATATCGTTACATTAGACGGCAAAAAGGTGCATTCCAATGAGGAGGTCGGCGAGATAATCGAGCAAAGTGAAGGGCGTTCCATAAATGTTGTTGTTAAAAGAGAAGGCAAGGTAATTCCACTCACATTATGTGCCGAAAAATCGGTTAGTACCGGCAGCTACAAGGCGGGAATATGGGTGAGGGACAGCTCGGCGGGAATTGGCACGCTGACCTTTTATTATCCGTATAACAATGTTGTTTGCGGGCTCGGGCATGGAATCTGCGATAAGGATACGGGCAGCCTTTTAACGGTTGATTCTGGTGAGCTTGTGGGCGCTGATATTGTATCGGTCAAAACCGCTGTATCAGGCGAGCCGGGCGAGCTAACCGGCAGAATAACGCTGCAGAAGTATGGCAAAATTGCACTGAATTCGGTAAGAGGAGTGTATGCTCTCTCAGAAAATTCGTTCAGCACCGCAAATTTAATTCAGGTAGCATTGAAGCAGGAGATAGTGAATGGTGAAGCAACCATAATAACAACTGTTGACGGAGGCGCACCTAAAGAATATAGCTGTACTGTTAAAATACACAGCGAAAAAGGTGTGCAGAATTTATCAGTTAAGATAACCGATAACGAGCTACTCTCCAAAACAGGCGGAATAGTGCAGGGTATGAGCGGAAACTCCATAATTCAAAACGGAAAACTAATAGGCGCCGTAACTCACGTTCTTATTGACGAGCCAACAAAAGGCTATGGCATCTTTGCAGAGAATATGCTGGAAACCGCTCAAAGCGTTTCTAAACAGCAATTAAAAAATGTGTCATAAAAATAGCACACCTACTTGACAAAGTAAAGTAGGTGTGCTATTATGTTATACAAAGTATCAAAAGGAGGTGCTTTTCTTGGATAATTCTCAAATGCTTAAAGGTGTTTTGGAAGGCTGCATATTGAGCATCATTGTGAAAAGAGAAACCTATGGATATGAGATTTTAACAAAGCTTGAGGAGGCGGGTTTTGAAAATATAGGGGAAGGCACATTGTATCCGGTGCTTACAAGACTTGAAAAAAAAGGATATATTTTGTGCCGAAAGGAGAAATCACCCTTTGGCCCCATAAGAAAATATTATTCTGCTTCGGATGACGGAATAAGACACTTTAAACTTTTTAAGAAAAGCTATTATGAAATAACTGATAAAGCTATGAAAATTTTAGGAAACGAGGAGAAATAATGATAGATAGTTACGCTTTTTATACGGACAAATTAAAAGGTGAATATTTAGAAACGTTTAAACAAATTGAGTTTTATTGTTCTACGTTTACTATGGATGATGATTTACGAGAAGAACGTTTCAATGAACTCTTGGATATGTTTATTACTGCGCAAGAATCTGGTAAATCTGTTAAAAAGATTATTGGCAACGATATTCAATGGTTTTGCAAAGAATTTTGTTCTGATATCGATACCAAAAGCAGAATAGTTTCTTTTTTTGATAAAATCAAAATTATAGCAATATATGCTTTTATTTTATCTTCTCTAGAAATGCTTTGTTTGATTATGGATATTGTTAATGGTGCTAAACTTTCGATTTGGTCGAGCGAAGGCTTTAATATAGGTGGATATATTTTTGGCTTTGCAGCTATTACAATAATTGATCTTATATTCAATTTAATTATTAGATATATTATGCGTAAGCGTAAAAGAATTCCGACTAAGTTGCAAAGAAGAATATATTATATAATTTCTTTTTTTGCATATTTCATTGTGGTATTTTTAATAGGTTTCAATATCTTTGAAATCAAAATTCCGGTTTTAGCTATTTTAATAATTAGCACCCTTTATTTGATAGTTTACTATATATTTAACCGTGATCGCATAAAAAAACACAAAACCCAAAAAATCCATTTTTGGGATATGGTGGCGAATGAAATGCAAAATGATAAAGATAAATATAAGTCGATTATTAAGCAATATAAAAGAATTAATAAACGCCGCATAAAAAAAGGCAAAGAATGTATGACTCACGAAGAGTTTTTAAACAAGAAGGAAAATTCAGTTAATGCAACTAAAAAAACAAAATGGTTTTTTGCTTTGTTTCCGCTCTTGATTACTGCTTTTTTCTTTTTAATTTCCGATTTTGAGAGTATTATAGATATGGTTATATTTGTTTTTATAATGCTTGGTGTAGAATATTTGGTAATGTATTTTATGTATAAACTGGAATGTGCGGCGATCAAGGACAGCCTTAAATCGATAGCTGAACTTCGCAAAAATCCAGAAAAATTTGAGGAATAAAAAACAAAATCGTTTTCTTAATTCATCAAATTAATTATCAGTTGGTCCTATATTTACACACTCGTGAGCGGTAGCCCCATTATCCAAAACGGAAAACTAATTGGCGCCGTAACCCACGTTCTTATTGATGAGCCAACAAAAGGCTATGGCATCTTTGCAGAGAATATGCTGGAAACCGCTCAAAGCGTTACTAAACACCAATTAAAAGCTTAAAGAAGTTTCGACTGAAATAGGCATTTATAGCAAGGTCAATTTTATAAAAAATCATATTTTAAAATGAGCATGGAGGAATATTTTTTTGATAATGATGAAATCTAATGATATAGTAGAAAGGCGATTTGAAAAATTGTCATAACAAATAGGGCGCACCATCCTGCAAATCCTTCCATGAGGGCTTCAAAGAAGATAGATTCCTATGTATTATGATGATATAAACGAGGCAGTGAAAGGATTAAATGGATTATTTAGATTTCAAAAGCTGGAAAAATTCGCACTGCATAGAAATGCGTGCACTTGAATTTTCGCGGGCGGATAGTATATTTATTTTCACAAGATTCGCAATG
>JAZRMU010000015.1:0-26446 GCA_045647785.1 Acutalibacteraceae bacterium
AAATTGGAATTTATCTCTCAGCATCTATCAACACCGCTCTGCACGGAGAACCATCTGTACCCGCCAAATTAAGCGGAGCCGCATTTAAGAAATAGACACCCTCAGACACCTCTGCCAAACGAATCCCCTCAAGCAAGATAACATCAGCAGACAATAGTGCAAGATGTACCGCCATTGGTGCGTTTTGCGGTCCGACTGTCTGTGGTTCATTTCCCAAAAGCAAAATATCTGACGATGCAAATACCTTTGCTGCCTCTAATGATACTTCAACTTCTCCTTTAATTAGAATTCTCTTTGATGCTTCTAAGTTCTGTTTTTTTGCTTTTTCTATTATTTCTGTAGCATCGTTGCCCGTAACAACCCCATGATGTTCTGCTACATAAGCCACTCCAACAAATGATTCTAAGCGTATCTCATCAATTGTTTTCCCATCTTCAATAAAATGAAATGGTGCATCTATATGTGTGCCGTTGTGCGCACACATACTAAATGCCGTCAAATTATATACTTCGCCCTTTTTCATCGATTTGAGTTCTTTTTTCTTCGGGTTGGGGTCGTCGGGATACACTTGGCAGCCGAAAACTTCTTGGGAAATATCGTAGATTTTCATTACTTATTCTCCGTCAAATTCTTATTTATCGGTTGGTTGTATTATAGCACAATTTAACCGATAAATAAAGAGAGGTTATAAAAATACCCACAGTTTTTTGGAACTGTGGGTATAATTGTTTCTTTTTTTACTGTCCTCAAGAGTACAACCCTTACGCCAAGGGATTTTTGTTTACATATCAGGTTTGCCGAAACGAAGCACCCAGTCGACTGCAAGCTCGGGCCAAACGCGGGAATTAAGGTTACCCTCTCTTAATCCGCCACCGTGGACGCCCTCGGGGAAAATATGCAGCTCACAATGAATATCGTTTTTCCAAAGAGCCTCGGCGAATAAGATCGAATTCTCTTTCGGCACTAAATCGTCGTGCGCGCAGTGGAAAACAAAACAGGGGCAGGTATCCTTATCCACCCTCTTTTCCAAAGAAAACTCCTCACGACGGCCGTACTGCTCACCTAATAAATTTCCAAACGAATCCAAGTGTCCTACTCTGTCATCGCTAGTTATAACCGGGTAGCACGGTATTGCTCCGGTCGGTTTATGGTTCATTTTATCAATTTCATCGTTATAAATATTGCAAATATCAGGGAAGGTGGCGGTCATACCGCAAAGGTGTCCACCCGCCGAAAATCCAAGGGTGAAAAGGCGGTCGGGGTTTATATTAAGCTCTGCTGCGTTATATCTTAAAATTTTAATTGCACGCTGTGCATCAAGCAGCGGAGCTGGATATCGATAAGGGCTCACGCGATACTGAACAACTGCTGCCGCAATTCCCTTGGTGTTAAAGAACTGCGCTATTTCTTCGCCCTCGTTCACATTTGAACGGAACATATACGCACCACCGGGGAAAATCACAACAACCGGCGTGGGCTCGGCACTATCCACACCATAGAACTGCATTGTATTTATATTGTCATTTTCTTCATTGTTAATTGTTTCATCATAAAGCGGGAATTCCTTATCCCAAATTTTAAAATTTATCATGGTTATCGCCTCCAAGGCTATTATACTACCCTTTTTTAACTTTTACAATAATATATTTTCATTTTTTTTGCATTTTCGTGGGTTTTCCGTTCAAAATAAAAGCGGAGGTAATTTTATGAAAAAATTTTTATCAATTTTATTTATTCTGGCGCTAATAGCCGCTACACTTGCGGGTTGTATGAAGCGCGAAAAGGCCGCTGTTTACTATCTGAACTTTAAACCCGAATCTGCCAAGGCTTTTGAGGAAATAGCCGCTGCCTACGAAGCAGAAACAGGTGTAAAGGTTAAGGTCGTTACAGCCGCCGCCAACACCTATGAACAAACACTCAAAAGTGAAATCGCCAAGAGCGATGCACCCACCATTTTTCAGGTTAACGGACCTATAGGCTTTCGTGAATGGAAGGACTATTGCTTAAATTTAAGCGATACAAAACTCTATTCGGTATTGAGCGATAAAACCCTTGCTATAACCGAGGGTGATGCTGTTTGTGCGATACCTTATGTTGTTGAAGGCTACGGAATTATTTACAATAACGAAATTTTATCGCGCTATTTTGCGCTCACCAACCGCCAGAAATCGGTTAACTCGGCAGAGGATATTAATAATTTCACTGCTCTTAAAACCGTTGTTGAGGATATGACCGCACACAAAGAGGAGCTTGGAATCAAGGGTGTTTTCGGCTCTACCTCGCTAATGAGCGGCGAGGATTGGCGTTGGCAAACACATTTGGCCAATATTCCGCTTTTCTATGAATTCGGCGAAAATAAGGACTATACCGACCCCACCCTTGCAGGTCTTCAGACCAATGAAATTATTTTTAAATACGCTAATAACTATAAAAACATTTTCGACTTGTATATTAACAATTCTGCTACAGAAAAGGGACTTTTAGGCTCAAAATCAGTTGCTGATTCCATGGCAGAATTCGCCCTAGGTCAGGTTGCTATGATACAAAACGGAAACTGGGCTTGGAGTCAGATAAGCGATGTTAAGGGTAATGTCGTGAAGGCTGAAAATATTAAATTTTTACCAATTTATACCGGTATTGAAGGCGAGGAATCGCAAGGTCTCTGCATCGGTACAGAGAGCTATATTGCGGTGAACTCAAAGGCAGACGCCGAGAGCCAAGCCGCCTCAAAAGCGTTTTTAGACTGGCTATACACAAGCGAATCCGGTAAAAAGCTTGTTAGCGAAAAGCTGGGCTTTTTAACCCCGTTTTCCTCATTTTCCGAAAATGAGCAGCCTGCCGACCCGCTTGCCCGCGAGATTTCAAGATATATGAACAACGAAAATGTTACCTCGGTGCCCTGGATTTTCGTGAGCTTCCCGAGCGAACATTTTAAAACCGAATTCGGCAGTATGCTTCTGCAATATGCCCAAGGAAGTAAAACCTTTGAGGATGTGAAAACCGCTGTAACCGAGATTTGGAAGAAGGAAAGGTAAATGGAGCGTTCGCTAAAAAAGCAGTTTTTAATATTTGTTTTTCCAACCCTTTTAGCCTTTGCCATAGCCTTCGTTATTCCATTTCTGCTGGGGCTATATCTATCATTCACCGAATTCCGCACCGTTACCGACGCCACCTTTGTAGGACTCAAAAACTACATTGCTGCTTTTAAGAATTCCGACGGTTTTTTAAGCGCGCTGCTTTTCACACTGCGCTTTACGGTTGTATCGGTTATACTCATTAATGTTTTTGGGTTTCTGCTAGCCCTCGCACTTACCAGAAATATACGAGGTCGCAATCTTTATAGAACGGTGTTTTTTCTGCCCAATCTTATTGGAGGAATAGTCCTCGGATATATTTGGCAGCTGATTTTCAACGGACTGCTGCTGCCTTATTCCAAAACGCTGACCTCCTCAGCCACCTACGGCTTTTGGGGACTGGTTATAGTTACAGCATGGCAGATGATAGGCTATATAATGGTTATTTATATCGCGGGACTCGGCAACCTACCACCAAGTGTTTTAGAGGCCGCAAAGGTTGACGGTGCAGGACCTGTGAGAACACTCTTCAGCGTTATGCTGCCAAACCTTATGCCCTCTATTACCATCTGCCTTTTCTTAACACTAACTAATTCCTTTAAGCTGTTCGACCAGAATTTAGCTTTGACAGCAGGCGCACCCGCTAATCAGACCTCTCTTTTGGCACTCGACATCTATAAAACCTTTTACGGCAGGACAGGAGCCGAAGGTATCGGTCAGGCAAAGGCGGTTATATTTTCCGCACTTGTGGCGACCGTTGCACTTCTGCAGCTCTATTTAACAAGGCGGAAGGAGCAGGAATTCTAATGAAACAGCCCATTCGTTTTAGTATAGGGCGAGGCATTCTGACACTCATTTTACTTCTGCTTGCCGCCGCCTTTGTTTTCCCGATTATAATCGTCGCAGTAAACTCCTTTAAATCGCGTTTTTCTATAAATGATTCGCCATTTACGCTACCCTCCGCCGATACCTTTGTTGGTTTTGAAAACTATGCAAGGGGTATCGCGGATACCGATTTTTTGTCAGCCTTCGGTTATTCGCTTTTTATAACCATCTTTTCCGTGCTGGTAATTGTTGTTTGTACCGCTATGACGGCTTGGTATATAGTAAGAATTAAAACTAAATTCACCAACATTTTATACCTCGCCTTTGTTTTCTCGATGATTATTCCGTTTCAAATGGTTATGTTCACAATGTCGAAAACTGCTAATATTTTATCGCTTGATAACCCGTTTGGAATAATCCTTATATATCTGGGCTTTGGCGCGGGATTGAGCGTGTTTATGTTTGCAGGCTTTGTGAAATCGGTGCCGCTTGGCATTGAGGAGGCGGCAACTATCGACGGCTGCTCGCCGCTGCAGACCTTTTTCCTTGTGGTGCTGCCAGTGCTCAAGCCTACTGCCGTTACGGTCGCCATTCTCAACGCTATGTGGATTTGGAATGACTATCTGCTGCCCTATTTGGTTATCGGCAGCGACTATAAAACAATACCTGTTGCAGTACAGTACCTGCGCGGCGGCTATGGTGCTGCCGACACAGGCGCTATGATGGCAGTGCTCGTGCTCGCTGTTATACCCGTTATAATTCTTTACCTTTTCGCACAAAGGTATATTATAAACGGCGTCGCCGCAGGTGCTGTAAAAGGATAAAACACTAAAAATCTCCCATTTAAGGGAGATTTTTTATTGCCGCTATTGACGAATACCAAAAGAAGCTGGGACCCGCTTTTAGCGAATAAAAATGCTAGACTTCCTTATGAGAAGTCTAGCATTTCGTTTCCGTTTTTATTTTTATTTATTTTTATGTCCGCGAAGAAGTATCGTATCCTTAACACGAGCGCTCTGTCTTTCCTCAGGCTTAATTTCGCCCGCTTTAAGCAGCGACTGCTTTGTGAGGAATGGTCCCACAAGCTCATATACCAGCACCGAGAAAAGGGTTATATTTGAAATTAAAACACCTATATCTCCAAGGGCTTCGCCAGCCTTTGCCGCCATACCGAGCGCAACGCCCGCCTGCGGAAAGAGGGTTATACCTAAATATTTTACAATATTACTATCGCACTTTGTTGCTCTGGCGCTGATTCCCGCGCCAAAGTATTTGCCAACGCAGCGGAAAACAATATAAACAAGACCAATAGCCACCACGAAAACATCGCGAAACACCGAAAGTTCAAGCTCTGCGCCGCTTATAACAAAGAACAATAAAAATAACGGAGCTGTCCAACGGTCCAGTCTATCCATAAGCTCCTCTGAAAAATCGCACACATTGCAGAATACTGTGCCGAGCATCATACAGGTGAGTAATGATGAAAAACCGATATGGATACCAAAAACCTCAAACTTAAGCATTGAGAATGCAACGGTGAAGAATACAAAGGCTACCGACATTGAAAGACGCTTTGAACGCGAATGGAAAAATCTTTCAAACCATGTAAAGGCAAGACCCATTATTGTACCGAGCGCAAGCGACAAAACGACCTCTAAAATCGGCTCAACTATGACAGATAGCACATTAACCTCGCCAGCAATAAGCGCCTTTGCTACACCGAAGGATATTGCAAAAAGCACAAGACCTACCGCATCATCGAGAGCAACTACCGGCAGCAGAACATCGGTTACCGGTCCCTTGGCTTTATACTGCTTAACAACCATTAGTGTTGCGGCGGGCGCAGTTGCCGAGGCTATTGCGCCAAGAATTATAGCGGTGGGAAGCGGAAGCTTATCGGGAATTATAAAATGAAGTCCTATTAAAACAGCATCAACAACAAGCGTTGTGAAAACTGCCTGAACTATACCGATAACCGTCGCTTGCTTTCCAGTTTGTTTGAGTTGTGCCAAACGGAACTCATTACCAATTAAAAAAGCAATGAAGCCGAGCGCTACATCGGAAAGCAGACCATAAGTGTGAATGTTTTCCATACTTATAAAGCCAAGACCCTCGATTCCAAATGCTCCAAGACAATACGGACCAATAAGAATACCCGCTACTAAATACGCTGTAACAGCGGGAAGCTGAACAAGCTTTGCCAAACGCGAAAGCATAAGACCTACAAGCAATGCTACAGCCAAATTAAGCAGTACATACATATTATGCATCTCCTAAAACAAAACTGCTTTTTATTATACTACTCTATTTTTTAAAATACAATACCTAAAACGGAAAATTCAGTATTTTTTAATTCCGCTTTTTGTGAATTATCACTCCATAAACAACAAAAAGCACCCGAACAAAATCGGGTGTTTTTGATTGTCTTTTATCGCTGAACGCGACCCGAACCGTCGCCACCTGCGAGCTTTTCAACCTCGGAAACACCTACTCGGTTGTAGTCGCCCTCGATAGAATGCTTAAGCGCAGATGCAGCAACTGCAAATTCGATAGCTTCCTGTGTGGATTTGCCGCTGAGCAACGCATAAATCAGTCCGCCACCGAAGCTGTCTCCACCGCCCACACGGTCAACAATGTGCAGGTGGTATGATTTAGAGAAGCAGTAATTTTCACCGTCATAAAGCATACCTGCCCAGTCGTTATCGTTAGCTGAAATAGAAGAACGAAGTGTGATAGCAACCTTTTCAAAGCCAAACTTATCAGCAAGCTGCTTGGCAACACTCTTGTAGCCCTCGTGATTAAGCTTGCCGCCATAGATATCGCTGCCCTCTGCCTCGATGCCAAATACATCCTTTGCATCCTCTTCGTTTGAAATGCAAACATCAACATATTTGCAAAGCTCGGTCATAGCCTCTCTGGCCTCAGCTCTGGTCCAGAGCTTACCGCGATAGTGTAAGTCGCAAGAGATTTTCACGCCGCGCTTTTTAGCTGCGATGCAAGCTTCCTTGCAGATTTCCACTAAATTTGCACCTAAAGCGGGAGTAATACCCGTGAAATGGAACCAGTCAGCGCCCTCAAAAATGCTGTCCCAGTCGAAATCCGCCTTGTCTGCCATTTGAATTGCGGAATATGCACGGTCGTAAACGGAAACCGAGCCACGCTGCGAAGCACCCTTTTCAAGATAGTAGATACCAACACGCTCGCCACCGCGAACAATTTTAGAGGTATCAATGCCAAAATAGCGAAGCGAGTTTACAGCAGCCTCACCAATAGCGTGCTTGGGAAGCTTTGTTACATAAACGCTGTCCATACCGTAGTTTGCAAGCGATACTGCAACATTTGCCTCGCCGCCACCAAAGGTAGCCTGCATCTGATCATTTTGGAAAAAGCGATAGTAGCCGTTAGGGGCTAGTCTTAACATTAATTCACCGAAAGTAACAATTTTAGCCATTGTTTCTTGCCTCCTTGACAATTTTAACCGACTCACAGCAGAGCTCGGTAATCTTTTCCCACTCGCCATTGTCGATTAAATCGGCAGTAACCATATATGAGCCACCGCAAGCGCAAATAACGGGGCAGGAAATATACTCCTTAAGATTTTTAAGCGAAATTCCGCCGGTAGGCATAACCTTAAACATGGGGAACGGAGCTGCCATAGCCTTGATTTTCGCAAGACCGCCGGACTGCTCTGCAGGGAAGAACTTCAACACCTCAAGACCAAGCTTGAAGGCAGCATGGTAATCGGTGGGTGTTGTGCAGCCGGGATAAATCGGCATACCAACCTGTTGGCAGTACTTAACAATTTCTACATCAAGCCCTGGAGTAACAACAAATTTTGCACCCGCAGCCTTTGCCTTATCTACCTGCTCGGTAGTCATTACTGTGCCTGCACCTACAAGCATTTCAGGGCAGGTTTCACTCATAATTTTAATTGCTTTGTCGGCACCTGCTGCACGGAAGGTAACCTCTGCTACGGGCAGACCGCCCTCACACAGAGCCTTTGCAAGCGGTGCTGCATCGCGCTCGGGATTATTGAGCTTAATTACTGGAACAACGCCGAGCTCGCTTATAATTTTATTAGTATCCATATTATCTCCTCCAAGATAAATTTTATTAAACCGATTTATACACCCGAATAAGCCGAGAAGCCGCCGTCTATCGGCAGAACAACGCCTGTTATAAAGCTTGCAGCCTCGTTATTAACAAGGAATAGAAGACCGCCTGAAAGCTCCTCGCTTTCTCCAAAACGACCCATAGGCGTTGCCGCTAAAATTTTGCCTGTGCGGGCTGTGGGTGTACCATCCTCATTAAAGAGCAGCTTTGCATTCTGCTTTGTTGAGAAAAAGCCCGGAGCAATAGCATTTACGCGAATTCCAACACGGCTGAAATGAACAGCAAGCCACTGTGTAAAGTTTGAAATTGCCGCCTTGGCGCCCGAGTAAGCCGGAATTTTAGTGAGCGGAGTATAGGCATTCATAGAGGAAATATTAATTATATTGCAGCCCTCTCTGCCTACCATCTGCTTGGCAAAGCTCTGTGTCGGAATAAGAGTTCCGAGAAAATTGAGATTAAATACAAATCCAACTCCCGAAGCATCCAAATCGAAGAAGCTTTTTGTATCGGCATCAATGTCGCCTATTTCAAAATATTCCTTATCGGTTGTAGCACGCGGATTATTGCCGCCGGCACCATTTATTAGTATATCACAAGGGCCAAGTTCTACCAAGACTTTTTTTGCGACCTCCTCGCAAGCATCTTTTTCAAGCACATTGCAAGCATAAGCTTTTGCAATTCCGCCCTCGGAGATAATTTCATCGGCATAACCTTTAGCTGCCTCCTCATTCAAATCGAGAAGCGCTACCTTTGCGCCCGATCTTGCCAACACCTTTGCAAAATAACTGCAAAGCACACCGCCCGCACCCGTTACAACGGCAACCTTGCCTGAAAGGTCAGTGTTAAGTACATTCTTTTCCATTTTTATTCTCCTTTAAAACTATTTATCAAACTTTTCTAAACTGTCCCAAACACCGAGCATATACATAATGCCAAGTGCGCGATCGTATAATCCATAACCCGGACGAACATTACCGGGGCCCTCATCCCAGAGGTGTCTGCCGTGGTCAGGACGGATATAGCCTTCAAATCCGCAATCGTGATATGCCTTAAGTATTTCAAGTATACCTGTATCTCCGTCGCAGTCGCGGTGGCTTGCCTCCGAAAAGTCTCCGTTTTCGAAATGCTTAACATTTCTTATATGTGCAAAAGCAATTCTGTCGCAATGCTTTCGAACAATGCTTGCAACATCGTTGGAAGGATCGGCATTCAGACTACCCGAGCAAAGAGTTAAGCAGTTATATTCATCGTCCACCATTTTAAGGAAGCGGTCGATATTCTCTTCATTAATAAGCAGTCTGGGCAGGCCAAAAATATCCCATGGCGGGTCATCCATGTGAATGGCCATTTTAATATCACACTCGCGGCAGGTGGGCATGATAGCCTCAAGGAAATATTTAAGATTAGCCCAAAGTCGCTCGTGGTCAACCCCCTCGTATGCACGGAATAGCTCGTCGAGCTTTGCCATACGCTCGGGCTCCCAACCGGGGAAGGACATATTATACTTCTCGGTAAAGTCGAGAATGTACTTCGCCATTGCGTTGTAGTCATCCTGAATCATATTCTTTTCATAGAAAAGCGCGGTTGAGCCATCTCCCACAGGGTGGAACAAATCACTTCTTGTCCAGTCGAAAATCGGCATAAAATTATAGCAGATTACCTTAACACCAAACTTTGAAAGATTACGAATGGTGGTTTTATAGTTCTCTATATATTTATCGCGAGAGGGTAAACCGATTTTAATATCATCGTGTACATTTACCGATTCTACAACATCCATATTAAAACCATATTCATCGAGTTGTCTTTTAACCTCGGCAATTTCGCTTTCCTCCCAGATTTCTCCCGGCATTTTATGGTGCAATGCCCATACAATACCCTCAACACCCGGAATTTGCTTAATGTCGGAAAGACTAATGCGGTCATTTCCCTCGCCATACCAGCGGAATGTCATTTTCATATTTATACCTCCAAAGGATTATTTATATTGTGCATGGTCCCTAAATTGTTACCTCGCGGTACTCTTTAGGAGTTTTACCCGTTTCGCGCTTGAATATTTTTGAAAAATACTGCACATCAAGTATACCGCAGTGCTGTGCAATGGTTTGCACCTGAAGCGTTGTTGTGCGAAGCAGTTTTTTCGCCTGCTCTATTCTCCTCTTATTCACATAAGATGTGAGCGTGCTGCCCGTTTCGGTGTGAAATAAATTCGAAAAATAGCTTTCGCTCACATTGTTAAGTGCCGCTAGCCTTTTGAGAGTAAGGTCTGCGGTCAAATCGGCATCAATACAAAGTATTGCGCGCCGCACGAGTGGCGAATAGTTATGCATCGATTTTCGGCGCACAAGCATACAGTATTTGCGAAAAATATCCTCCATAAATCTACTCGCAGCCGCTACGCTGGGGAGGCTCTCTATCTGCTTGGCGCATTCTCCCGATACTGAATCGATATGCATCGGGTGAACCCCACCCTGTTCTGCCGCCTTACGCAGCAGCGTGTTCATTATAATACAATAATTCTTTATATTTCGAAGCTCATCCTTACTGCGACGTTCAAACGAAAATCGCGAAAAATTAGCAAGCATTGTTTCCGCCTTATTAAGTCGCCCGTGAGTTACAGCATCCATAAGCTGATTCTCGTAATTATAGCGTTCCTCCATAACCCTCATTTTAAGAGCGGTATCTTCGGGCTGCGATTCCTGTCTTGCGGCACCCAGCTTATAGTCGCCGAGCCGCTCTCCCTTAACATCGGTTACAACAAAGCCTTCTGCTCCCCACATATATTCGCCCAGCGTATCAAGTAGGGTGAAAATAGCCTTTTCATCCTGCACGGCACGAACGCTACCCAAATAGAATTCAAGCTGCTTGATATTTTTGGGAGCGAGATTCAGCTGCTCGCCCTTTTCTAAAATCGCCTGCTGTGTAATATTCCCCTTTGCGTATGGGCCTATGAACAACACCGTTTCATCCTGATTATCGGGCAATAGGAAATATATGTAATTGCAAAAGAATATATCGCTTACCTTATATATATTATTCGGTTCAGGTTTTGGGAAAAGGTCGGTGAACGCCTTACCGCTTATTTCAGCACCCAACATAAGCTCCAGCAACTCATCCAGCTCGGCTAAATTAAATTTTTCCGTTTTAACTACTGCCGACGGAATGTGAAAACGCTCTAAAACCTGACGGGTAAAGAAAAGCTCTGCCTCATAAAACATTTTTTTGCCCCTTTTTGTAAGATTTGCTGACTTAACGCTCTTATCTATTTTAAATTATAGTACATTTTCCAAATGTTTTCAACATCTTTTTGATGTGTCATATAAAAATTTTGCAAGTTTACCTAAAAAACGTCCTTGCAAAAATGCTCGAAAGCATATATAATGAGTATACAAGCTGTATGCTTAATAACATTTATTACATAGGGGGATTTTAGTTCAATGAAGAAGCAAGTTAAATTGGATGCGAACGGCAAGCGCGCATTTGGCATTCGCGACAGTATAGCCTACGCTGCAGGCGACCTTGGATGCAACATGAGCTTTGCTCTCAAAGGCACAATGTCCATTTTCTGGACACAGTTTATGGGTATGGACCTTTGGTATGCATTATTGCTCATAATCGTTCAGGTTTGGGATGCCATCAACGACCCGCTTATCGGCTCAATTATCGATTCCGACCGCAGACACTACAAGAAAAACAAATTTTTAGCCTATATTTGGGCAGGCTCTATCGGCCTTATCGTAGGCGGCGCATGCTGCTTCCTTCCCTTCCCGAATGCACCTGTTTGGGCTAAATTCATAATCTTTATTGCAGGTTATGTTGTTTGGGATGCTTTCTACACCGTTGCCAATGTTCCCTACGGCTCGCTTCTTTCACTCATTTCAAATGATGTTAAAGACCGTGCTTCACTTTCGGCTTGGCGTTCAATCGGCTCCATTTTCGGTAATATGCTGCCGATGGTTATTCTTCCCTTCATAATTTATGATAAGGACAACAACCTTATCGGTGAGCGCGTATTTATCGCAGCTCTCATTATGGGTGTGCTCGGCTTCATCTGCTTCCAGTTTATGATTAAGAACACAGAAATCCGCGTTGAAACCGATGTTACCATTTCAGAGGATGCTCCGAAGTTTAATGTATTCAAGGCCTTTGTAAACTTCCTTAAAAACCGTCCCGCAGTTGGCGCTACCGTTGCCGCTATGGGTATGTTCATCGGTATGCAGGGTGCTACAACTGCTGTTACCGTTATATTCCAGTCATATTTTAGGAATGTTCAGATTTCGGGTATTGTTCAGCTCTTCGCTATGATTCCGATTGTCGTATTCACTCCTCTTGCTCGCAAGATGGTTGCAAAATACGGTAAAAAGGAGCTTGCAACCTTTGGCTCTATCGTATCGATAGTTGCCGGTCTCGGTCTTTTCATTATTTTGCCTAACAATACAAATCTTGACCTTATCATCTACATCATCTGCCAGTTATTCTTCTCACTCGGTCTTGGCATCTACTCAACCGTTTCTTGGGCTATGATGGGCGACGCCATCGACTACAACGAGTGGAAGTTCGGCACACGCGAGGAAGGTACAGTTTACTCGCTGCACTCCTTCTTCCGTAAGCTCGCTCAAGGCATCGGTCCTTCCCTCGTTCTCGTTATAATGGTTGCCTTCGGCTATCTTGGCGAAAACAAGGGCAATCAGCTTTGGGAGGTTGCCGTTAATATGCGCTACATAGTTGCTGCTACCTTCCTGTTCTCGGCAATTCTTCAGTTTATCGGTCTCGGTGTTATCTACAACCTAGATAAGAAAACTCTTGCAAAAATGAATGCCGACCTTGGTCGCGATGTAGAGGCTATAGAGGAATAATTTTAGATTATTTTAAAGTGTAAAATTCAGCCCGATTGTTAAAGGCAATCGGGCTTTTTCGAAAAACATTGGAGGAAAACTATGAGAACTGTTTTAAACTTTAACGAAAAATGGTCGTTTGCAAAGCAGAGCGAAATCCCCGCAGTTTTATCTGCCGACTGGGAGGCTGTAAGCCTGCCGCACTGCTGGAATGCAACCGACGGTATGGATGGTGGTAACGACTACTACCGCGGAGATGCTGTTTATGCAAAGGGCTTTGGTAAATCCGACCTACCTAAAGCTGACCGCTACTACCTTGAAATTCAGGGTGCTAATTCCTCGGCTATCGTTTATTTGAACGGCAAGGAAATAGCTTCCCACGATGGTGGCTACTCTACCTGGCGCGTTGATATGACCGACTTTTTAGAGGACAACAACCTGCTCGCAATTCTCGTTAACAATGCTGCTAACGAACGTGTTTACCCCCAGATGGCCGACTTTACCTTCTATGGTGGTATCTATCGCGATGTTAATGTTATATGCGTAAATGAAAGCCACTTCGATTTAGACTATTTCGGCGGCAAGGGCTTAATAGTTACCCCCGAAATCGATGGCAAAAACGCTACTATTAAAGCCGAAGCCTTTGTTACAGGGCTTAAGGATACTCAAAAAATCGTTTACACTGTTTACGATAAAGAGGAAAATGCTATTGCTTCTGCAGAGGGTGGCACAACCGCAGAAATTCTCCTCAAGGATGTTCACCTGTGGCACGGCAGACGCGACCCCTATTTATATTGTATAGAGGCGGAGCTTTTTGATGGCGATACATTAATCGATAGTGTTTGCACAAGATTTGGCTGCCGCACCTTTAAAATTGACCCCGAAAACGGCTTTATACTCAACGGAGAGGAATATCCGCTTCGCGGCGTATCTCGCCATCAGGACCGCTGGGGAAAGGGTAATGCACTTTCACACGCTGACCACGAGGAGGATATGGCTCTCATCTGCGAAATGGGCGCTACCACTATTCGCCTTGCACACTATCAGCACGACCAGTATTTCTATGACCTATGCGACGAAAACGGTCTTGTTATTTGGGCTGAAATCCCCTATATTTCAAAGCACATGCCGACCGGTCGCGAAAATACAATAAGCCAAATGAAGGAGCTTATTGTTCAAAACTATAATCATCCCTCTATTGTTGTTTGGGGACTTTCTAACGAAATCAGCATTGGTGGCAGCACCGAGGATTTACTGGAAAATCACCGTATTTTGAACGATCTATGCCACGAAATGGATAAAACCCGCCTTACAACTATTGCGGCTGTTTCGATGTGCAAAATGGATGACCCCTATCTGCAGATTCCGGACGTTGTATCCTACAACCACTACTTCGGCTGGTACGGCGGCGACACATCTATGAACGGACCTTGGTTCGACAAGTTCCACGCTATGCATCCGAGCATTCCGATTGGCTGCTCCGAATATGGCTGCGAGGCACTTAACTGGCACACCTCCGAACCCCGCCAGGGCGACTACACAGAGGAATATCAGGCATATTACCACGAGGAATTAATCCGTCAGCTATTCACCCGCAAATATATGTGGGCAACCCATGTTTGGAATATGTTCGACTTCGGCGCAGACGCTCGTAATGAGGGCGGCGAGAACGGTCAAAATCACAAGGGCCTTGTAACTATCGACCGCAAGTATAAAAAGGATTCCTTCTATGCCTATAAGGCTTGGTTGTCCGACGAGCCGTTCGTTCACCTTTGCGGAAAGCGCTATATTGACCGCGTCGAGGATGTAACAAAGGTTACCGTTTACTCGAATCTTCCCGAGGTTGAGCTTTTTGCAAATGGCGTATCCCTTGGCAAAAAGCAGGCAGATGATCATTTCTTCTATTTCGATGTACCCAACAGCGGCGAAACCGAGCTTCGTGCTGTAGCGGGCGAATTTGAGGACAAATCATTCATCCGCAAGGTTGATACCTTTAACGAGGAATATCGCCTTAAGGAAGAAGGCGCTGTGCTCAACTGGTTCGATATCGATTCCCCCGCAGGTCGCCTCTCGCTCAACAGCAAAATGAGCGATATTATAAGCACCTTCCGCGGCAAACTCATATTTATGAAGCTTGTAGGAAAAATGATGGGCGGCAACAAAAAAGGCGGCAAAAAGCCGGAAGCTATGGGCTTTGAAATCAATTCCGATATGATGGCAATGATGGGTGGTTTTACCGCACTTCGCCTCTTTACCCTTATGGGCGGTATGATGGATGTCAAGTTTACTAAAGAAGAGCTTTTAGCACTCAACAAGAAGCTTAACAAAATCCGTGAGCCCAAGAAAAAGAAATAATTAAAACCCCAAAACACCCCAAGGCTTAGATTAGACTGCCCTGGGGTGTTTTTATTTTGCATTTTTGTAGTGATAGCGGGCAATCCACCCGCTTTTATTAATATCGGTCGCTTTGCGCATTATATGGTATTTTTAGCATATAATATACTTGAAAAAGGTTCTGTTTACGCAGTTCTTATCCCATTTTTAACCGTACCGCGCGGGGGAAAAGCGCTTTTCGGCCTTTTGCCCAAATAGATTACCATTTTATACCATTTAAGGCGCTGTTAAAAAGTTACAAACTTGTAATAATTTTTGATTTTTGACTTTTCTTTGTGAATTTTGCATAAAATTGCCCCCTCTCTTTCGTTTGACATTTCAACACTTGCAATATATAATAGGCCTTGCTCGTGCAAAAATAGCTGAATTTCAGCGAAATTAAAGGAGTTATTTAATGATAAATAAGATCAAACAATATGTCGGCTTTCTTTCAAGCGGAAGAGTATTGCACATCTGCGCGCTGCTCGCTGCTTTAATCACAGTCCTGGTTGTTTTTGGTTGTAATGTCAACACAGTAACTGTTCACGACGGTGAAACAGTACAAAGGGTTTATTCCCTTAAATCCGAAGCTTCCGAGCTTTTACAGCTTGCAAGTCTTAAATCAAACAGCTACGAGGTAACAAATGTTTCCGCCTCGGGCAAAAACATAAGCATATCGCTTAAGTACACCTTCCCTGTATTTATTACTGTTGGTAAGGAAACCGTTTCTGTAACTACTCTTAAGGGCTCAAGCGTTGGCGAGGCCATTGAAAATGCAGGTATTAAATTAGATGAACACGATACAGTTAACCTATCCCTTGATACCGCGCTTCACGAAACACGATACATTGATATTATAGATATCAACTATGTTACCGAAACTACCGAAAAGCGTATTCCCTATCAGTCCAGCACCGTTTATTCCAGCAAAACAAGCAGCAAATCGGTTACTACAAAGGGTGTTGAGGGTGTTAAAGAGGTTACAACCCTCACTAAATATGTGAACGGCGAAGCCGTATCATGCGAAACTCTTAACGAAACGGTTATTAAAGATGCGGTTAACGAGGTTATAACCGTAGGCACCAAAAAGCCCGCACCCTCTATTGGAGGAGGCTGCGTTTCGGTACTTACCCCCTCTACCCCCATTGAGCTTGATGCTAACGGAAATCCCGTTAACTACTCAAAGCATATTACCGTTCAGGCTACCGCTTATTATGACCCCACACATGTTAGTGCAACAGGCACCTATCTGCAGCCCGGTCATGTAGCCATTAACACAAATCTTTATGCCTACGGCACACGCTTCTACATTAAGTCGTCTGACGGCAGATATCTTTATGGATATGCCGTTGCAGCCGATACGGGCGGATTTGTTAAAACACGACCCACCAACTTCGACCTTTTCTTCCCGAGTGAGGAGGAATGCCGCCGCTTCGGCAGAAGAAATATTGAGGTTTATATTTTAGACTAATTTAACGAGCAAAAAACTGCGAATGCTTTAAGCATTCGCAGTTTTTCTTTTATAAAAATCAATTACCTTTTGCATAAATTCCTCGGTTACTGAAAAATATTCAGCGAGCGAGGGTATATCTCGGTATCCGCCCTTTAGCGCATCCTCAAGCTCATTCAGTGGCACTAGCAGCTGCACCGCCCAATTATCAGCCCTGCGCTCATGCTTTGCGCGAAGGTCAAGCGGAGAATAAAGGTTATATGTGCTGCCTGTTTGACAGTGTCCGAGCTCGTGGGCTAAACACACCCTCTCGAGCGAAGGAGAGCCAAGCACCGCAGGGTCAATACCCACAAAGTATTTACCGCCCAAATCTATCGCTGCTGAACGCGCCCGTTGCATAGGGTAAAAATCCAGCGTAATACCATTATCACTTGCTATCTTATAAATCTTCTCTGTTTCCATTCTCGCGCTCCTTCACATACTGCGCGTATCGCTTAACCTCGTTCCACATTTCGTCGGTAACCGTACCGTCGCCACCGAAAAGCGCAACCTTAAGGCTTTGCTCATCCGCGGTCGCTACCTCGCCGCCCATTAAATATTCAACGCTAACCCCAAAGTATTCCGATATTTTTGAAAGGGTTGCTGCCGACAGAGTTTTGATTCTGCCCATCTTATAATCCGAAAGTGATGCCCTTGGAATTGAGCATTCTTTACAAAGCGCAGTTACATTAATTTTGTTTTTTCGACACAGTTCGTCAATTCTTCTATATGTTTCGGTCATACTACACACTCCCATTTGTACAAGTATACAAATTACTAAAAATAGTAAATACAGTATTGACAATTACGGAAATGCGTAATATAATGTAATTGTGGCTACTGAATTCAGTAATTTTATATCATGATGCTATGATTATATTACATAATTCAGTAATTGTCAAGTATTATTTTTAGGAGTAAAGAGTAGTGTACAAATGTAAGGACTGTAGAAAGGAATTTAGAGTTCCGAAAAAAATTTTTGAAAAACACGGACAACAAAACGCCCCCTTTGAAGAGCTGTTGGTTTGCCCCTTTTGCAATAGCCACCTATTTTTTAAAGCAGAAAATAGATACTGCCACTATTGCGGCATTCGGGTGAGAAGTGGCAGGGATTATTGTTCGGCAGAATGCGAGCAAAAAGGCATAAAAGCATATAGGGCGCAGGCCGAGCGCAAGGAAAAGCTGTCTCGCAATCCATTAATGGTAGCTATCCGTGAGGTGGAGGCCTATAACAAGGCAACGGGCAAGCGGCTCTCTTATGGCGAATATATTGCAGGGAGGCGTTGATATGACACTTGATGAGAAAAGAGCTTACCTCGCGCTTTACCGCGTGCAGCAACTTAAAATTGAAAGACTACAGCAAATGCTTTTCAAAAATCCCGACCGCCGCGACACATATAAATCAGCTTTACATAGGGCGGAACGGCTGCGAAACTCTATAGAAGATGCTGTGGACAGCGTTGATGGCGGAATTTTGAGCGAAATTCTTTTTCAAAAATATATCTGCGGCAAGAGCCTTGCAGAAATTTCGCTCCAACTAACCTACAGCAAACGCCAGCTCGAAAGACTGCACATAAAAGCATTGGAGCTAATAGATTTGTAATAAAATCCCTCTTTACAAGAGGATTATTTTTTGATATAATTTAGGAACAGATGTTCTAAATCGGAGGTGGTGAAGCTATGTGGGAAAGAATTATACTGCACTGCGACCTTAATAATTTTTTCGCAAGCGTTTCGCTGCTTGAAAATCAGACGCTTCGCGACCTACCGGTTGCGGTCTGCGGAAGTCAAGCAGAGCGACACGGAATTGTGCTTGCCAAGAATGAAAAAGCCAAGACCTTTGGCGTTAAAACAGCAGAGGCTATTTGGCAGGCAAGACAGAAATGCCCCGAGCTTGTAATTCTACCGCCAGACTATGAAAAATATGAGCATTATTCCAAGGCTGCGCGCGCCATTTATGCACGCTATACCGATAAAATCGAGCCGTTTGGCATTGATGAATGCTGGCTAGATGTTACAGGCAGCACCCTACTGTTTGGAGACGGTGAGAAAATCGCACACCGCATTCGCAGCGATATTAAACGAGAGCTCGGCATTACCGTTTCGGTCGGCGTCAGCTTCAACAAGGTTTTTGCCAAGCTTGGCAGCGATATGAAAAAGCCCGATGCTGTAACCGTAATTCCACCCGATAGCTTCAAGGAAATTATTTACCCCCTACCTGTTTGCGACCTGCTTTTCGCAGGGCGAAAAACCGTTGAAAAGCTAAATTCTATAGGTGTGTTTTCGGTAGGCGACCTGACACTTATCGGCGATGAAACGCTAACCCGAGCATTGGGCGTTAATGGGCTAGAGCTGAAGCGATGCGCCTTAGGGCTTGACCGCTCACCCGTTGCCGATATGAACGCTCATACCCCTCCAAAAAGTATTGGCAAAAGCATTACAGGTGCAGAGGATTTCAAAAATGATGACGAGGTGTGGCAAACATTTCTTGCGCTTTCTGAAGAGATTTCCGAAAAGCTGCGGCGCGAACAGCTTTACGCAGGCGGCGTGCAGATACATATACGCGACAGTAATCTCACAACCCGTGAGCCCACCCGCGCCCTTAAAGCACCAACCGATTCGGCTTTGCTCATCGCCGAGCAGGCGATGGATATCTTCCGCGAAAATTACTATTGGGAAATTCCGCTTCGCAGCGTCGGTGTACGCGCAGTAAATCTGAAAAAAGACCAAGGCGCAGAGCAAACCGATATTTTTTCTGACTCGCGCCTTGCCGAAAAGCGAGAGATAATCGAAGACAGTATTCATTCCATTCGCGAAAAATACGGCAGCGATTCGCTCAAACGCGGAACAAACGTAAATAAAAATTAAGACAGAATAAGACATTTATAAAAACAACCCTAACAAATGTTAGGGTTGTTTCGATTAGTTAATTATTACTGGACATTATGATAGAATACCTTTGCCGCAATTCCCTTAACGCCAAGAGATGCAGGAATTACAACATTTCCGCCGTCGGAATTTTCCCTTTTTGAACGATGCTGGTAACAATGCTGTCTTAGGTAGGTTAATAATCTGTATTTTCGGTAAAATATACTTCATACATTTATTCTCCCATATTTTACTTATTAAGCATATCACATTTATACAAGATTATCTATGTAGAAAAATTCAAAAATCCCCAAACGCTAAAAACGCTTGGGGATTCTATAAGTCTTATAAATTTTCAGTATACTTTTTCTCGTAGTCCTTAAACAAGGTCTGGTAGCTACCGTTTTCCTCTTTTTTAACCATTCGCAGATACTTGTGTGCATCCTGTTTAGGCATATTGCGCTGAATTGTTGCTACAGCAATATTCGAGCAGTGGTCGGAAATACGCTCATAGTTGGCGAGCAGGTCGTTAAACACAAAGCCAAGCTCGATTGTGCATCTGCCCTCCTTTAAGCGCTCTATATGGCGCTGCTTAAGGGTGGATTTAAGTATATCAATAATCTGCTCAAGCGGCTCTACCTTTGCGGCAAGCTCGGAGTCGTTTGCTGAGAAGGCAGTTGCTGTTATATCTAAAATTTCAACAACAGCCTCGGCAACGCGTTTGATTTCGCTACTTGCCTCATCCGAGAAGGTAATTCCCTTCTCTTTCATCTCCTTAGCTGCCTCCATAATATTAACAGCATGGTCGGAAATGCGCTCAAAGACGCCTATAGTATGAAGGAGTCGGCCAACCTCGTGCGAATCGGTTTCGCTCAAGTCCATACCGCTTAATTTCACAAGGTATGTGCCGAGCTTGTCCTCGTAACGGTCGATAAGGTCCTCTGATTCACGAATTGCAAGGGCTTTTTCCTCATTATACATTGTTATAAGCTCAATAGCCGAGAAAATAGACTGCTTTGTTTTCTCTCCCATTTCATCAACAAGAGCTTTACATTCACTAACAGCAATAGCGGGGGTTGCAAGCAAACGCTCGTCCAAGAAAACCGTATGCCCTTCGTCTTTACCGTCAGGCACGGCAATCTCGCAGAATTTAACGATAAGCTTCTTAATGGGAAGCAGAATAACGGTGTTTATAGCATTGAATAAAGTATGAACGATAGCAACGCCAACCATAGCAATTTCTGCCGACAGTATATTAACGCCAAAGGCCTTCATAATATACATTATTATCATACAAATAATCGAGCCGAAAACATTTACCGAGAAGTGCATTATAACAACTCTTTTTGCCGCCTTGTTGGTGCCGAGGCTGCCGATTAGAGCCGTAACGCAGGTACCAATATTAGCACCGAGCACCAACGGAATCGCCATTTCCCAGGTGATACCACCGGAAAGCGCCAACGCCTGAACAATACCGATAGTTGCCGCCGAGGACTGAATAACTCCTGTGAAAGCGGTCGAAATCAAAAGTGCTGCAACAGGACTTTTAAGGGTTGCTAAAAAGCTATCAAAGCCAGGGATTGTGCGAACGCTAACCATTGAATCGCTCATGAGGTCCATACCGCAAATCAGTATTGCGAAGCCAATGAAGATATTGCCAAGCTGCTTTTTCTTGTCATTCTTTGAAACCATCTGCATAGCAATGCCGATAAAAGCAAGCACAGGAGCAAAAAAGCTGGGATTTAAAAGTTCAATATACCATTTGCCCTCTATTCCGGCCAAGCTCAACAGCCAAGCGGTAAGTGTTGTTCCAACATTGGAGCCCATTATAAGACCAAAGGTATTTTTAAAATCAAGAAGTCCCGAGTTTACAAGACCAACCAGCATTACAGTAAATGCCGAGGAGGACTGAATTGCGACGGTTATGCCCGCACCTAGGAAAAACCCTAAAAAGTCATTTGCCGTAACCTTTTTCATGGTTTTTTCGAGTCCGCCACCCGCCATAGTTTCAAGGCCCGATGACATAACATTCATACCAAAAAGGAAGAAAGTAAGACCTAAAATAAGCGGAATTATCATTGTGTTAACTATTGCCATATTATTCTCCTTATCTCCAATATGTCGACAAATTAAAACTCTATAACCTTTTCAATGTACGAACGAAGCTCGGTAATGGGAATGCGCTTCTGCTCCATAGTATCACGGTCGCGAACTGTTACGCAGCCGTCATTTTCGCTTTCGAAATCGTATGTAATACAAATGGGTGTGCCGATTTCATCCTCGCGACGGTAACGCTTACCGATAGAGCCCGCATCATCGAAATCAACCATAAAGTATTTTGCAAGCTCGGAGTAAACCTCCATAGCCTTATCGCTGAGCTTTTTAGAAAGCGGAAGCACGGCAGCCTTGAAGGGAGCGAGTGCGGGATGTAGGCGAAGAACAGTTCTTATGTCGCCCTTTTCATCGGTTTCCTCATCATACGCATCGCAAAGGAAAGCAAGTGTTACGCGGTCAGCACCAAGAGACGGCTCAACAACATAGGGAACATATTTCTCATTTGCCTCTTGATCAAAATAGGACATATCCTCGCCCGAATGCTCGGCGTGCTGTGTCAGGTCATAATCCGTACGGTCGGCAATACCCCACAATTCACCCCAACCGAACGGGAACATAAATTCGAAGTCGGTTGTCGCCTTGGAATAGAACGAAAGCTCATCCTTATCGTGGTCGCGAAGTCTTAAGTTTTCCTCTCTCATACCAAGATTTATAAGCCAGTCGCGGCAGAAGGCGCGCCAGTATTCAAACCACTCAAGGTCTGTACCGGGCTTGCAGAAGAATTCGAGCTCCATCTGCTCGAACTCGCGTGTACGGAAAGTGAAGTTACCGGGAGTGATTTCGTTGCGGAAGGATTTACCAACCTGACAAACACCAAAGGGTACCTTTCTTCTTGTTGTGCGCTGAATATTCTTAAAGTTTACGAATATGCCCTGTGCTGTTTCGGGACGGAGATACAGTGTATTTGTGCTGTCCTCGGTTACACCCTGGAAGGTTTTAAACATAAGGTTAAACTTGCGAATATCGGTAAAATCACCCGAGCCGCAGTCGGGGCAAACGATGCCGTTTTCCTTAATATAGTTATACATTTCTTCATCCGAAAAGCCTGCGGGGTTTACATCCAGTCCGTTAGCTGCTACATAATCCTCAATAAGCTTATCTGCTCTGTGGCGTGTTTTGCAAACCTTGCAATCCATAAGCGGGTCGGAGAAGCCACCGAGATGACCTGAAGCCACCCAAGTTTCACGGTTCATAATAATTGCACTGTCAAGACCAACATTATACGGGCTTTCCTGAACGAATTTTTTCCACCAAGCCTTTTTAACATTGTTCTTGAGCTCAACTCCTAAAGGACCGTAATCCCAAGAGTTGGCAAGACCGCCGTAAATTTCGCTACCCGCATATACAAAGCCGCGACCTTTACATAGGTTTACTATCGTTTCCATTGTCTTTTTAGTGTTATCCATTTATATAACCTCCAAAGAAAAAATATACATTTTTATACATTTTAATAATATATAAAAATGCACTCAAAGTCAAGAGAAAAGCAAGACCTCCTGAAAAATTTGTAAATTTTACGGATACTTAAATTCTTGACATATCTTTTTTTGTGGGATATACTAATAATACTAACCTAAAGGAGGGTTTATATATGGCTTATAAACTACAGCTTCACGATGTTGATTTTGCTGAATTTTTAAAAACGGTTGATAAATGCCGCGGTGATGTTTTTTTAGAGACCGAGGACGGTGATATTCTCAACCTTAAATCCCGTCTTTGCCAGATGCTCGGTCTTGCAACTCTGCTCAAGGGCGCCGAAATCGGCGAGGCAACCGTTCGTTGCCAAATCCCCGAGGATGAAACAATACTTTTCAGATTTAATCTATACGGCGAAAAGCCCGCGGATAAGGAGTAAGGAGAATTAAAATGACAGATTTTTTAACCTATAAGGGTAAACCGCTTGTTCGCTGCGGCAATGAAATTTACTATGGCGATATGAGCGAAAAGGTTGTTGTTAAATTAGAAATTTTAACGACTAAAAAAGAGGGCGATTTAGTGCTTGCCGATAAAATCAAGGTACTGCTGCTCAACAGCGATACAGCCCTCCCAATCAAGGACAGAATTATTAAAACAAGCGAAAAAGTCGGTCTCTATGAGGCTATGGATATCGGTGCTATCTGGCTCGAGAGAGAGCTCAAGAAGGCATAAAATCGGAACAGCTTATATAAGTTTAGTTCCGCTTGGTATAGATTATGAAAAAAAGTCCCTGAAACTATTGGTTTTGGGGGCTTTTTCTATTGACTTTTATCTATGTCAAGATTATTCCTAAAGCCTTACGGTGAATTTCGTTAGCGGTACGGCGACGAGGAGGGCAATGAGTTGGAGGGTAAACCCGTCAGACTGAAGCTTTTCTTAAAAGATTGCGATTTATATTCGTTTTAGTTCAATTAAGTCTCTCCTTCGATATCAATTTTATTTTTAACCCTCGGCTTATCGCCGGGGGTTTTCACTTTCAAAGAAAAATTTGCTAAAAAGTGAAATTATATATTGATTTATTGGGTATAATAAGTTATAATCTAAAAGGAGAAAATTGTTTTTTCAAATATTTTTAGGAGTGTTTCAGTTATGACAGAAAACAAAACCGTTATCAAATGGCTTGAAGAAATGAAAACTCTTTTAAGCCCCGACAAGGTTGTTTGGGTTGATGGCACAGATGAGCAGCGCGAAGAGCTGCGCGCTTTAGCCGTTGAGCTTGGCGAGCTTGAGGTTCTTAACCAGGAGAAACTTCCCGGTTGCTACCTCCACAGAACCAACCCCAACGATGTAGCCCGCGTTGAGGACCGCACATTTATCTGCACCTCTACAAAGGAAATGGCAGGTCCCACCAACAACTGGTGCGACCCCAAAGAAATGTACGAAAAGCTTTACAGCATTGCAAAGGACAGCTACAAGGGCAGAACCATGTATGTAATCCCCTATTCTATGGGACCGATTGGCTCACCTCTTGCTAAAATCGGTATCGAAATCACCGATTCTGTATATGTTGTTCTCAATATGCTTATTATGACCCGCGTTGGCACCAAGGTTCTTGAAGTTCTTGGCGACAGCAACGACTGGGTAAGAGGTTTACACTCTCGCTGCGATGTTGATCCCGAAAAGAGATATATCTGCCACTTCCCCGAGGATAACACCATTATTTCCGTAAACTCGGGCTACGGCGGAAATGTGCTTCTCGGTAAAAAGTGCTTCGCACTTCGTATCGCTTCCTTCCAGGGCTGGAAAGAGGGCTGGATGGCAGAGCATATGCTCATTTTAGGTCTCCAGAATCCCAAGGGCGAGGTTAAATATATAGCTGCTGCTTTCCCCTCTGCTTGCGGCAAGACCAACCTTGCAATGCTCATTCCCCCCGAGTATCTTCGCGAAAAGGGCTACAAGGTTTGGACCGTTGGCGATGACATCGCTTGGATGAGAATCGGCGAGGACGGCAGACTTTATGCTATCAACCCCGAAAACGGATTCTTCGGCGTTGCTCCCGGCACCAACGAGAAATCCAACTTCAATGCACTTGAGTCCACCAAGAAGAACACCATCTTCACCAATGTGGCACTCGACCTTAATGACAATACCGTTTGGTGGGAAGGTCTTAATAAAAACCTCCCCGAGAACGCACTTGACTGGAAGGGCAATCCTTGGGATGCTTCCAAGTTCGACAAGTCTGACAAGTCTACCTGTGCTGCTCACCCCAACTCACGCTTTACTGCTCCGGCTGAAAACTGCCCCTGCATTTCTGATGAGTTCAACAAGGGTGCAGGCGTTCCGATTTCTGCTATCGTATTCGGCGGTCGTCGTGCTAAATGCGCTCCGCTTGTATACCAATCAAAGGATTGGGAGAACGGTGTATTTATCGGCTCTGCAATGGCTAGTGAGACCACTGCTGCCGCTGCAGGCGCTGTAGGCGTTGTTCGTCGCGACCCGATGGCTATGCTTCCCTTCTGCGGCTACCACATGGCCGACTACTTCCAGCATTGGCTCGATATGGGCAAGAAGCTTGGCGACAAGGCTCCCAAAATCTTCAATGTTAACTGGTTCCGCACCGACGACGAAGGCAACTTCGTATGGCCCGGCTTTGGCGACAATATGAGAGTTCTTAACTGGATTATTGACCGCTGCGAGGGCAAGGCTGATGCTACCGAGACCGCTATCGGTTATGTTCCGAAGCCCGAGGACATCGACCTTACCGACCTTGATATGGATATGGCTACTCTTAAGGATATTCTTACCGTTGATAAGGGCATCTGGTCAAAAGAGGCTGAAGAAATCGAACAGCACTACAAGAAGTTCGGCGATAAGCTACCTGCTGAACTCCGCCGTCAGCTCGACGCTCTTAAGGCTAACCTTAAGTAATTAAACAAAGTTAACCCCCTATGCCGCGCATAGGGGGTTATTTTTCTGTAAAAATCAGGAGGGCGCGAACGCCCTCCTACAAAATTTAATATACTTCTCTGAAATAAAGCCCGCGAGTAAATTCGCCTATCGGCTTTTTGCCGCTTTTATAAGCAGCTATAAGCTCTGCCGTTTCTGCCCTGCTTTCGGTGGTGAAATAAAGATAGAAAAAATCTACCGAAAAATCATTCAGCCTATCGGCAAGATAATGCGGTTTCCCATTATAAACCACCGAATATCCGCTATAGCAGCGCACGGGGAACTGTGTTTTTGTTCTGTCGGTGATACACCTATCTCTATCACAGCCCTCGCATCCTTTATGGCCCACGGAGCAGTTTTTGGTTAACATAAGCGGTAGTCTTCCGTATGCA
>JAZRMU010000016.1:0-26392 GCA_045647785.1 Acutalibacteraceae bacterium
AGAATAGTTGAAATTTACGGACCCGAATCATCAGGTAAAACAACCGTTGCGCTTCAGATTATTGCCGAAAGCCAGAAAACAGGCGGCTGCGCAGCATTTATAGATGTTGAGCACGCACTTGATCCTGTTTATGCTAAAAATCTTGGTGTTGATATTGATGCTTTGCTTGTGTCGCAGCCCGATACAGGCGAGCAGGCTCTTGAAATTACTGAGGCGCTTGTGCGCTCGGGAGCTATTGATGTTGTTGTTATCGACTCGGTTGCAGCGCTTGTTCCCAAAGCCGAAATCGAGGGCGATATGGGCGACAGCCATGTTGGTCTGCACGCTCGATTAATGTCCCAAGGTCTTCGAAAGCTCGCAGGTGTAATCTCCAAATCGAACTGCGTTGCCATCTTTATTAATCAGCTTCGCGATAAAATCGGCGTTATCTATGGCAGCAGCGAAACAACCACAGGCGGTAGAGCACTCAAATTCTATTCAAGCGTTCGTATTGATATCCGCCGTATTGAGGCTATTAAGCAGAATGGTGAAATTATCGGAAACCGCACCAAGGCTAAAATTGTTAAAAACAAGGTTGCTCCCCCCTTCCGCGAGGCAGAATTCGATATTATGTACGGTAAGGGCATTTCGCACGAGGGCGAGCTTGTTGACCTCGGTCTTAAATTCGATATCCTTAAGCGCAGCGGCGCTTGGTTCTACTATGGCGAAACTCGCATCGGTCAGGGCAGAGATAATGTTAAGCTGCTATTATCCGAAAACAAGGAGCTTGCAGCCGAAATAGAGGCAAAGCTTATCGATGCGATGAACGGTGTAGCCATCGAGGAGGAGCCCACCGCAGCCCCCGAGGCAGTTGAGGAGACCGTTGTTCGCCCCCGAAAAAAAATCAACATTGATATAGCGGTTGACGATTAATGGAAATTACCGCTATAGTCAAGCGGCGCGCCCATCTTATGCAAATCAATTTTTTGGAGGGCGAATCCGCTCTGCTCGACAGCAAAACCGTAAGCGAAAGCGGTCTGTATGTTGGACAGCAGTTAACTTCAGATGAGCTTGAGAGCTTAAAAATTTTATCCGACTACACCCGCGCTCTGTCGCGGGCAGTTTGGTATATTGAGCGTGGCAGCTTGAGCAAAAAAGCGCTCCGCGAAAAGCTGGCTCGAGCAGGCTTTATGCCCGCAGTTTGCGAAAAATGTGCCGAACGGTTAGCCGAGCTCGATCTCATTAACGACGAGGCATTAGCCGAACGATTGGCAGAGCAGCTTACTGCAGCGAATATATCACACCGTGCCGCCCTTTCCCGCATGGTGGCAAAGGGCATTCCACGAGATATTGCTGCAGCAGCGCTTGAGAACACCGAATGTGATACCGAGGTTCAGATTCGCGCTGTTATCGATAAAAAATATAAAAATAAATTAAATGAGCCCGAGCAGGTGCGTAAGGTTTTCGCAGCGCTGCTGCGGCTCGGCTTTAGCTACGGAGATGTTCGCTCTGTGCTTAAGGCTTATACAGAAGAATTGGAATACAGTGAGGAATAGTATGGGATACAAAGTTAGTATGGTATCTCTCGGTTGCCCGAAAAATCAGGTAGATGCCGAGCAGATGCTTTATGCTCTTAAAAAAGCAGGCTTCCAGATCGGTGTGCCCGAGGCAGAAGCAGATGCAATTATTATTAACACCTGCGGCTTTATTGAGGACGCCAAAAGCGAGGCTATTGAAAACATAATTGAGGCTGCGCAGTATAAGAACGAAAAAGGGCTGCCTAAAATTATTGTTACAGGCTGCCTGGCCGAACGCTACCGCGACGATGTTACTGCCGAAATACCCGAGGCTGATGTTTGCGTTGGTATTGGTGCAAACGGCGATATCGCAAAAATTGTGCGCCGCGCAATTGAAGGTAAATGCGAAAACTGCTATGGTGAAAAAGATAAACTTGACCTTAACTCCCCCCGCATTTTGGGCGGTTACCCATTCACCGCCTACATAAAGGTGGCTGACGGCTGCGACAACCGCTGCACCTATTGCGCTATTCCCGAAATTCGAGGCAGATTGCGCTCGAGAAAAATAGAGGACATTGTAACCGAAGCCAAAGCGCTTGCCAACAAAGGCGTGCGCGAGCTGATAGTGGTAGCACAAGATACCACCGCCTACGGTACCGATATCTACGGCGAGCCGAAGCTTGCCGAGCTACTGCGCGAGCTTTGCAAAATAGAAAAGCTGCATTGGGTAAGAACCCTCTACACCTATCCCGATAAAATAACCGATGAACTGATAGCTACAATTAAAAACGAAAAAAAGCTGGTTAAATATTTAGATATACCGCTTCAGCATATAAACAACGATATCCTGCGCCGAATGAACCGAAAAGGAAGGCGAGAGGACATCGAAGTGCTTATCGGCAAGCTTCGCACGGAAATTCCCGAAATCGCACTTCGCACCACATTTATAACGGGCTTTCCGTATGAAACCGACAAGGAATTTACAGAGCTTCACGAATTTATTAAGGAAACCCGCTTCGATAGGCTCGGTTGCTTCGCCTACTCCGAGGAGGAGAACACCCCAGCCGCAGAATTTGACTGCCAAGTTGAGCCACAGGTGCGCCTTGACCGTGCCGATGCTATTATGGCAGACCAAATGACCATAGCAGCAGAGAAAAACAACGATAAAATCGGTAAAACCTTGGAGGTTTTAATCGAGGGATGGGACGACTACATCAAATGCTATTTCGGCAGAACCGAATTCGACGCCCCTGAAATTGACGGAAAAATTTTCTTCAGTAGCGAAAAGCCCCTTGTTTTGGGCGAATTTGCGCAAGTAGAGGTTACCGACAGTATAGAATACGACCTTTTAGGAGTGGCAGTGCTATGAGCAAACTAAATTTACCCAACAAATTAACCGTTGCAAGAATTATTGCAACCCCCATTTTTATGCTATCCCTTATGCTGGAATTCCCTTTTCACTATTTTGTAGCGCTTCTCATCTTTATCGCGGCATCTCTTACCGATATGTTTGACGGTAAATATGCAAGGAAACACAATTTAGTAACCGATTTTGGCAAATTTCTCGACCCTCTTGCTGATAAAATGCTGACCACCGCCGCATTTATCGGTCTTCTCGCCCAGGGCGTTGGCATCGGTATGGGATGGATACTCTTTATTGTTCTGTTCCGCGAATTTGCAGTATCCTCTATTCGTCTTGTGGCTGTATCGTCGGGAGGAAAGGTAATCGCCGCAAATATTTGGGGCAAGCTTAAAACCGTGCTGCAAATGTCGGCAATTATCTACACCCTTTTTGCAAAGGGTGTTTGCGGACTGCTCGCTATCCCTACACTCGAATTTATATTAATGCTAACAGCAGATATTCTTCTCTGGGCATCGGCTATTCTGTGTATTATATCGGGAATTATATACCTTGCCGACAACAAGGCACTTATCGACCCCGAGAAATAAGGAGGAAAATATATGTATTGTACTTATTGCGGAAATGAAATCGATAACGCCGCCACTATTTGCGACCATTGTGGCAAGTCAACGGCAGAAAACACCGAATTCACCGTGGAAACACCCACGCAAAACCCCGTTTCTGCGCTTTTTATACAGGTTTTAAGCTCTAAAAGCTTTTTAACCGCTACCGTGCTTTTCACCGCAGCAACTGCTCTTTCGTTTTTGGCATCCGTTCTGGCTTCAGGAATGGCAACCCTGCCCATTCTCAATATAATAATAATTGCAGCCTTGTTTTTACTGCGCTCACGCGCTAAAAATGGTGCAGCACACTTTGAATTTGCAGGCCCTCTTAAGGCACTTCGCGTTGTAACTATTATCACAAACGTTTCCATTTGGGTAGCAACCGTTTGCTTCCTGATAGCGGGCGGCTTGTTTTTAATTTGCGGCTTTGTTTTGTCGGGCAGCGACGCCTCTCTCAACGATATTTCGGGTCTTGTAAAAATGGATGCGACTACCTCGAGCATTTTTAATAACCTTTTTTCCGATTCAAACGCTTCTTTCGGAATAATCTTTACAGTTATGGCCGTTATTTTTCTTGTTGTTGCTGTTTTCTGCGGAATTTTAGCAATTCTTATCTACGGCCGCCTTGCCAAATTCTTAAAGGCCGCTGTTTTAGCAGCCCAAACGGGTGAATTTGGAGCGCTTGATTTCACACCTGCCCGCAAAGCAGCTGTTACCCACGGCGTTTTTCAGATTCTTTTCGCCTTTCCCTCAATTATCGTAATTTTAAGCCCGTCGGGGCTTTTCGCTGCCGCAGCGCAGGTTTTACTTGTAATTTCTGCCTTTGCCTTTGCAAAAATTTTGGGAAATATAAAAAAGCAGTAGACAAATTGAAAAAAATTAATATAATATATATGTATACTTATTAAATGCTATCGTTGGGATAAGTAGCAAAAACACCACCTTTTAGAGAGTAAACGGCATGGGCTGAAACCGTTTTAAGGTAGGAATTTGCGAAATGCACCCACCGGCACGCAGGGGGAAATACAAGTATCTCTGCGCGTTTCCCGCGTTAAGGGTTAGAGTTCTAAAGTGGAGTGGAACCGCGATTATTCGCCTCCTATGCCTTTTGGCATAGGAGGCTTTTTTTAGAGGTGATTATATTTTGTTCAATAGAATAAGAGAAGATATTAAGGCAGTTAAGGACCGCGACCCCGCTGCCAAGAGCAGCCTGGAAATATTTTTCCTGTATCCGGGTGTTAAAGCGATTAGAATGTACCGAAGGGCAAACTTTTTCTATCGCCACAATATGTTTTTTATAGCGCGACTGATTTCACAGCACGCAGCAAGAATAACGGGTGTTGAAATTCATCCCGGCGCTACTATAGGCAGGCGTCTTGTGATCGACCACGGACACGGCGTTGTTATCGGCGAAACCACCGAAATAGGTGATGATGTGCTGATTTATCAGGGCGTAACCTTGGGCGGTACCGGCAAGGATACGGGAAAGCGCCACCCCACAATCGGCAACAATGTTATGATTAGCTCGGGTGCAAAGGTTTTAGGTCCTTTTAAGGTTGGCGATAATTCGCGCATCGCCGCGGGTGCGGTTGTACTCGAGGAGGTGCCCGAAAACAGCACCGTTGTCGGCGTTCCCGCACGCGTTGTAAAAATCGGCGGTGTTAAGGTCAAACCCCTTGACCAAATACACATTCCCGACCCTGTTGCACAGGAAATTTGCAAGCTTGAAATCAGAATTCACGAGCTGGAGAAAAAATTGGAGGCAAAGCAATGAGAATTTTTAACACATTAACAAGACAAAAGGATGAATTTATCCCAATAAAGGAGGGCGAGGCTAAAATCTACGCCTGCGGTCCTACCGTTTATAACTATATTCATATCGGTAATGCGCGCCCCTTGTGCGTTTTCGATGTTTTGCGCCGCTACCTTGAGTGGGTTGGCTACAAGGTAACCTTTGTTCAGAACTTTACCGATATCGATGATAAGCTTATCAAAAAGGCAAACGAGGAGGGTATCACCGTTCCCGAGGTTGCCGAGCGCTTTATTAAGGAATTCTGGGTAGATGCCAAAGGAATGAACATTCGCGAAGCTTCGGTTCATCCGAAGGCCACCGAAAACATCCCCGAAATCATCGGAATTATTGAGGAGCTCATCAAAAAAGACTTCGCCTATTTATCCGGCGGAGATGTTTATTTCCGTGCAAAGAAGTTCGATGAATATGGCAAGCTTTCACACCAGCCGCTTGAAGACCTTGAGGCGGGCGCCAGAATTGCAACGGGCGAAATCAAGGAGGATCCGATGGATTTCTGCCTTTGGAAGGGCGCTAAAGAGGGCGAGCCCTTCTGGGAATCACCGTTTGGAAAGGGTAGACCGGGCTGGCATATTGAATGCTCTGCTATGTCAACAAAATACCTCGGCAAGACTATCGACATTCATTGCGGCGGCCTTGACCTTATATTCCCCCACCACGAAAACGAAATTGCGCAAAGCGAATGCGCTAACGGCTGTGAGCTCGCCCACTATTGGATGCATAACGGCTTTATAAATGTTGATAACCGAAAAATGTCAAAATCGCTCGGAAATTTCTTTACCGTTCGCGATGTTGCGGAAAAATATGGCTATGAACCAATTCGCTACCTGATGATTTCTTCGCACTATCGCAGCCCTATTAACTATTCTCTTGATATTATTACGCAGGCTCAAAATGCGCTTGAGCGCCTCTACACCTGCCGCGACCGCCTTGATTTCGCACTTTCTCACGCCGAGGAGGGCGGTGAAGCACCCGAAATTTTAGCTACTCGTCGCGAAAAGTTTGCCAATGCACTGGCAGATGACCTTAATACCGCCGATGCCTTGGCAGAGGTGTTTAACCTTGCACGCGATATTAATCTGCTTATCGACGGTGGCGCTAAAAAGAACGAGTTGGAGGCTGCCGCCGCATTGTTCGACGAGCTTTGCTCGGTTCTTGGTATACTTTACAACCGAAAAACCGATAATCTTGACAGTGAAATCGAGGAATTAATCGCGAAGCGCACCGAGGCGCGCAAGAACCGCGATTTTGCTACTGCCGATGCCATTCGCGACCAATTAAAGGAAATGGGTATCGTTTTAGAAGATACCCCGCAGGGTGTAAAATGGAGCAGAGCATAAAAAAAGAGCCTTTAGGTAAAGGCTTCTTTGTAAATGTTTCAAAAAATCACACCTTTGGCACAGATGCAATCCTGCTTGCCAATTTTGCCGCAGCGCGCAAAAACGACCGCGCCGTCGACCTTGGCACAGGCTGCGGCATTATCCCGCTGATTATGCTTCGCGACGGCTATCTCACCGAGGCGGCAGGTGTTGATATAAGCGATGAAGCTACAGCTCTTTGCGAAAAAACAAAAGAGGAGCTGCAGCTTGATAAATTAAAGATTATAAATTCTGACCTTAATGACCTTCGCGGAAAAATTGAGTTTGGAAGGCACACCCTTATCACCTGTAATCCACCCTATAAGGCACCTGATGCAGGGCTTAAAAATGAGGGTGAGCGTCAGCGTGTCGCAAGACACGAGGTTGCGTGTACTTTATCAGATATTTTAAGTGTTTCGGCCCGCCTTTTGCAGACCTCCGGTAGGCTTTGTATGTGCCACCGCCCCGAACGCACCGCAGAGCTGCTTTCTTTAATGCGCGAATATAAGCTCGAGCCTAAAAGAATGCGCCTAGTTGCTCAAAGATATGGTGCAGAGCCTTGGTTAATATTAGTTGAAGCAAAAAAATGTGCTAAAAGCGGAATGCGAATCGAGCCGACTCTTTTTATTGAGGAAAATGGCACTTTAAGCAAGGAAATGATTGATATATACGGAAGCTACAAGGAGGCGTACTTATAATGTCTGTTCTTTATATTGTTGGTACACCGATAGGAAACCTCGGTGATATTTCACCTCGAGCCCTTCAAACGCTCGCTTCGGTTGATTTTATTGCCGCAGAGGATACCCGCGTCTCCTCAAAGCTGCTAAACTATTTTGATATTAAAAAACCGATTATCTCTTATTTCGAGCACAATAAACGCGAAAAAGGTGAAATTATCATAAACCGCATTTTAGCGGGAGAAAGCTGCGCCCTTGTTACCGATGCGGGTATGCCCGCCATATCCGACCCCGGTGAGGATTTAGTTTTGCTTGCCCACCAAAAAGGCGTTAAGGTTGAATCCGTGCCCGGTCCTACCGCGGCACTGACTGCCCTTGCGATTTCCGGTATGCCTAGCGGTCGCTTTTGCTTCGAGGGATTTTTATCGGTTAATAAGCAAAGCCGAAAGGCCCATCTGAACGAGCTTAAAAACGAAAAACGCACAATAATTTTTTACGAAGCTCCCCACAAGCTGAAAAACACCCTTGCAGACCTGTATAATGCCTTTGGTGAACGCGAAATTGCGGTAGTTAAGGAGCTTACAAAAATCCACGAAACCGTTTTTCGCACCACGCTCTCAAACGCACTTGCGCATTATACCGAGGTTGCGCCAAAGGGCGAATTTGTTTTAATAATACACGGCAAGGATATTGCCGAGACTGAAAAAGAATATACTATCGAAGACGCTATTCTAATAGCAAAAGCAGAAATCGAGGGCGGTTTATCCACCTCCGATGCTGCAAAGCTTGCCTCAAAGGAAACCGGAATAAAAAAAGGAGATATTTATAAGGCTCTTTTAAACTAAATTTTTTCGATACTGCAGCCCTTATAATACCAGAGAAGTATTTCCCTATAGGTGTTGCCCTCGGCAGCTAAATATTCTGCGCCCGCCTGACTCATTCCCACCCCGTGTCCGTAACCACAGACCGAAAAAATCACCTTGCTTTCGTTTACGGTGATTTTAAAATTTGCGGAGCGCAATGAAAAAATTGTTCTGATATCTCTGCCCGAAAAGCTTTTTTCCCCTATTTTAACGGTATCTACATAGCCGTTTTCGCGGCAACTTTGTTCTAGCCTTCCCACTTCTTTCTCGGTTACTCCGAGCTTTTGGCAAAATTCGCCTATATCTGTTTCTACTGTGCTTTGATAACCCGCAGCAAACAGGTCTCCAAGACTATCGCGTGAAACTAAATAGGGATAATCCTTGCCGTAAACATCCTTTGCACTTTCTGTTTTTCCGCCCGAAATAGCATGATAAAGCGCAAGTGCGGGACTCCCCTCAAAGCAAAGGTATTCCCCCTCCACACTTTTTATTATATTTTTTAATTTTTCACGATTTTCTGCGGCCTTTTCGCCCCATTTTTCGTTTTGCTTTTGCTCATCAATATAGTGCTGGTCGGTTAAATAGCTGTCGGTTATATCGTAATCATTTTGGCTGTTTTCACCCATTCTCACAAGCATAAAGGAATATGCCGCAACAGCCTGTGCTTTTAAGGCTTCTGTCGGGCTATTTGCCGACATTTCGGCTGCTAATACGCCTAAAATATAATCATTTTTTTCAATTTCCTTTATCTCTCCGCTTTCGCTTATTTTCACCTTTATTTTTTCTTTATTTTGAGCTTCAAGC
This sequence comes from Acutalibacteraceae bacterium, assembly GCA_045647785.1. Classification (GTDB taxonomy): domain Bacteria; phylum Bacillota; class Clostridia; order Oscillospirales; family Acutalibacteraceae; genus SIG565. Next base: position 8,974 of record JAZRMU010000016.1, read on the forward strand.
AACCCTATACCGCCCGTTTTAAGGGTGCTTTGCTGGTTTTCCATTGCTTCTCCCGACATGGATAAAAGTGGTAGCAGCAGCATAAAAAATATAAGGGTCAGCGAAATTATAACATAAATATTTTTCATTGATTTCCTCGCAATTTTTTGTTATTATATTTATATTAAGAAAACAATATTTTAATTCGTTTAGAGAGTTGATTTTATGATAATTCCATTCAAAAAAACTGCTATTTTATCGCTTGCGGCTACCGTTTGCTTCACTCTGCTTCGTATTTTGCAAATTTTCTTTTGTGGCGATCCGGAAACAGGCTTTTTTAAGACAGGATACGAAAAAATAGGCACGGAGTTCAGTATTGTTATTTTTGCCTTTTTATTAATTTCGTTTGTTTTCGCTTTTTTCGAGCAAAAAACCGCAGCCGAGTATCCAAAAACAAGCTTTTTATTAGCAATCGGCTATTTTCTCGCAACCTCTCTCATAATTTTTGATTTGATTTTCTTCCCCACCCAATTTTCACTCGGCATACCACAAAGCATCCTCTTTTTTGTTTTCGGTGTTGCTACGGCGGCAGTGTCTTTACTTGAAGCGGTTAATTATTTTTACCCTCTTGACTTTTTATCTGCCATACGCGAGAAAAGCGGCAACTCTTTTCCTCTTTTCTCGGTAGCTGCGCTTATTTATTGGATTTTAAGAACTGTGTTTTTCTTCGCCTTCTATACCGAAATGGCGGTTATTTCAGACCATGTTTTTGATATTATTGCACTTCTATGTGTGCTTATATTCCTTTTACATGTTGCTTATTTGTCAAATAATGTTCAATCCGTCAAGGCAAAAAGGTGGCTTCTGCCGCTTTGGGTTTTATCTTTTCTTTCCTGTGTGTGCAGTAGTCTGCCACATATTTTGCTTTTTATTTTTGGACAGGGCGAACGGCTTCACTCCTTTAACTCAAATCACATAACTGTTTTTGGTGTTGCTATTTTCCTCGGAATTTTTTATTTTGCAGCCTTTAATGAATTTAATCTGCGTGAAAGAGTTAAAAAACACAAAAAAGACTTATCCCGTTTTATCAGATAAAATAATTTAATCCCAAGCAAAAAACGCTTGGGATTTTTTATTTTTAAAAACCCTATATAAATATATATATTTATTAACAATGATATTATATTATAGTTGAAAACTTTAAATTTTTATGTTATAATATTGCTGTATATTAGGGATAAATTTTTCACTTTAAAAGAAAGGAAGAAAAAGATGGAAATAGAATCGCTAAATGACATTTGGGGAGCCGTTAGCGACCTTTGTAAAGAAAGCATTACCGAAATAGCTTTTAATGTTTGGTTTAAGGATCTGCATCCTTTAGATATGAAGGATAATACCCTTACTCTCGGTATCTACTCCGCCTATAAAAAATCAATAATTGACGCTACATATATTCCTATGCTCAAGGAAAATCTTAAGGCAATAATGGGCGTTGAAATGGATATAAAAATTGTTGTAGAAGATGAAAATGGTCAGGAAAAGAAAACACCTGCTCCCACAACATACGAAGATTCTTATACCTTTGATAATTTCATCGTTGGGGCAACTAATCGTTATGCCCACGCCGCAGCAATGGCTATTGCTACAAATCCGGAAGATACAATGCATTATAACCCGCTTGTTATCTATGGTCCGTCGGGTGTTGGTAAAACCCATCTTATGATAGCTATAAGAAATGAGGTTTTGCGCCGCAACCCCGAAAAGAAAATAGTTTATGTTCGAAGTGAGGAGTTTACAAATCAGCTTGTAAATGCTCTTAAAGAGGGTAAGCTTGGTCTTGGTAGTATGGACGATTTTAAAAACCGCTACAGAAATGTGGATATGCTGCTTATTGACGATATTCAATTTATTGCAGGTAAAGAATTTTGCCAAGAGGAATTTTTTAACACCTTTGAGGCACTAAAAGAAAAGAATAAACATATTGTTGTAACTCTTGATAGACCTATTAAATCTATTGCAACTCTCGAAGAAAGAATCAAAACAAGACTTCAAGGCGGTATTTCTGCTGATATTACCCCTGCAGACTTTGAAACCCGCGTTGGTATTATTAAAAAGAAATCAGAACAAATGGGAATTACCTTGCCCGATGATATTGTTTATGAGATTTCTAAAAAAATATTTTCTAATGCAAGGCAATTAGAGGGCGTTGTTAAAAATCTGTTGGCTTATATAAAAATGGAAAATAAGATACCAACCGTATCGGTGCTTAACAATCTTATTCGCGATGTTATTAATGATACCCAGCCGGAGCCTATTAAAATTGAAAGAATTATAGAAGAGGTTGCAAGGTGTTATAAGGTATCCGAAAATGATATTCTCTCAAACCGTCGCCCCGCTCAAATAGTTTTAGCCCGCCAAATTGCTATGTATATAGCCCGTGAAACTACAGAGCTTTCCTATCAAGCTATTGGTGAAAGTTTTGGAAGAGACCATACAACTGTTTTACACAATGTTTCTCAAGCAGAGAAATATATAAAGGAAAAACCTTATGAAAAGGATGTTATAGAGGAAATAATTCGTAATTTAAAGGCGGAATAGTTATCCACATACTTATTAATTATTAACCGTTTATTTTCCTTTTTATGTTTTATAACTTTTTTATCCTATTTTTTACCAATATTTATAAACATTGTTTTCGACATCTATTTATCCTTTAAAATAAAGGGTAAAAAAGGGTTTTCCACGAAATCCACCATACCTACTATAACTACTATTTTTTTATTTTATTTTAAAGAAAACTTTTTAAAAACGAGGAGTAATTAAAATGAAGGTTACTATTGAGCGTGAAAAATTTTTAGAGGCTGTAAATCACCTTTCCCGTATTGTTTCTTCTAAGACAAGTTTACCGGTTCTTGAGGGTATTTTAATTTCAGCCGAAATGGGTAAAGCAACCCTTATAAGCTATAATCTTGAAATGGGAATAAAAAAAGAAATTTATGCTTCTACAGAGCAAGAGGGAGATATTGTTATAAATGCTCGCATTCTTGCTGATATTTTAAGAAGAATGGATGGATTAAGCGTTGAAATTTCAACAGATGATCATTTAATGTGCCATATAAAATCAGGTGCTGCAAATTTTGATATTATGGGTATGGCTTCCTCTGATTTTCCGGAAATGCCCAGTGTTGTTCAAAAAAATAAAATTGTGCTTGGTGGCGAAATTATAAAAAATATGGTACGCCGCACAATTTTTGCTGTTGCTCAAAATGAGGGAACAAGACCAATTCTCACAGGTATAAATGTAACAGTAAGTGAAGGCTCGGTTAAATTTGTTGCTATAGATGGCTTCCGTTTAGCTATTCGTACTGAAAAATTAAATATTAATAATGAAGCAAATCTTATTATTACAGGTAAAGCAGTTGCAGAGCTTGTAAAGCTTATCAATGATGATAACGAAGATGTAGAAATTTCGATAAGCGATAATCTTATAAGCTTTAATACAAACGGTTATACATTTATTTCTCGTTTACTTGAGGGTACATTTGTTGATTATAATAAAACTGTTCCCGAAACATATAAGCAGAGAATTTTTGTTAAAACCCGCGAGCTTATTGATACTATTGAAAGAATAAGCCTTGTTATTAATGATACTTTTTCAACCCCAATCCGTTGTGTTTTAACAGAGGATAATATTGTTTTCAGTTGTACTTCATCTGTTGGTCGTGCAACCGAAAATTTCCCTGTTTCTTTAGAGGGTGAAGAATTTGAAATAGGTCTTAACAGCCGTTATTTAATTGAAGCTTTAAAGGCAACAGAAAGTGATACCGTTAAAATTGAATTTTCAGGACCGAGTGCAGGTGTTCTTATTAAACCTGCTGAAGGAGACGAATTTTTATATATGATTATGCCTATGAGGTTAAGATAATGGAAAAAATTATAACAATTAAAGATGATTTTATTAAGCTTGATTCGCTTTTAAAATATTCGGGAATAGCAAGTACCGGAGGACACGCAAAAATGCTTATTCAAGACGAATTGGTGAAGGTAAACGGAGAAATCTGCACCCAGCGTGGAAAGAAAATTAAAATAGGCGATAAAGTAGAGATAGAAGATATAATTCTTTTAATAAAATGATTGTTAATAATATAAAAATTAAAAATTTTCGAAATATAGAAAATATATATTTTAATCCTAATGAAAATATAAATGTTATTTGCGGTGAAAATGCACAAGGTAAAACAAATTTAATTGAGGCTATTTGGTTTTTTACAGGTGCTAAAAGCTTTAGAGGTATAAAAGATAACGAGGCAATTAAAAAAAATAAAGAAAAAGCCGATTTATATTTATCCTTTATATCAGAAGGTATAGAAAAAGAAGCTGAAATTGAAATAAAAGATAAAAAAAGAATTAAAATAAACGGAAAAAATATTTCAAATATAAGCGAATATGTAGGAAACTTTACCGCCGTTGTTTTTTCACCTGCTGATTTAAATTTTATTTCGGGTGGACCAAACGAAAGAAGAAAATTTTTAGACACAGCAATTGGACAATTATATCCAAAATATGTTGATATTTTAAGGGAATACAGCAGAGCTGTAAAACAAAGAAATAATATTTTAAAGGATTCTATAAAAGACGGTTCTTTATCATTTTTACTTGATGATTTTGAGAAAATAATAGCGGCAGAGGGCGAAAAAATAATTAAATATCGCGAAAAATATATAGAACAGCTTAAAATATTTGCAGGGGAAATATATTCAGGTATTTCTGAAAATAAAGAAATTTTTAATTTAAATTATCAAAAAACAGTTAAAAATTCGTTTTTAGAAGAGCTTAAAATATCAAGAGAAACGGATAAATACAGAGGTATTACTTCTATTGGTCCACATAGAGATGATATATTATTTACGATAAATAATATGGGAGCAAAGGAATATGCTTCCCAGGGTCAAAAAAGAAGTATTGCATTATCTTTAAAGCTGGCAGAAGCTGAAATTATAAAAAAAATATCGGGTGAAAATCCTGTTATTTTATTAGATGATGTTATGAGCGAGTTAGATAAAAGCCGTCAAAACTATATTCTTAATAAAATAAAGGGCAGGCAGGTTTTTATAACCTGCTGTGAGGATGAAATTTTCACGCTTTTAAATAAAGGTAAATTTATTACTATTAAAAACGGAGAAATTATTTAATGTATTTACATTTAGGTAAAGATACAGTTATTAAAGACGAAGATATTATAGGTATTTTCGATTTAGACACGGCTACTGTATCAAGGCATACAAGGAAATATTTAAATTTAGCAGAAAAAAAGGGGCAAACGGTAACTGTCAGCTATGAATTACCAAAATCCTTTGTTGTTTGCGCAAAACCTAAATGCCGAGAAAATAAAATTTATATTTCACAAATATCCTCTGTAACTCTACTTAAGAGAAGCAGTAATTTTATTAATGAAAATAAATAAAAAGAAAAGGAAAGAAAAAAATGTCTGAAGAAATTAAAAATCAGGTAGTAACTGAAAATTATGATGAAAATTCCATTCAGGTATTAGAAGGTTTGGAGGCAGTTCGTAAGCGTCCCGGTATGTATATTGGTTCAACGGGAGAGAGAGGTCTTCACCATCTTGTATATGAAATAGTGGATAACTCAATTGACGAGGCATTAGCCGGCTATTGCGATAGAATTACAGTAGAGCTGCTTGATGATGGTATTGTAAGGGTAACAGATAACGGTCGTGGTATACCTGTTGGTATAAACCCGCAAAAAGGAATACCCACAGTAACTGTTGTATTTACAATTCTACATGCAGGCGGTAAATTCGGCGGTGGTGGATACAAGGTATCAGGTGGATTACACGGTGTTGGTGCATCGGTTGTTAATGCATTATCATCCTGGCTCGAGGTTGAGGTTAGCGACGGAACAAATATATATAAGCAGCGATACGAAAAGGGTAATATTGTAACCGAGCTTGAAATTATAGGAAAGACTGATAAAACCGGTACTGTTGTAACATTTAAGCCCGACCCCACAATATTTACAGATACTACTACTTATGATTATGATATTCTATTAAACAGACTTCGCGAGCAATCTTTTCTTAATGCGGGTATTCGTGTAGAGCTTAAAGACCTTCGCACAGATGTTTTTGAACCCCGAAACGATGAGTTTTATTATGAGGGTGGTATTCGCTCCTATGTTGATTTCTTGCTAAAGGGTATAAAGAAAGACCCACTTAACAGCGAGGTTATATATCTATCAGGCGAAAAAGAGGATGAATCGGCTGAAATAGCGCTCATTTGGTCTACCGCTTATGATAATAAAATAATGTCATTTGCAAATACATTGCATACTATTGATGGCGGTACTCACGAGCAGGCATTCCGTCAAACTGTTGCGCGCGTAGTTAATAAATACGCACATGATTTTAAAAAGCTAAAGGTAGATTCCGATAACCTTAAGGGTGAGGATATTATGGAAGGCTTGGTAGCCGTTGTATCGGTTAAGCTATCCGATGCACAGTTTGAAAGCCAGACCAAAGCAAAGCTTGGTAACACCTCAATAGGTACATTGGTTAGAAATATAATTAACGATAAGCTTTATCAGTATTTAGAGGAGCATCCGGCTGAATCTAAAATTGTTATTGATAAGGCGATAGCAGCATCAAATGCTCGCGAGGCAGCTCAAAAGGCAAGAGATGCTTCAAGAAACAAAGCAGGTATTGGTGGTAAAACCCGTATGCCGGAAAAATTAAAGGACTGTATATCTGATGACCCCACAAAAACAGAAATTTTTATAGTAGAGGGTGATTCAGCAGGCGGTTCAGCTGTTGAGGGTAGAAACTCTACATATCAGGCAATTCTGCCGTTGTGGGGTAAAATGCTTAATGTTGAAAAAGCACGCGATGATAAGGTTTACGGCAATGATAAGTTGACACCTGTTATTGTGGCGCTGGGTACCGGAATAGGTGAAAATTTCAATATTGAAAAGCTTCGCTATGATAAAATTGTTATTATGGCCGATGCCGATGTTGATGGTAGCCATATCAGAACACTTTTACTTACATTTTTCTTCCGTTATATGCCCCAGCTTATTGAAACAGGACATATTTATTTAGCACAGCCGCCGCTATTCCGCGTATCAAAGGGTAAGCAGCGTTTTGATGCATTTACCGAGGAAGAAAAGGCAGAATATATAGAAAAATTAGGCGGCACAGCCGATGTTCAGCGTTATAAAGGTCTTGGTGAAATGGATCCCGACCAGCTTTGGGAAACAACGCTCGATCCTGAACGCAGAACCTTCTTGCGTGTTACTATGGCAGATGCAGAATTGGCAAACGAAACCTTTACAATGCTTATGGGTGAAGAGGTTGAACCCAGAAAGCAGTTTATTGAGGAAAACGCTGTGTTTGCTACAGACCTTGATATTTAAGAAAGGGGAGTGTGAAAAATGGCAAAACAAGAAAAGGTTTATTGGCCCGAGAGCGAAGAAACCACTATTTTACCTGTTGAAATCGTAGATGAAGTTAAAAGTAGTATGCTTCAGTATGGAATGAGCGTACTTGTTGGCCGCGCACTACCCGATGTGCGCGACGGCTTAAAGCCCGTTCATCGCAGAATTTTATACACAATGTATGAGAATAATCTGACACCCGATAAGGCATACCGTAAGTGTGCGGATACAGTTGGTGCTGTGCTCGGTAGATAACATCCACACGGCGATAGCTCTGTTTATGAAGCAATGGTGCGTATGGCGCAGGATTTCTCACTTCGCTATCCGCTTATAGATGGACACGGAAACTTTGGTAATATCGATGGCTACCCTGCCGCCGCATACCGTTATACCGAGTCTAAAATGAATAGACTTTCTCTCAATATGCTTGATGATATTGAGAAGGATACGGTTGATTTTGTTCCTAACTATGATGACCGTTTAAAGGAGCCCACAGTTTTACCTGTGCGCTTCCCGCAGCTGCTTGTCAATGGTTCAAGCGGTATCGCATTTGGTATGGCAACCGAAATCCCGCCGCACAACTTAAGCGAGACTATCGATGCTATGTGCCACCTTATTGATAACCCTGATGCAGAGCTTGATGAGCTTTGTCAGTATATTAAAGGTCCCGATTTCCCGACAGGCGGCATCATTATGGGCAGAAGTGGCATTCGCGCTGCCTATGCTACCGGTAAGGGCAAGATTATTGTTCGCGGTAAAACCGAAATAGAGGAAAAGCGCGACGGTAAGTTCCGCATTATTATAACCGAAATTCCCTACAAGGTTAGAAAAGAAGCTCTTGTTAAAAAGATTTACGATTTGGCAAGTGAAAAGCGTGTTGAGGGTATTGAGGATGTTGTTGACTTTTCTTCAAAACGCGATGGCGGTATTAGAATTGTTGTTGATATTAAGCGTGATGCAAATCCGCAGGTTGTACTCAACAAGCTTTTCTCCTACACCGAGCTACAAACAACCTTTGGCGCAAATCTTATTGCGATTGTAAATGGCAAGCCGCAGCAGCTTACCTTAAAGGAAATGCTGCAAAACAGCATTGATTTCCAGTGTGAAATTATTGAGCGCAGAACTCGTTTTGATATGAAAAAGGCCCTTGAGCGTGCCCATATTTTAGAGGCACTTAAGACGGCTATCGACTTTATAGACGAGGTAATCGCTATTATCCGTTCCTCTAAAACTATACCTGAATCCAAGGAGCGCCTTGCAGAGCGTTTCGGATTTGATGATGTTCAGACCACCGCTATTGTTCAGATGCAGCTTGGAAAACTGGCGGGTCTTGAAAAACAGAAAATTGAGGAGGAACTTGAGGAAAAACGCGCATTTATAAAGCAGTGCGAGGAAATTCTTGCCGACCACAGAAAAGTGCTCGATATTATCAAGACCGATTCGCTTAATCTTCGCGATAAGTTCGGCGATGACCGCCGCACGGAGATTACTGCCGTTTCGGGCGAGGTTGATATTGAAGATCTCATTCCGCGCGAGCAGGTTGTTCTAACCAAAACGCAGAACGGCTACATTAAGCGTATGCCGAGTGATGAATATGAGGTACAAAATCGTGGTGGCAGAGGTATTCGCGGTATGACTACCCGCGAAGATGATATAGTCGAGAGTATGTTTATCTGTTCATCACACGATAATGTGCTCATGCTTTCCAACTTCGGTCGCGTTTATAAACTTAAGGCTTATGAAATTCCCGAGGGCAGCCGTACCTCAAAGGGTATGAATTTAGTTAATATTCTACCATTAATGGAGGGCGAAAAAATTTGCGGAATTCTGCCCTGCAACGAAATGGATGAAAATCATTATCTTGTTGTTGTAACTAAAAACGGTACTATCAAGCGTACTAGTCTTGATAACTACCTTAACATTCGCAAAACGGGAATAATAGCAATTTCTCTCGAAGAGGATGACAGAATGGCATTCGCCGCCATTACAAACGGCGAAAATGAGCTTATTATTGCAACTAAAAAGGGTATGGCAATTCATTTCGATGAGAATGATGCCAGACCAATGGGTCGTTCGGCGCACGGTGTTCGCGCTATTAAGCTGCGCGAGGGCGACGAGGTTGTGGCAATGAGTATTTGTGATGAAAACACGGTTCTTCTCACCGTTACTGAAACGGGTTACGGAAGAAAGAGCAATATTGCTGATTACCGACTTCAGTCGCGCGGCGGTAAGGGTATAACAAACTACCGCACCGAAAAATACGGTGATGTTGCAGCAGTGCTCGCTGTTAATGATGAGCAGGATATTATTATGATAGCGTCTGATGGTGTTATCATCCGTGTTCCTGCCGCACAAATAAGCACCTTCGCCCGTCCTGCAAAGGGTGTAAGGGTTAAGAAGGTAACAGAGGGTGTTGTGATTCTTTCGGCAGTTGTGTCTGAACACGATGAGAACGAAATCACCGACCTGCCCGAGGCGGCTGATGTAGATGCTGCCGATGTCGGAGCACCCGAAATAGAAACCGACGAGCAAAATGATACCGCAGAGGAGTAATAAATGCAGGAGTTTTTTGATTACAGCGGTTCTCTTGAGATTCCCCCGGAGGTTTTAGAAAAAAATAAAATCCGCAGGCTTTCCCTAGTCTGCGGATTAGGTCTTTTGGCTTTGTTTGCAGTTATGTGCTTTTGGGGGAATATTTATTTTAGAATAACCGGACTTTTTGGAATCGCCCCAAAGGTGGCGCTTAATTTTGCTAATCACCCATTCATTTCGCAAATATTTCATATTTTAATATCCGCAATTATGCTTGTCGTGCCATTTGTGGTTGTTGCAAAGGCGCAAGGCTTCCGACCAACAGCTGAAATACCGTTGAAAGCAGCCAAAAAGGGTACTTTTTGGCTTTCGGTTGGCGTAGGTGCGGGAGTTTGCCTATTTTCAAGCTTTGCAACAAACCTTGGCGGCGCAGTTTTCGAGATTTTCGGAATTGAATTTCCAAGCAATGCGGCAAAACTGCCCGAGGGTGGGCTAGGAATGCTTGCAGTCGTTATTTCGACGGCGTTTTTCCCCGCTTTTTTAGAGGAATTCATTATGCGTGGAATTGTATTGGGTGTTTTTCGCCGTTTTGGCGACGCTTTTGCAATATTCGCATCAGCTTTTGTGTTTGGAATAATGCATGCGTCGGCAGAGCAGATAGTATTCGCCTTTGTTGTGGGACTGATTCTTGGTCATATAACCGTAAAATCAGGCTCCATTTGGCCTGCAATAGCGGTGCATTTTATAAATAATTTGATTTCAGTCGTTTTTTCGTACATCTCTTTTAACGATATTGTGGCATCGCTCCTGTTGATAGGGTGCTTTGCCGGGCTTATTGTGTTATCTATACTTTCGGTAATCGCATTGCAGAAAAAGGATAGCGGATATTTAAGTTTTGAGAGCGGGGAAATAAGCGATGCTAAAAAAATCCTTTGGTTTTTAACCTCACCTGCAATTATTATAAGCACGGTTGCAGCAATATTGATTGCGTTTTTTGTGCGATAAAATTTAAGCGACCGTTTTTGGTCGCTTTTTGCTTACAGGAGATAAAAATGGACAGAAAATATATGGATTTAGCGCTCATAGAAGCGCGCAAGGCTATGGAAGACGGCGATGTGCCGGTCGGTGCAGTAGTTGTACTTAACGGTGAGGTTATCGGCGTTGGCAGAAACCGCCGCGAAAAGGATAAAAACGCCGTTGCTCACGCAGAAATTCTTGCTATCGAGGAGGCTTGCAAAAGTGTTGGCGACTGGCGGCTTGATAATGCAGAGCTATATGTAACGCTTGAGCCTTGCCCTATGTGCAGCGGTGCAATTATTAATGCGAGAATTGCTACTGTTGTGTTTGGTGCTTATGATACAAAACTCGGCTCACTCGGCTCGGTTGCAAATTTTGTAAGTCTGCCCTATCATTTTTCGCCCGAGGTATATGGCGGTATATGTGAAAATGAATGCCGCGAGGTTTTGACAGAATTTTTTAAAGGTATACGCTAATGAAGGCTAAAATTAAGCAAATTTTAGCGGAGAACGGCATTTTTGAATGGGCGGTATGTGATTTTTTGGCGGTAACCGATAGATTATTACCCTGCCGTGCCAGCCAAAGGCTTCCAAAATGTGCTAAAAGTATTATAGTTATGGCCTTTCCATACAAAGTACAGGAGGCACCGCCTGAAAATATCAGCCGTTATGCCGCAGTGCCCGATTATCATCTGATAGTTGGCGAAATGCTGCAAAAGGCAGTCGACGCACTTTATCGCTTCTTTCCCGAATATGAATTTGAGGCATTTACCGATAATTCGCCAATACCCGAGGTCTTCGCTGCAAACAAAGCGGGACTCGGCCGCCTTGGCAGAAACGGTCTTTTAATTAACGAAAAATATGGATCCTATGTCTTTTTAGGTGAAATTGTAACCGATTTAGAACTAGCTCCCGATAAAGGCGGAGAAAAATGCCTCGATTGTGGACGCTGCATTTCGGTCTGCAGTAGCATTACTGATAAGGAGAACTGCCTATCGGCTGTAAACCAGCAAAAAAGGGAGCTGAACGACACCGAAATCAGTAGAATTCGGCAGTCAGGCAGCTGTTGGGGCTGCGATTTGTGCAGTGAATGCTGCCCTATGAACAAAAACGCGGAAGTAACCTATATAAAAGAATTCATAGAAGGATACAGAAATTGCTTTTCTCCCAAGGAGGACCGCGCTGGCAGAGCCTATAATTGGCGAGGAAAAGCGGTCATTGAGCGCAATTTTGAAATTATTTCTCGAGAGCCGCGCTAAAGGTGCAGCTTTTCGCGAGTTATTAGCTGCGAAGCATAAAGTGCCAATAAATATAGTGCAGCAGACAGCGTGCAAAAAGCGATTACATATATCGGTAAGGCCAGCGGCAGAAGACGCAGACCGACCGATAATATAGCGCAGACAGACACGCTGTAAAGTAGAGGTAAAATTAAAAACTCGGTAATATTAAGTTTTAATTTTGCTGTTTTTATAAGCAGTCTAAAATGCAAGACGGCGGTTAGTATATTGCTTAAATACATAATAAAAACGAATCCTCCAAAGCCGTAGCGTGGCAGAATTAAGAAAACCAGTAAAAGGCGTAGCCCCGAATCGGTAATAGCGTATCGAAAGGCGGCTGATTGCTTATCAAGTCCCTTTAACATTCCATCGGCGATGCTATCGATGTACATTAGCGGCGTTAGGGGCGCTAAAAGCTTAACGCAGGTGCCGACGGAGGCATCGTTATATAGAAGCTCGGCAAGCTTTTCGCCGCAAAACCAGAAAACAGAGCCCACAATAAAAGAGAGCAGCGTTGTGATTTTGAGCACCGAGGAAACGGTGTTTCTAACAGCCAATGCGCCGCCCTTGGTGCGTGCCTCTGAAAGCTCGGGTATTAATAGCAGCGAAACTGCGCTGAGCACTGCCGATGGAAAAAGCAATAGAGGTAGCGCCATGCCGCGCAGTGCGCCGAATAGCGAAAGCGCTTCTGCGGAGGAATAACCGTAACGGATTAGCAGCTGCGGCACCGCACTGCTTTCTGCTGAACGCAGCAGAGTGCTTAAATATCTACCGGAGCTTATTGGAGCTGCAATTTTAAGTAAGTTTTTCGTTGTGCCGTCCCCTTTAAAGGAGGTGTCATTGCGCCCCATTATATCGAGTCGGTACAGCACCCATAAAAAGATTGCCGAGGCGGCTTCTGCCGCGGCATCACCTACGACTATAGCGCAAATGGCGGCAGTTACTGATAGACTGCCGAATCTAGTTATTAGAACAGAAATAATGGCAATTCTAACAATCTGTTCGATGATTTGAGATAGCGAGGAGCTGAGTGCGTTTCTCCGAGCCAAGAAATATCCTCGCAAGCAAGAGCAGAGACCCATAAAAATGAGTCCAAGCGACATAAATCGGCAGGGCACTTCCGCGCGCGGGTCGCCGATAAAGCGTGCGGCAATAAAATCTGCTCCCAAGTAAAGCAACGAGCAAGTAACCGCCGCAGCACAAAGGGTTATAACAATTCCTCGGTTGACAACCCTCCTAACACCGCCACCGCTTATAAGTGTTTCGGTTGCAAGTCGGGTTACTGCAGTGCTGATGCCCGATGTAGCAAATGAGCCGGCAAATATATAGACAGACATTAAAACCTGATAAAGCCCGATGGCCTCGCTTCCAACGCGGGCAGAAAGCCAGATTTTAAAAGCAACTCCTGCAAGGCGCAAAATCAGTGCAGATGCCGAGAGAATAAATGTGTTTTTAATAAAAATTACTTTTTTCATAAATATCCCACCGATAAAATCTATGTTTCGGGCGGCAGTTATATTATAAAAACCAAAAAAATAAAGAGGTGCAGTTTATGAAAGCTCCGTTAGCGGACAGAATAAGGCCAAAAACCCCCGCAGAGGTGTGCGGTCAGCAGCATTTAATGGGCGAGGGCAAGGCGCTTCGCCGTATAATTGAATCGGACGAGATACCCAATCTTATTTTCTATGGACCTTCGGGTGTCGGAAAAACGACGGTTGCAAACATTATTGCCGAAAAAAGCGGAAAGAAGCTTTATAGAATGAACGCGACCACAGCGTCTACAGCCGATATAAAGGCGGTTATTGATAGTATTAATACCATCGAAACGGTTGGCGGAATCTTGCTTTATCTGGACGAAATCCAATATTTTAATAAGAAGCAGCAGCAAATTCTGCTTCAGTATATCGAAAACGGAGATATTACGCTTATTGCGTCTACTACTGAAAATCCGTACTTTTATGTTTATAATGCGATTTTAAGTCGCTCTACCGTCTTTGAATTTAAACCGCTATTGGCAAACGACATAGAAACTGCACTTTCCCGAGCGGTTAAACTTATTTCCGAGGAAAAACAAGCAGAGGTTAACATAACACCTGAAGCGCTAGCAAAAATCGCTCGCTCTGCGGCAGGTGATGTGCGCCGCGCGCTTAATACGCTTGAGCTTTGCGTGCTTACGGGCAAACAGGAGGCGAATGGCAGCGTTACAGTCGATAATGAAACCGCCGAGCAGCTCTTGGCGGGAAATTCTGTGCGTTATGACCGCGAGGGTGATGAGCATTATGATATAATTTCAGCATATCAGAAATCAATGCGCGGCTCCGACCCCGACGCAGCAGTGTTTTATCTTGCAAGGCTGCTTGAAGCGGGAGATTTGCAAAGTGCCTGTCGCAGGCTGCTCGTTTGCGCTAATGAGGATGTAGGTCTCGCCTATCCGCAGATAATCCCCATTGTCAAGGCGGCTGTGGATACTGCGCTGCAGGTAGGTCTGCCCGAAGCCCGATTACCGCTTGCCAACGCGGTTATACTGGTCGCTTTAAGCCCGAAATCGGTAACTGCGCATGATGCAGTTAATGCTGCGGCAGAGGATATTCGCGCAGGTCTTGCGGGAGAAGTTCCGCGTCAACTTCAGAATAAACACTACGATGGTGCAGATGCTATTATTAAAGGTCAGCACTATAAGTATCCGCACGCTTACGATAAACATTATGTTAAGCAGCAGTATCTACCCGATACGGTTAAAAATCGCAGATACTATAATTTTGGCGACAATGCAACCGAGCAGAAATTCGCCGAATATTGGAGGAAAATCAAGGGGGAATAGAGTGAAGGCCTATTTTCCAAGCAAGCGCGCGAAAATCCTTTGGCAAATTAGAATTGTCGCTGTCGGCGCGGTGCTGTTAGTAGTCGCACATCTTGTGCGCTATGCGTTACCCTATTTATTGGCGATAAAATTGGCGATAATTATAGCAGTGTCGGCGGCACTTGTTTATTTGGCGCTTTATCTTAAGAGCTTTAGATTATTGCTTTGCGAAAACGCACTTATTATAGAAAGTGGAGTGCTGATTAAGCACGAGCGATTTCTGCCCTATCCGCGATTGCTATATACTGAACAGAGAACAACACCCCTTGCCGAAAGGCTGGGGGTTTCTTCGCTTGTGCTCCATGCAACTCATACCGCGATTTTTACACCGGAGTTTCAGAAGGCAGACATTTGCGAAATTCTGGAGGTGTTGGGGAGCGATGAAAAAAACTAACAGCAGCAACAGAAAAAAGCACCCCGAACACCCAAATCGCAGGGTAGGATTAAATGAATTTTATCGGCCTTGCGCTGCGCATTCAAGCGGCAAGCGATATCGCGCTCACCCAATATCGATGCTTGATTTTATTGCACCATTCTTTTTTATTATACTATTGCCTATTGCGCGCTTGTCGCTGAATTCTATGATGAACAAGGAGCAACCTATTTTTCTTTTCAGTGAAATGGTCGGAATAGCGGTAATAATTGTATATGTTACCATAAAATGGAAATTAACTTATGTGTGGCGGACTCAAGGTGGTATAAAATTTACGTCCGGGCTAGTTTTTCGCAAGATTTTAGAAATACCGTGCAAAAAAATAACGGTAGTTGAAGCGACAACCGACCTGCGTGGTAGAATATTTGGGTGTACCGTTGTTAGAATTAGTACAGTAGCGGGAATAAAAGGTAAGGCGGATTTTCAAATTAGAATGTATAACGCTGATGCGGCAGCCCTGCTTCAGGAAATCGGTACGCAAGGCACGAAAACAACTTTTAAGTTTTCGCCATTGTGTGTAGCGATTATGGCAGCTTCAGTATCATCGGCTTTTAGCGGGCTTGTGTTTACTGTTCCCGCCCTCAAGCGCATTGGCGATTTACTAGGAATGGCCATAGAGCAGGTAGTAATTGATAGGTTAAATGAGCTTACTGCTGTAAATAGAATTTTCCCGCCCGCGGTGAACACGGCGGCAATAATTCTTGTTGTGCTTTACGGAATAGCTTTTTTAATATCTTTTTTTAAATCTGCAAATTTTAAATTAAAGCTCGGTAACTGCATAGAGGTGCAGAAGGGTTTGATTACGAGAAAACGTTTTTACTTCCGTGCAGAGGATATTAACGGAGTAATAATGGAGCAAACTCCGATTATGCGTATTTTTAGAAGGTATCTTTTGAAGGTTAATATTGCGGGCTACGGAAACCGCAGAGCCGATAAGGCGGTGTTGGTTCCGTCTGTAACCGAGGGAGAAAGGAATACTGTATTTAGCTTTGTGGTTGGTGCTGCGAAAGGAAGCGGAAAGGAAATAAAGCCGCACCCGAGCCAAAAAAGAAGGTTTTATTTAATTCCTACAATATTTTTATTTTTATCGATGGCAGCATCACTGATAACAGCACTGCTTTTTGCGCAGTTCAGAGAATTTATTATCTTCAGTGAGTTTATAATCCTATTAATAGTTTTTTATTTTTTTGGATTGGCGCAGTACAATTCAAAACACAGTTCGATTATTGTAGAAAACATTGTAATTGCAAGGTGCTCCAGATGGTCCGCTATTAGAACAGTGTTTTGTGATGCAAAGAAAATAGGTATAGTGGATATAGTTAGGTGGCCACGCGACCGCAGGGAGAGCACCTGTAAAATGAAAATTATACAAAGAACGAAGAATATAGATATAAATACAAACACCATAAAACTTAAATGTATGCCGTACGAAGAAACGGTGGCGAGTATATCTGCACTTTGCGGTTGTTGGGTCAAAATAGATAAAAAGTAAAACTAATCAAAAAAATCAAACAAAGGAGGCAAAGGCCCACATAAAACCACAGACCTTGGACAAGATATTGATGAGGAGTGGTGGATAGAGATGTTTAATGAGTGGGTATTGCCTTGCGTTAAAGCCTTTTTAATAGGCGGATTGCTATGCGGCGTAGGACAGATTTTAATTGATATAACGAAACTGACGCCTGCGAGAATCTTAACGGGCTATGTTGTGTCGGGTGTGGCACTCACCGCCATTGGAATTTACGAACCGTTAGTAAGATTTGCCGATGCAGGAGCAACTGTGCCGCTTACGGGTTTTGGATTTAGTCTTGCAAAAGGTGTGGAAAAGGCCGTAAATGAAAATGGGCTTATAGGTGCGCTTTCCGGCGGTCTT
>JAZRMU010000017.1:0-4369 GCA_045647785.1 Acutalibacteraceae bacterium
GGTCTTAATGATTATATAATCGATTTCAAAATCACGGCAAACCGTCCCGATTGCAACTGCTTTATGGGTGTTGCAAAGGAAATAGGTGTTGTTCTCGGCACAGAATTTAAAGCTCCCGTACCCGCATATAAAACAGTAGGCGAGGATATTAACGATTATATTAAAATCGATGTTGAAAACTATGAGCTTTGTCCGCGCTATGTAGGCAGAGTTGTTAAGAATCTTCGCATTAAGCCCTCTCCCGAGTGGATGCAAAAGGCTATTTTAGCTTCGGGAATGCGCCCCATAAACAATATTGTTGATATAACAAACTTTGTAATGCTCGAAACAGGCAACCCGATGCACGCATTTAATTATAATGAGCTTCGTGGCAAGCATATAATTGTAAGAAATGCAAAGGATGGCGAAAGCATAACAACCCTCGATGGCAAGGAGTATAACCTCACTTCCGATATGCTTGTAATCGCCGATGGCGAGGTGCCTTCCTGTCTTGCAGGTATTATGGGCGGACTTGAAAGCGAGATTACCGATGATACAAAGGATTTGTTTTTGGAATCGGCAAAATTCAAGCGCGATAATATTCGCCACACAGGCCGTGCTCTCGGTATTCGCACCGAGGCTAGCGGTCGCTTTGAAAAGGGTATTGATATTATTAACACCGAGTATGCTATGGAGCGCGCTTTGCAGCTTATTTATGAGCTTGATGCAGGTGATATTATTGAGGGTGTTATCGATAGACACGAGTCTTTACCCATTCCCCGCGTAATAACCACTACAACCGAAAAGCTTTTAGCGCTGCTTGGTGTTGAAATTCCTGAAAATGAGATAATAAGAATTTTAAATCTTTTAGGTCTTGGAGCAGAGCTAAAAGACGGCGCACTAACTGCTACCATTCCCTCTATTCGCGATGATATCGAGGGTGTTGCCGACCTTGCAGAGGAGGTAATGCGTATTTATGGCTACGACCATATTGTAGGCACTAAAATGCGCGGCGATGTCGTAAGAGGAAGGAAGCTGCCCGAAAGAATTAAGGCGGATGCCATAAAGAAGTATCTTTGCAGCGTTGGCGGATATGAGATAGCAACCTATTCCTTCATTTCCTCAAAGGCTATTGATACCTTAATGCTCGATGAGCAGGACGAGAGAAGAAACGGTATTAAACTGTTAAATCCCTTGGGCGATGAGTATTCGGTAATGCGCACACAGCTAATAACCAGTATGCTAACCGTGCTCGCAACCAACATTAACCGAAAAATTGCAGCAGGCAGATTCTTTGAAATCAGCAAGCGCTTTGTTCCAAAGGCTATGCCCATTACCGAGCAGCCTGATGAAATTCCAACCTTATCCCTTGGATTCTATGGCAGCGATGAGGATTTCTTCACATTAAAGGGTGTAGTAGAGGATATATTCGCGCTGTTTGGAGCACATACTGATATTGAGCGCAGCACAGAGCCGTATCTGCATCCGGGCAGACAGGCTGCTATGAAAGCGAATAATGTACCCGCCGCCGTATTTGGTGAGGTTCACCCCGCAGTAGCCGCAGCCTATGATATCGATGCTCGCGTTTATGTAGCAGAAATCAAGCTGGATGTTTTATTTAACATAAACAAGAAGAAAACAGTATATAAGCCGCTGCCTAAATTCCCTGCAGTTGAGCGCGATTTCGCAATGCTTTGCGATATAGATTTGCCGATCGGTACACTTGAAAAGGCAATTTCTTCGGGTGCTTCAAGGCTTCTTGAGAAAATTGAGCTGTTTGATATTTACACAGGCGCTCAAATTCCGGAGGGTAAAAAGAGCGTAGCCTTCAGCGTAACACTCAGAAGCGCCGATAACACCTTGAGCGATGAGGAAATTGATGCAGTAACTGCAAAAATTATTGGAAAGCTCGAGAAAACTGGCGCAGAGCTTCGCAAATAAATTTAAATTTATAAAAAGGAGAGTTGTCAGCTATGAATGATAAAACTATGACATTTTCACTTGGAAACGAGCAGGAGCAGGAAATCCGCCGTGTGTTAGTGGCGGTGTATGACGCTCTTAAGGAAAAAGGTTACAATCCGATAAATCAGATTGTGGGCTACATTTTGTCGGAGGACCCCACCTATATCACAACTCATAACAATGCGCGCAGCCTTATCCGTAAGGTGGATCGCGATACATTGCTTCAGATTTTGGTGAAGTATTATTTAACCGCATAATAAGGTGATATTACGGAAATTAAAGGTAAAAAGTATCAGCTTATTAGGCGATAGCCTTACAGAGGGCGTGTCGCTTCGCGATTTCGTGAACATCATCAAAGCGGTTGCTGAATATTATTCGCTTTTCGTTTGTGATTTGTGGGCATTTCGGGAATTCGGCCGTGTGTGCCGAGGATAATGGAAATGTACCGTTCTGATGAGCTTGCATCTAAACGATGCAGGGCAAAAATACTTGCCGATAGAATAGCTAGTTTTATATTGATATTATAGGAGTGAAAATATGATTAATTTTAATTGTTTCCCCGGCGGCGTAAATAACTGTGTTACCTTTAGCTTCGACGATGGGGCACCGGTTGATATGCGACTTTCAGAACTCTTTAATAAATATGGATTGAAATGCACCTTTAATCTTTCAGACTGTATGATTAGGGTGGGCGATGAGGATTTTGATAATACATATAAAGGGCATGAAATTGCATGTCATGGTAAAAATCACATAAAAATAAATATTGCAAGTGATATGAGTATTATCGATGAGATTTTAACTAATCGCAAAACGCTTGAGGCAAAGACAGGCGCACCCGTTTGCGGTCTTGCGTACGCCGGAGGATATCACGATGACCGTTCGATAGATATACTTAAAAAATGCGGAATTGTTTATGCGAGAACTACACTGGACACACATTTCTTTGATATTCCAAAGGATTTTATGCACTGGCATCCGACCTGCCATCAAAGTAGCGCGGTGTCGCTTTCCGAGAGATTTTTAGAATATCTTGATGACAATCATCCGCGACTTCTTTATATCTGGGGACATTCCTTCGAATTCCGCACCGAGGAGGACTGGGCTGAATTCGAGAAAGCTTGCAAAATGCTCGCGAATAATGAAAAGATATGGTACGCTACCAATATCGAAATTTATGATTATATGCAGGCGTTGTACCGTTTGCGCGTAGCGGCAGATGAAAGCAGTATCTATAATCCAAGCGCTATAGATGTTTGGGTCAGCGTGAACGAAACAGCAGTCAAGATACCTGCCGGTAAAACCATAAATATTTAATAATTCGGTTGAAAATTGTCAAAATTATAAAGACACTATTATTGTAAAATACTTTTAGTTGCAGAGCCTTAAAGTAAAATAAATTTATATTAAAGGAGTAAAAACTATGGAAATTGCTATTATTATTGTTGTAGCCATTCTCATTTTTGGACTGTTCCGCTGCCTTTGCATTGTACCGCAGGCACATCAGTATGTAATTGAGTTTTTGGGCAAGTATGAAAAAACTTGGGATGCAGGTCTGCACTTTAAAATTCCGCTGCTTGAAAGAATTGCAAAGAAAATAAGCCTTAAGGAGCAGATTATCGATTCGAAGCCGCAGCCCGTTATCACCAAGGATAATGTTACCATGCAGATCGATACCGTTGTTTTCTATCGCATATTCGATGCTCATATGTACACCTACGGTGTTATCAATCCTATCAGTGCTCTTGAAAATCTTACTGCAACCACACTTCGCAATATTGTTGGTGAATTGGAGCTTGATGGTACACTCACTTCCCGCGATACTATCAACGGTAAAATGGCATCGATTCTTGATGAAGCCACCGACCAGTGGGGTATCAAGGTAACTCGTGTGGAGCTTAAGAATATTATTCCTCCCGCTGAAATTCAGTCGGCAATGGAAAAGCAGATGAAGGCAGAGCGTGATAGACGCGAAACATTGCTTCAGGCAGAGGGTCATAAGGCAGCCGCTATTACCAGAGCAGAGGGTGATAAGCAGGCAATGATACTTGCAGCAGAGGGTGAGAGAGATGCCAGAATTGCCCGCGCCGAAGGTGAGGCAAAGGCGATTTTACTTGCCAAGCAGGCCGAGGCGGATGGTCTTAAGGCATTAAAAGAAGCAGGCGCAGATTATGCCGTGCTACAGCTTAAAAAATACGAGGCACTCGTTAATATGTCTAACGGTACTGCCGCGAAGCTTATCGTTCCAACGGAAGTTGTCAACACAGTAACCGATGATGCTATGTTCACCGAAACCACAGGTATCGGCGATAATGTAGTCGAAGCACTAAAGAAAAAGGCAGTTAAAAAGCCGGACCCTTGCTGTGATTAATTAAAAAGAACAACCCCCTGATGCTATAGCATCAGGGGTATTTTGTTAATTGAACTT
>JAZRMU010000018.1:0-2550 GCA_045647785.1 Acutalibacteraceae bacterium
TGGGGGCTTGCTCCCACCGAACGGCGCGCAGCCAATAAATTCACAAATTGTAGGGTGGGGGCTTGCTCCCTCCGTTTTTTTTACCCAAATAAAATGGTGAATGATTAACGCGGCATAGCCCCCACCCAACAATACACCAATTTATTAAGGTGGAAAATTACGGACGACCAATGGTCGCCCCTACGAAATAGCAATTTATTTTGCGGAGGATAAGCGGTGGGAGCAAGCCCCCACCCTACAATACACCAATTTATTAAGGTGGAAAATTACGGACGACCAATGGTCGCCCCTACGAAATAACAATTTATTTTGCGGAGGATAAACGGTGCGCTGTCAATAAATTAATAAATCGTAGGCGCGAATTATAGCGTTTTTGGATACAATATAAATAGGGCTTGATTTTTATATATTGAAATGGTATAATATTCTTGTCATAGAGGGAGTAGCTGGCACATTTTGTGTTGCTTTCTGCGTCAAAACGGCGTTTATGCCCGCAGTTGTATTAAACAGCAAGACTCTGACTGCATAGGCGGTCGGAGTCTTTGTTTTTTTGGGAGGTTGTTATGTTAATTCCTATTCTTTTGTTGGCTTTAGGCTTTGTGCTGCTGATTAAGGGCGGCGACTGGTTTGTTGACGGTGCTACAGGTATTGCAAGGCGCTTCCGTCTGCCCGAGCTGCTTATAGGCGCTACGGTTGTGTCTATCGGTACAACCCTACCCGAGGTTATGGTGTCGGCAGGTGCGGCGCTTCAGGGCAGCGGCTCTATTGCATACGGTAATGCGATAGGCTCGATTATCTGCAACACCTCATTAATTGCAGCGATTACAATTGCTATTAAGCCCGGTTCAGCCCCCCGAAAAAGCCTTATAATGCCGGTGCTTTTCTTTTTTGGCGCGGCTGTGCTCTATTCGGGAATTGCATATCTTACCGGCTATTTCTCATTGGTTACAGGTATTGTTTTGCTTGCCATATTCGCAGCATATATGGTATCAACCGTGCTTCGAATGAAATCAATGTCAACCGAGGCTCCCGAAATTGAGGAGTCGGAGACCGAGGAAAACGAAAAAAAGAGCCCGCTTATTAAGGAGATTCTTTTGCTCGTTGTTGGTGCGGCTATTATTGCAGTGGGTGCTGATTTGCTTGTTGATAACGCAATCCTCATTGCCGAAAGCCTTGGCGTTTCCGAAAAGGTTATAGGGCTGACCATTGTTGCGCTCGGCACATCTCTGCCCGAGCTGGTTACCGCCATCACCGCCCTTTTAAAGGGACACGGCTCGCTCTCGCTTGGTAATATTATCGGCGCTAACCTGTTTAATCTTGTGCTCGTTAGCGGCGCGGCTATAACCCTTAACCCCTTTAATGTTCCTGTATCGGGCTATATCGGTGGCATTAATTCCTCGCTCGTTATTGATATTCCTGTTATGTTTGTGGTAATGCTGATATTAACCGTTCCCACCCTTGTGCGCGAGAAGCTTGCTCGCTGGCAGGGAATAGCTATGCTTGCGATATATGCTGCATTCATAGCTTTGCAGTTTGTATTATAATGATTGCTGTTTGTTAAAACACTAAAAAGTGTTTTAGCAAGCGCTTTATTAACCATTATAAATAGAAAAAGGAGAAAAAATTATGGTCGAAATTTTACAAAGTCTTGCACAAAATTTTAACCCCTTAATGCTTGTAATGTGGGCAATCGGTGGACTGCTTATATTCCTTGCCATTAAGAAAGAAATGGAGCCGACGCTGCTTCTGCCAATGGGTTTTGGCGCAATTTTAGTTAACCTTCCGCTTTCGGGTGTTATTTCACAGTATACCCAGAAAATCGGAGATGTGGTAACCCACCTCACAAAGGCTGAATACACATCGCTTTTAGAGAGCGGTGCCGAGGGTCTTGAGATGGAAGTGGGCGCGCTGGATGTGCTTTATAATGCAGGTATCGCGAATGAGCTTTTTCCGCTTATTCTCTTTATCGGTATCGGTGCTATGATAGATTTCGGACCTGTGCTTTCAAACCCGAAGCTGATGATTTTCGGTGCTGCGGCGCAGTTTGGTATTTTCTTCACCCTTTGCATGGCATCAATGTTCTTCCCGATTAACGATGCGGCGTCTATCGCTATTATCGGTGCGGCAGACGGTCCTACCTCTATTGTTGTTTCTCAAAAGCTCGGCAGCCAGTATATGGGCGAAATTGCCGTTGCGGCTTATTCGTATATGGCGCTCGTTCCCATTATTCAGCCGCCTGTAATTAAACTTTTAACCACCAAAAAAGAGCGTATGATTCGTATGCCCTATGAGCCCCGCCAGGTTTCAAAGCTGACCCGTATTTTATTCCCGATAGTTATCACCGTTATCGCAGGTCTTGTAGCACCCGCTTCGGTGGCACTCGTTGGTTTCCTTATGTTCGGTAACTTGATTCGCGAATGCGGCGTGCTCGATTCGCTTTCCGAAACCGCGCAAAAGGTGCTTGCAAATCTTATCACCATTTTCCTCGGCATCACCATTGCTACCAAGATGCACTATTCAACCTTCCTAAAGCCCACAACCCTGCTTATT